>NZ_JAQHYR010000002.1:0-398584 GCF_027858075.1 Clavibacter sp. CT19 | reverse complement strand
CCGGCGCGAGGCATCCGCCCGCCGTCCAGGCCGTTCACATGAGGGTCGTGAGCGCGGGGATTAGGGTCGTGGGTCGTGACCGATCCCCGAGAGAACGACCATGACGATGACCGCTCCTCCGCACCCGACGCCCCGGAGACGTCGGCCGACATGCACGCCCGGACCTCTTCCGGGAATCCGGCGGTGGGCGCGGTGAGGACCGCAGGCAGGCCCGCGCCCTCCTTCATGAAGCGGTCGCCCGCAGCCGGCGCATCCCTCGGCAGGGCCCTGTCCGCTGCGCTCGTCGCGGCTGGGGTGTCCGCGATCCTCGGCCTGCTGTTCAGCGTGCTCACGGTCTTCAGCGCGAGCCAGCAGCCGGGTGTGGCCGTTCTCGTCCCGCTCCTGGACTACTGGACCGTGCACACGCTCATCTCGTTCGTGCTCCTCGCGGCTCTCGCGGGGGCCGGAGCGTACCGGCGGCTGTGGACCACGATCGTCGGCTCCGTCCTCGCCGCGATCGTGGCCGCGCTCCTCGGCAGCCTGCTCGGTGCCATGGCGCAGGGGGCGCCGCTCAAGAGCGACATCGTCGCTCCGCTCCTCGGGACCATCCTCGGCCTCAACCTCATGTTCGAGCTCGGCCTGATCCTCGCGTCCATCCTCCTGGGACGACGGATCTGGCGGCGTCTGTCCGGCGACGGCGAGGAGCGTGCGCGGGAGCGGGTCGCGCTCGTCCGCATCCCCTCGTCGCGCCTCGCCGACGGCGAGCTCACGCACGTCGATCGGCAGCCGATCGACGCCGAGCTCGCCGACCAGCAGTGGGAGCGCTACGTGCTCGCGCTCGAGGAGCACGGATGGGCCACCCGCGAGGTGCCGCCGTCGGACGCGCACCCCGACTCCGTCTTCGTCGAGGACGCCGTCGTGGTGCTGGGCGACACGGCGGTCGTGCTCACCTCCGGCGCCGAGTCGCGTCGTGGTGAGCGGCAGGGCGTGGAGCAGAGCGTCTGGGATCTCGGTCTCGACGTCGTCACCATCGACCTGCCCGCGACGGTCGACGGGGGAGACGTGCTCGAGGTCGGCAGGACGCTCTACGTGGGCAGCAGCTCCCGCACGAACCCCGAGGGCATCCGCCGTCTCCGCGAGATCGCCCGCCCGCTCGGATACGAGGTCGTCGCCGTGCCCGTGGCCTCGACCCTCCACCTCAAGACGCAGGTCACCGCGCTGCCGGATGGCACGGTCATCGGGTACGAGCCGCTCGTGGACGCAGCCCGCCTCTTCCCGTCCTTCCTCCCCGTGCCGGAGGCCGAGGGCGCTGCGGTCGTGGTCCTGGACGAGCACACGGTGCTCCTGTCCGCCGCCGCCCCGCGCACCGCCGACCTCCTGCAGACGCTCGGGTACGAGGTGGTGACGGTCGACATCAGCGAGTTCGAGAAGCTCGAGGGGTCCGTCACGTGCCTTTCGGTGCGCGTGGACTGACCCGCTGCGCGGGAGCCGCGTGCTCCATGCCGCCCGCTCCTCGACGACGAGCCCGCCCCGCATCCTCGGATGCAGGGCGGGCTCTTGTGCGTGACGCCTCCGCTGCATATCCTGAAAGGCTGCCTGGAGCGGCCATTCACATGGTCCGATCGGTGCGGCCCACACGTGAATCGCATACGCAGCCAGGGAGGGTGTCATGACCACGACATCGACGACAGACGCACGCACGCACTCGACGCCCGCAGCCGCCATCCGCGTGCGCCTCGACGGCTTCCGCCCGGAAGCCGCCCTCTAAGCGCTGCCGGGGAGGGGTGACGCCGACGCGTCGCCCGCTCCGCCGGATCCACGCCGCCGGCAGCCGCGCGGCGTGCCGACCGGGCGTGCTCGCCGGGAGGCCGCCGCGCCCTCAACCGCCCGCCGCGGGATCACGCCTCCGGTGGAGTCGCGAGCGCCTGCGTCGCCCCACCACGAACCCCGCCGTCCGCGTCCTGACGCCGACCGCCGCCGTACGACCGCCCGTCCACCATGGATCGGGTCTACCGAAGGAACGCCTCGTGCCCAGCACAACGCCCGCCGACCAGGCCGCGCCCCCCTCCGACCGCCACGGCCCCCGGCCCGGCACCATCGCGGTGCTCATGCGCCTGCTGCCGTTCGCGCGTCCCGCGATGCCCAGCATCATCGCCGGCATGGTGGTGGCCCTCATCGGCTCGCTGCTGGCGCTGATCATCCCCCAGATCCTGCGGGGCCTCGTCGACGGGCCGCTCGGCGACGGCGACGCGGCGGCCGTGGTGCCCGCCGTGCTCCTGATCCTGGGGCTCGGCATCCTCGAGGCCGCCATGATCGCCCTCCGCCGCTGGTTCGTGCTGAAGCCCGGCACGCTGATGGAGGCGGACATGCGCAACGCCTTCTACCGGAAGCTGCAGCGGCTGCCCGTGGCCTTCCACGACCGGTGGCAGAGCGGGCAGCTCCTGTCCCGCATGGTCAGCGACCTCAACCTCATCCGCCGCTGGATGGCGTTCGGCCTGGTGCTGTTCATCGTCAACATCCTCACGATCCTGGTGGGCATCGGGTTCCTGGTGTCCATCGACTGGCGCCTCGGGATCGGGTTCCTCGTCTGCTCCATCCCGCTGTGGGTCTACGGCTACCTCTTCGAGCAGAAGTACTCCTCCGTCGCCCGGCTCAGCCAGGACCAGTCGGGCGACCTCGCGACGAGCGTCGAGCAGTCGGTCCACGGCATCCGCGTGCTCAAGGCGTTCGGCCGCGGCAAGCACATGCACGACGCGTTCGCCGAGCAGGCGGAGGAGCTGCGCGGCACCGAGATCAAGAAGGCGAAGGCGATCGCCGGCATCTGGCTGTGGCTGCTGCTGGTGCCGGACATCACGTTCGCGCTCGCCCTCCTCGGCGGCGTGCTGCTCGCGTCCGCGGGCCAGATCTCGGTCGGCGACCTCGTGGCGTTCTTCGCGACCGCCGCGGTGCTGCGCTGGCCGATCGAGTCCGTCGGCTTCCTGCTGTCGATGACCTTCGACGCGCGCACGGCCGTCGACCGCTACTTCGAGGTGATGGACGAGGAGGACGCGATCACCGACCCCGACGCGCCGGCTACCATCGCGGATCCGCGCGGGCACCTCGTGTTCCGGGACGCGCACTTCCGCTACCAGGACGCCCCGGCAGGGCAGGCGGACCTCATCGACGGCATCGACCTCGAGCTGCTGCCCGGCGAGACCATGGCGCTCGTGGGCGTCACGGGCTGCGGCAAGTCGACGCTCACGGCGTTGACCACGCGGCTCTACGACGTGACGGGCGGCCGCATCGAGCTCGACGGCGTGGACATCCGCGACCTCCGGCTCGAGGAGCTCCGCAGCCGCATCGCCATGGCCTTCGAGGACGCGACGCTCTTCTCGTCCAGCGTCCGCGACAACGTCCTGCTGGGCCGCCCCGACCTCGTCGACGGCGGGCCCGAGGCGGAGCGCGTGCTGCAGGAGGCGCTCGACATCGCCCAGGCGGGCTTCGTCCGCGACCTGCCGGACGGGATCGAGACGACGGTCGGCGAGGAGGGGCTCAGCCTCTCCGGCGGGCAGCGCCAGCGGCTCGCGCTCGCGCGTGCCGTCGCCGCAGCGCCCTCCGTGCTCGTCCTCGACGACCCGCTGTCGGCGCTCGACGTCGACACCGAGGCGCTCGTCGAGGCGGCGCTGCGCCGCGTGCTCGCGTCCACCACCGCGCTCATCGTGGCGCACCGCCCCTCGACCGTGATGCTCGCGGACCGGGTGGCGCTCATGCAGGACGGCCGCATCACCGCGGTCGGCCGGCACTCCGACCTGCTCGCCACCAGCGAGCACTACCGGTTCGTCATCTCGAGCCTGGACGTGGAAGGGAACACCGTGCGCGAGGAGGCCTCAGCATGAGCGTCACCGGGGTCACCGGCGAGGAGAGGGACGACTTCTCCCGCGCCGAGAGCAGGCAGATCCGACGCCGCTCCACGCGGCTGCTCGTCAGCACCGTCCAGCCCGTCAAGCGGACGCTGATCCTCACCGCCGTCACGATCCTCGTGGCCACCGCGGCCAACGTCGCCGGCCCCGCGCTCATCGGCGTGGGCCTCGACCGCGCGCTGCCGGCGCTGCTCGAGACGGACGACCCCACGCTCCTCGCGCTCGTCATCGGCGCGTACGTCCTCGTGGCGGTCGCGGGCGCCGTGCTGGTGGCCAAGTACCAGGTGATGTCGGCGCGCATCGCGCAGGAGATCCTCATCGACCTCCGCAAGCGCATGTTCCTGCACACCCAGAAGCTGAGCCTCGAGTTCCACGAGACCTACACGTCGGGCCGCATCATCTCCCGGCAGACGAGCGACCTCGACTCCATCCGGGAGCTGCTCAACGGCGGCATCAACCAGCTGGTGCAGGGCGCGCTGTACATGGCGTTCACCGCCATCGCGCTGTTCTCCTTCGACTGGGTATCGGGCCTCGTGCTGCTCGCGGCGCTCGTGCCGCTCTTCTTCCTCAGCGTCTGGTTCGCGCTCAAGTCGCAGGCGCTGTTCCGGCAGACGCGCGTGAAGTCCGCGCGGCTCATCGTGCACTTCGTGGAGACCATGACCGGCATCCGCGCGGTGAAGGCGTTCCGCAAGGAGAAGCGGAACGCGGACGAGTTCTCCGAGCACGTCGAGGGGTACCGCGACACGAACATGCGGGTGATCCAGGTGTTCGGCGTCTTCGACCCGGGCCTCATCCTCATCGGCAACATCACGGTGGCCGTGGTGCTGCTCGTGGGCGGCCTGCGCGTGGCCGACGGTCAGCTCGGCATCGGCGCGCTGCTCGCTGTCGTGCTCTACACGCGCCAGTTCTTCGGGCCGGCGCAGGACATGGCCATGTTCTACAACAGCTACCAGTCGGCGTCGGCGGCGCTCGAGAAGATCTCGGGCGTGCTCGAGGAGGAGCCGAGCGTGCCGGACCCGGTGCGACCCGTCGACCTGTGGCACTCCACCGGCCACGTGTCGTTCGAGGGCGTCGAGTTCGGCTACGGGAAGGGCAAGACCATCCTCCCGAGGTTCGACCTCGACATGCCGGCCGGGCAGACCATCGCGCTCGTCGGATCCACGGGGGCCGGCAAGACGACGCTCGCGAAGCTCATCTCCCGCTTCTACGACCCGTCCGACGGCCGCGTGGCGCTCGACGGGATCGACCTCCGCGACCTGCACCCGAAGGACCTGCGCCGCGCCATCGTCATGGTGACGCAGGAGGCGTACCTCTTCTCCGGCTCGGTCGCGGACAACATCGCCATCGGGAAGCCGGACGCCACGCGTGGCGAGATCGAGGAGGCGGCGCGCGCGGTGGGCGCCCACGACTTCATCGTGAGCCTGCCCGACGGCTACGACACCGACGTGAACAAGCGCGGCGGGCGCGTCTCGGCGGGCCAGCGGCAGCTGGTGTCGTTCGCGCGCGCCTTCCTCGCGGATCCGGCGGTGCTCATCCTCGACGAGGCGACGAGCTCGCTCGACATCCCGAGCGAGCGGCTCGTGCAGCAGGGGCTCACCACGCTGCTCGCGGACCGGACGGCGATCATCATCGCCCACCGGCTCTCGACGGTCGCGATCGCCGACCGCGTGCTCGTGATGGAGCAGGGACGGATCGTCGAGGACGGCACGCCCGAGTCGCTCATCCAGGGCACGGGCCGCTTCTCGCAGCTGCACGCGGCCTGGCGGGAGTCGCTGGTCTAGCGCGACCGAGCAGGGCGCCTCCCGCGCGGCAGGTGCCCTGCCCGGTGTCAGAGGTCGAGCGCGCGCGACCCGGCCGGCAGCCACGCGTGCACGGCGTCCCCGGCGGCGGCGGTCAGCCAGCCGTCGCCGCACGTCATCGCGGCCGTGGGCGACGGATCCGGCCACCACGTGTCCTGGACGGCGGGCGGGGGAGCGTCGGCGGGAGCGGCGGTGCAGCCGAGGGCGTCCGCCGGCGTCGCGGAGCGGAACGCGAGGATGGCGCCCTCGCCGCGGAGCGAGGTCTTGATGCGGACGTCGGTCGCGTCGGCGGGGATCCACGACGGGAGCCGCCCCTCGGCGTCCGCCGCCGCGGCGTAGACGCGCGCGTCCGCCGGGCTGGTCATGCCGCCGACCGTGCGGGCCGCGCCGCAGCCGCCGAGAGACAGCGCGAGGACGACGGTGATCGGGACGGCGACGAGGGAGCGGGCGGACGGGCGACGGGGCATGATCCCAGTCCAGCGGTCGAGGGTCCTCCGCCGCATCGGCCGGGAGGCCCCGGCGGTGGTCCCGGAGCATGATCCGGGCTCGGCCGTCAGGCGGACGGGGAGCAGGGCGCCGGTGTCACGGCGTGGCTCGGCGTGGCCCGGCAGCGCACGTCAGCCCGTCAGCCCGTCAGGGGAACCAGCGGGCCGCCGCCAGGTCGACGCGGTAGCCCGCATCCGTCGGCGCGTCGACGAGCGGCGTGCCCTCCGCCTCGTACCGCGGGCGCGCCTCGTCCGCGAGGCCCGTCGGCGGGTGCCCGCCCGCGCGGAGCACGCGCCACCAGGGGAGCCCGGAGCCGTGGTACCGCATCACCATCCCCACGGCGCGAGCGCCGCGACGGCCGAAGACGGCGGCCACGTCGCCGTAGGTCATGACCCGGCCGGCGGGGATCTCGGCCACGACCTCGAGGACACGATCGGTGTACTCGCCGGGCGTCGTGAAGACGGCCACGCGCTAGAGCGCCAGCGCGCCGATGGCCTCGCCGTACTGCGTCTCGCCGATGACCTCGAAGCCCACGTGCGTGAAGAAGTCCTCCGGTCCGTCCTCGCCCGGCTCCCACACCACCGTGAGGCGGTCGAACCCGCGCGAGCGCGCCTCGTCGGCGAGCGAGAGGACGGCGAAGCGGCCGACGCCGTGGCCCTGCGCGTCGGCGTCGACGTTGATGCGCCAGATGCAGCTGCGGAAGATCTCCTCGTGGGCCTCGGGGTCGAAGTTGCCCATGATGAAGCCGACGACCTCCTCGTCCTCGATCACGACGCGGGGCCAGGCGGTGGTGGGGTTGACGTACGCCTCGGCGATGGAGTGCGACACGGGGGCGACGTAGTTCTCCTGCCCCGGCTTGAGCGTCAGCGTGTTGGCCGCCACGATCGTGCGGGCGCTCAGCTCTTCGAGTCTCATGTCGCTCATGGGCACAGGGTATCGCCCGGCGCCCGGCCGGACCAGGACGGCGCCGGCCCCGTCCGATCGCGGGATCGGGGATGTCTCGATGTCGAGACAACGGCCTCGGCGGGTAGGCTGGCCGACGGATCCACCGGCGACGAGCCGGACCCGCCGCGCGCCGACGGAGACGCGCGGACGGAGGGCACCGACGAGCATGAGGAGGACTTCGTGGAGAAGATCAAGGTAGAGGGGACCGTCGTCGAGCTCGACGGCGACGAGATGACGCGCATCATCTGGCAGTCCATCAAGGACACGCTCATCCACCCGTACCTCGACATCGACCTCGAGTACTACGACCTGGGCATCGAGAAGCGCGACGAGACCGACGACCAGATCACGATCGACGCGGCCAACGCCATCAAGAAGCACGGCGTCGGCGTCAAGTGCGCCACGATCACGCCCGACGAGGCGCGCGTCGAGGAGTTCGGCCTGAAGAAGATGTGGCGCTCGCCGAACGGCACCATCCGCAACATCCTGGGCGGCACGATCTTCCGCGAGCCCATCATCATCAGCAACATCCCGCGCCTCGTGCCCGGATGGAACAAGCCGATCATCGTCGGCCGCCACGCGTTCGGCGACCAGTACCGCGCCACCGACTTCCGCTTCGAGGGCGAGGGCACGCTCACGATGACCTTCACCCCGAAGGACGGCTCCGAGCCGCAGCAGTTCGAGGTGTTCCAGAGCCCCGGATCCGGCGTCGCGATGGGCATGTACAACCTCGACGACTCGATCCGCGACTTCGCGCGCGCGTCGCTGTCCTACGGCCTCGCCCGCAACTACCCGGTGTACCTCTCGACGAAGAACACGATCCTCAAGGCCTACGACGGCCGCTTCAAGGACCTGTTCCAGGAGGTCTTCGAGGCCGAGTACAAGGAGCAGTTCGACGCCGCCGGCCTCACGTATGAGCACCGCCTCATCGACGACATGGTCGCCGCCTCGCTCAAGTGGGAGGGCGGCTACGTCTGGGCCTGCAAGAACTACGACGGCGACGTGCAGTCCGACACCGTGGCCCAGGGCTTCGGCTCGCTCGGCCTCATGACGAGCGTGCTCACCACGCCCGACGGCAAGGTCGTCGAGGCGGAGGCCGCGCACGGCACCGTCACGCGCCATTACCGCCAGCACCAGCAGGGCAAGCCCACGTCGACGAACCCCATCGCGTCGATCTACGCCTGGACCCGGGGCCTCGCGCACCGCGCGAAGCTCGACGGCAACGACGCGCTGAAGACGTTCGCGGACACCCTCGAGGACGTCGTCATCACGACGGTCGAGAGCGGCAAGATGACGAAGGACCTCGCGCTCCTCGTCGGGCCCGACCAGCCGTACCAGACGACCGAGGAGTTCCTCGCGTCGCTCGCGGACAACCTGCAGACGCGCCTGGCCTGATCCCGCGGACGTCCTCGCGACGCCGCCGCACGCCGAGAGGCCCCGCCCCCGATACGGGGGCGGGGCCTCTCGCGTCCCCGGCCGGGCCTCGCGTGTGCAGAGGGCCGACGGGTGCCGCGGCTTCCTCCCTACGGTTCTCCCCAACGCGTCGACGACGCGAGTCCGCGACGGCGGCGACCGCCGTGCCGCGCACGTGGTGCGCCGCGGATCCGGATGCCGGTCAGCCGGCGACAGGAGGGAACAGCCATGCCCATCCACCTCGACCCGATCCCGCCCGGCGGGAGGCGTCGCCTCCCCGGGGCCCGGCCCATGGCGGCCTGCACGCTCGCGCTGGCGCTCGTCGTCGCCGGGAGCACCGCGGCCGGTGCCGCCACGATCCCGCGGGCCAGCCTGCCGGCGGACGCCGGGGACGGCCACTACCTGGTGACCCTCAAGGACCAGCCCGCCGCGACCTACGACGGGACCCTCGACGGGCTCGCGCGCACGAAGGTCGACGCCGGTGCGCGCCTCGACGCGCAGTCCGACGTCGTCCAGCGATACACCGACCACCTCGCGAAGGCGCAGCGCTCGGTCGCCGACTCGATCGGCGTCACGCCGACGCACGAGTACTCGCTCACCACGAACGGCTTCTCCGCCGACCTCACCGCGGCGCAGGTCCGAGCGCTCGGCCGCTCCGCCGACGTCCTGAGCGTCGAGCCCGACCAGACCGTGCACACGCAGTCCACCCCGGCGACGCGCGCGCTCGGCCTCGAGGGCGACCACGGGCTGTGGGCGGCCGCGGGCGGGGCGGACAAGGCGGGCGCCGGCACGGTGATCGCCGACATCGACTCCGGCATCGCCCCCGACAACCCGTCGTTCGCGGGCAAGGCCCTCGCATCCACCCCGGGCGACGAGCCCTACCTCGACGGCACGGGCATCGCGTTCCGGAAGGCCGACGGCAGCGTCTTCCACGGGACCTGCCAGACCGGCGCCGGCTTCACCGCGGCCGACTGCTCGACGAAGCTCATCGGCGCCCGCTACTTCATCGCCGGGCGGGACGCGTCCAAGGACCCGCTCGGCCCGCAGGAGACGCGCTCGCCGCGCGACGCGGGCGGGCACGGCACCCACACCGCCAGCACGGCCGCGGGGGACGCGGGCGTCACGGCCACCATCCAGGGGCGCGTGCTCGACACGATCTCGGGTGTCGCCCCCGCCGCGAAGATCGCCGCCTACAAGGTGTGCTGGCAGGGGCCCGACCCGACCGTCGAGACCGACGACGGCTGCCAGGCGTCCGACGTCATCGCCGCGATCGACCAGGCCACGGCCGACGGGGCGGACGTCATCAACATGTCGCTCGGCGGCAGCGGGAAGTCGCCGGACGCCTGGCAGCGCGCGCTCCTGGGCGCCGCGAGCGCCGGCGTCTTCGTCGCCGCGTCCGCGGGCAACAGCGGGCCCGACGCGGGCACCGTCACGAACCTCGACCCGTGGATCACGACCGTCGCGGCCAGCAGCGTGCCCGACAACTACTCGGCCACCGTCACGCTCGGCGACGGCACCAAGCACTCCGGAGGATCCATCACGGTGCCGACCACGGTCACGGGCCCGCTCGTGAGCGCGGCGGCCGCCGGCGTCGCCGGGGCGAAGTCGCCGGAGCTGTGCGGGAAGGGGACGCTGGATCCGGCGAAGGTGAAGGGCCGCATCGTGCAGTGCGACCGCGGCGTGTCGGCCCGCATCGACAAGAGCGCCGAGGTGCTGCGCGCGGGCGGCATCGGCATGATCCTCACCAACGTGAAGGCGGACTCCGAGGACCTCGACACGCACACCGTGCCGACCGTCCACGTCGACGTCGACGCCCGGCCCGCGATCGTCGCGTACGCCGCGAAGGCCGGCGCCACCGCGACGCTCACGCCCGGCAACACCTCGGGCGTCGTGCGCCCCGCTCCGCAGGTCACCGGCTTCAGCTCGCGCGGGCCCGACCTGCCGGACGGCGGCGACATCATCAAGCCCGACATCACCGCACCGGGCTCCGGCATCCCCGCGGCCTACGCCGACATCGACGGCAAGCCGGGCTTCGCCGTGCTCTCGGGCACGTCGATGTCGTCGCCGCACATCGCCGGGTTCGCGCTCGACTACCTCGGCATCCACCCGAAGGCGTCGCCCGCGGAGATCAAGTCGGCGATGATGACCACCGCGACGGACACGGTGGACGCCAAGGGCCAGGCCGCCCCCGATCCGTTCGCGCAGGGCGCCGGCGAGATCGCGCCGGCGCGGTACCTGCACCCCGGCCTCGTGTACCCGAGCGGCCCGAAGGACTGGGCGGGCTACGCCGCGCAGACCGGCCTGGAGCTGCCGCATCCCGCGGCGGCCGTGCCGGTGTCGCAGCTGAACCTGCCGAGCATCGCGGTCGGGAAGCTCGTCGGCAGCACCACCGTCACGCGCACGGTGACGTCGCAGGCGGCCGGCACCTGGACCGCGTCCGTGCAGGGCGTGGCCGGCGCGGACGTGAAGGTCAGCCCGGCGAAGCTCACCTTCACGGCCCCCGGGCAGACGCGCTCCTTCCAGGTGCGCATCACGACGAAGGCCGGTACGGCCACGGGCTCGTGGTCGACCGGGTCGCTCACCTGGACGGGCCCCGGCGGCACCGTCCGCAGCCCGGTCGCGGTGCGGCCGGAGGCGGTCGAGGCCCCGGCCCGCGTGTCCGGCAGCGGGACCGCCGGGAAGGTCGCCGTGCCGGTGACCCCCGGCGTCTCGGGCCGGATCGCGCTCACCGCCTCCGGGCTCGCGAAGGGGGAGGTGCTGCACGCCGCGTCGGGCACCCCGTCGGGTCCGAGCGGATCCCTCGCGAAGGACGAGGGGCTGGAGCTCCCGTTCACCGTCGCCGCGGGGGAGGATGCGCTGGTGCTCGACGCGACCCCGCGTGACGGCGCCTCCGACCTGTCCCTGCTGCTGCAGAGCGTCGGAGCCGACGGCACGCGCAAGGTCGTCGACATCCAGGAGACGTCGTCGCCGTCCGAGCGCATCGTCGTGCCGGCGCCCCCGGCCGGAAAGTACGTCGCGACCCTGGAGGCGGAGTCGGTCGCCGGGACGGCGCAGAAGGCCGACGTCGACCTGACCCGCTACGACGTCACGGCGTCGGGCGGGCAGGGCTCGTTCGCGGTGTCGCCCGCGCAGCTCCCCGTGACGCAGGGCCGGAAGGTCACGTACACGGCGTCGTGGTCCGGCCTCGCGGCGGGGTCCGCGTACGTCGGTCTCGTGACGTACGCGGGATCCGACGCCTCGACGCTGGTCGACGTCACGACGCCGGCCGCCGCCGCCGCGCCCGTCGCCAGCGCGCCACCTGTGATCAGCGGGACGCCGGACGTCGGGCAGACGCTGACGGCCTCGACCGGCACGTGGACCCCGGTGGGCACGACCTTCGCGACGCAGTGGCTGTCGGATGGGAAGCCCATCCCGGGCGCGACGGCCTCCGTGCTCCGCGTCACGTCGAAGCTGTCCGGGACCGCGCTCACCGCGCGCGTCACGGCGACCGCGCCGGGAGGCGCGACGGCGGACGCCACGAGCGCGCCGGTGACGGCGCGGTACGCGGCCGACGTGCGGATGACGCTCACGACTCCGGCGGGCGCGCCGTCCGGATCCGCGTGCATCGACGTGTCCGTGCGGAGCGGCGCGCGCGCGGCGGCCACCGGCTCGGTGACCGTCCCCGTCGGCGACCGCACCTTCACGGTGCCGCTGGACGGGTCGGGGTCGGGGCACCTGGACGTGTCCGGGATCCAGCCGGGCGACTACTCGGTCCGGGCCTCGTACGCGGGTGACGGCGTGGTCGGCGCCGGCACGAGCCCCGCGCGGAAGTGGCACATGGCGGGCTGATCCGCAGGTGAGACGGAGGGGCGGGTGCCGACGGCACCCGCCCCTCCCGCGTGCCCGGGGCGATGCGCGGCGCGCGCGGTGTCGCGCGGATCCGGCCGGACGGGATGCTGGAAACCTGCCGTGCGCGGGGCATGGGCACAGACTCACTTCGGTGTCACGGCGTCGGCAGATCGCCGAGATGACGGGCATCTGAGTGCCTTCGGCAACCGTTACACGGTGGTAACACGGAGCCCTTCTCAGGGCGAATACCCGGGGTATGTTGAGGATTCGTGCGCGTCGCAAGGGGCGCGTTCGGGCCACCGATCCCCATCTGAAGGACGTGTTCGTGATCCCACGCTCCCCTCGGCTCCGCCCGGAGTCCGACCGCGCAGCCTCCCTGCGCCGGGCGACGGCCTCCGTCGCCGCCACCGCCCTCGTCGCCGCCGGCCTCGTCACGTTCGGAGCGGGAGGCGCGATGGCCGCGCCCGCGCCGACCGTCGCGAAGCAGGCGGCCGACCTCGAGGACGGCCGCTACATCGTCACCCTCGTCGACCAGGCCGCCGCCACGTACCAGGGCGGCATCGCGGGACTCCCCGCGACGCAGGCGCGCTCGGGCACGCAGCTCGACGCCCGGTCCGCCCCCGTCGTCGACTACACCGACCACCTCGAGCAGCAGCAGCAGGATGTGGCCGCCAGCGTCGGCGCCGACATCGACTACTCGTACTCGCTGACGGTCAACGGCTTCTCGGCCGACCTCACCGCCGAGCAGGCCGCCGAGCTCTCGAGCGACCGGGAGGTCCAGAGCGTCGAGCTCGACCGGATCTACCACCCCACCTCCACCCCCGCGGCCGACTTCCTCGGCCTCACGGGCGCCGACGGCGTCTGGGCGAAGACGGGCGGTCAGGAGGAGGCGGGCGAGGGCGCGGTGATCGGCGTGATCGACACCGGCATCGCCCCCGAGAACCCGTCCTTCGCGGGAGAGCCGCTCGGCACCGCGAAGGGCGACGCGCCCTACCTCGACGGGTCCACGATCCGCTTCGACAAGGGCGACGGCACGCAGTTCGCGGGCGTGTGCCAGACGGGCGAGCAGTTCGCGGCCGCCGACTGCAGCACGAAGATCGTCGGCGCGCGCTACTTCGTCGACGGCTTCGGCAAGGCGAACATCGGCACCGCGGCGACCGGCGAGTACGTCTCCCCGCGCGACGGCGACGGCCACGGATCGCACACCGCGTCCACCGCGGCGGGCGAGGCCGGCGTGGAGGCCACGATCGACGGCAACCCGCTCGGTGAGATCTCGGGCGTCGCGCCCGCGTCGAAGGTCGCGGCCTACAAGGTCTGCTGGTCGGGCCCCGACGGCTCCGTCCAGACCGACGACGGCTGCGCGGGCGCTGACCTCGTCGCCGCCATCGAGCAGGCGACCGCGGACGGCGTGGACGTCATCAACTACTCCATCGGCGGCGGCGCCGCGCGGACCACGTTCTCCGCCACCGACCAGGCGTTCCTCGGCGCGGCCACGGCGGGCATCTTCGTCTCGGCATCCGCCGGCAACTCCGGGCCCGACGCCTCCACGCTCGACAACGCGTCGCCGTGGATCACGACGGTCGCCGCGAGCACGGTCGCGGGCAACTTCGAGGCCACCGCGAAGCTCGGCGACGGGCAGCAGTTCGCGGGCTCGTCCATCACGGTCACCGAGCCGGTGACCGGCGCCTTCGTCACGGCGGCCTCCGTCGCCGCGGCCGGCGCCACGACCCCGAACCTGTGCGGACCCGGATCCCTCGACCCGGCCAAGACCGCCGGGAAGATCGTCCTGTGCGAGCGCGGCACCTTCGACCGCACCGCCAAGTCGGCCGAGGTCGAGCGGGCCGGCGGCATCGGCATGGTCCTCGTGAACCCGACGCCCAACTCGATCGACGCCGACACGCACGCCGTGCCGACCGTCCACCTCGACGCGGACGTCTACGCGGCCGTCTCCGCCTACGCGGCGACGTCCGGCGCGACCGTCACCCTCGTGCCCGACAACGTCACGGGCGTGTCCGCCCCGACCCCGCAGGTCGCCGGCTTCAGCTCGCGCGGCCCGGTGCTCGCGGACGGCAGCGACATCCTGAAGCCCGACGTCGCGGCGCCCGGCGTCTCGATCATCGCGGCCACGAACAACGCGGAGGGCGGCGACCCGACCTTCGCGCTCCTGTCCGGCACGTCGATGGCGGCCCCGCACGTGGCCGGCCTCGCGCTGCTGTACCTGGGCGAGCGCCCGAACGCGCCCGTCTCCGAGATCAAGTCGGCCCTCATGACCACCGCGTACGACACGGTGGACGCGGACGGCGGCACGGTCACGGATCCCTTCGCCCAGGGCGCCGGCCACGTGGACGCGCGCCGCTACCTCGACGCGGGCCTCCTGTACCTCAACGACCGCAGCGACTGGGTCGCGTACCTCGCGGCCCTCGGCTACGCGACGGGCATCGACCCCGTCGACCCGTCGGAGCTCAACCTGGCGAGCATCGCGATCGGCGCCCTCACCGGCTCCGAGACCGTGACCCGCGAGGTCACCTCCACCGGGCCCGGTACCTACGCGGCCAGCGTGCAGGGGCTCGCGGGCATCACGGCGGACGTGACCCCGTCCACGCTCGAGTTCACCGAGGCGGGCCAGACGAAGTCGTACGAGGTGGCGTTCACGCGCACCACGGCGCCCGTCGACGCGTACGCCACCGGGTCGCTCACCTGGACGAGCGCCGACCACGTCGTGCGCAGCCCCGTCGCCGTGAACCCCGTCGCCATCGCGGCCCCGGCCGAGGTGCAGGGGACCGGCATCGACGGCTCCGTCGACGTCACGGTGACGCCCGGCACCACGGGCCCGATCGCGCTCACCGCCGAGGGCCTCAGCGCCGGCGTCGTGATCCCGGACCCGGAGGACGCCTCGTCGCCCGTCACCGGATCCGGCCCCGCGAAGACGTCGGCCACCTACCCGGTGACCGTCCCGGAGGGCCAGCTGGCCACCCGGATCGACCTCGACTCGGCGGACGACGCCGCCGACCTCGACCTCACGGTCACCCGGGTCGTCGACGGGAAGGTGGCGGCGACGTACACCTCGGCCACCGAGTCCGCCGACGAGTCCGTGACCATCGAGGAGCCGGTCGCCGGCGAGTACGTGGTGAAGGTCGACGTCTTCTCGGTCCCCGAGGGCGAGACGACCGAGGAGTGGACGGTCACGGAGTACGACCTGTCCACGACGACGGACGAGGGCGGCTTCCGGGTGTCCCCGGACCCGGTCGACGCGGTGCAGAGCCGGCCGGCCACCTACACGGCGTCGTGGACCGGCCTCGCTCCCGAGACGTCGTACCTCGGTCGCGTCGCCTACTCGGGCTCCGCGGCGACGACCTACGTGCGCGTCGAGTCGGGCGCGACCCCGGCCCCCGTCGCGACCGCGCCGCCCGTGATCACCGGCACGCCCGCCGTCGGCCGGACGCTCACCGCGTCGCCCGGCACGTGGGACGCCGAGGGCCTGGCCTTCTCGTACCAGTGGTCCGCCGACGGGAAGCCGCTCGCCGGACAGACGCGCGCGACCTACCGGGCCGCGAAGTCGGTCGCGGGGAAGTCGCTCACGGTCGTCGTGACGGCGAAGCCGACCGCGGGCCCCGCGGGCACCGCGACCAGCGAGCCCGTCGTGATCAAGCTGGCCAGCAGGGTCACGGTGTCCGTCACGCCGTGGGTGCTGACGAGCGCGCGGAAGGCCGTCGTCACGGTCGAGGTCGGCAGCGCGGCGAAGGCGGCGCCCACGGGCAGCGTCACCGTCACGGTCGGCAGGGACGCGTACGAGGTCGCGTTGGACGCGTCCGGCACCGGCCGCGTCCGGCTGCCGGCGTACGCGAAGGGCCTGTACGCCGTGACCGCCGCCTACGCGGGCGACGACGCGAACGCGGCGGAGACCAGCTCGCGGAAGCACATCTTCGTGATCCGCTGATCCGCGACTGATCCCGAGTCATGACCTCCGAGGGGGCGGGTGCCGCGAGGCGCCCGCCCCCTCCGTCGTGCGCGGCGGTGCGTCAGCGGAAGATGATCGTGCGCGCGCCGTCGAGCAGCACGCGGTGCTCCGCGAACCAGCGCACGGCCTGCGTGAGGGTGCGCGACTCCTCGTCCTGGCCGATGGCCATGAGCTCGCGGGCGCTGCGCGAGTGGTCGACGCGCACGACGTTCTGCTCCACGATCGGGCCCTCGTCGAGGTCGCTCGTGACGAAGTGCGCGGTCGCGCCGATGAGCTTCACGCCGCGCGCGTGCGCCTGCTTGTAGGGGTTCGCGCCCTTGAAGCCGGGGAGGAAGGAGTGGTGGATGTTGAGGATCCGGCCGCTGAGGCGCGCGCACAGCTCGGGGGAGAGGATCTGCATGTAGCGCGCGAGAACCACCAGCTCCACGTCGTGCTCCTCGACCGCGCGGATCACGCGCTCCTCGAAGGCCCGCTTCGACGCGTCGTCGGTGACGGGCACGTGCTCGAACGGCACGCCGTAGAAGCCCGCGAGGTCCGCGAGCCGGCCGTGGTTGCTCAGCACGAGCGGGATCTCGACGGGCAGCTGGCCCGCGCGCTGGCGGAAGAGCAGGTCGTTCACGCAGTGCTCGGCGGTGGATCCCAGCACGAGCGTGCGCAGCGGCCGGCCCACCTCGTCGAGGTGCCAGGTCGCGTCGTACCGCTCGACGACCGCGGCGAGGGCGTCGGCCAGGCGGTCGTCGTCGGCGGCGCTCTGGATCTGGAGGCGCATGAAGAACCGGCCGGTGTCGGCGCTCGAGAACTGCTGCGACTCGGTGATGTCGCCGCCCGCCTCGACGACGGCGCCGGCGATGGCGTGGACGATGCCCGGCCGGTCGTCGCAGGAGAAGACGAGGACGCGGTGCGGGGCCCTCGCGGGGGTGGCCTGGTCGGTCATCCGTCTAGGCTATTGCCTGGCCGAGCGGATCCCGCCGGCCCCGGGAGCTCTCCCGCCGTCGACGTCCCGTGGGTCTCCATGACGAACACCTCCCCCGTATTCCTGCCCGATCCCGACCGCGTCGCGCACGCCGGCCGGCGCACGCCCGTGCCGCCGCACGACCCGTCGGATCCCGCCTTCCGCTTCCCCTGGGTCGGCATCCTCACCCTCGCCGCATGCGTGTTCCTCAGCGTCACGAGCGAGACGCTGCCCACCGGCCTCCTCAGCGAGATGAGCGGCGAGCTCGGGGTGGAGGAGTCGCGCGTCGGCCTCCTCGTCTCGGTGTTCGCGATCGCCGTGGTGGTCTCGAGCGCGCCGCTCGCCGCCCTCACGCGGCGCATCCCGCGGCACGCGCTGCTGATCGGCGTGCTCGCGGTCTTCGCGACCAGCAACCTCCTCACGGCGCTCGCGCCCACGTTCGAGCTCGTCGTCGCCACGCGCGTGCTGGGCGGCCTGGCGCACGGCCTGTTCTGGGCGGTCGTCGGCGCGTACTCGGCGCACCTCGTGCCGCCCGCGCTCATCGGCCGGGCGGTGGCGCTCACGGTCGGCGGCGGCAGCCTCGCGTTCGTGCTCGGCGTGCCGCTCGGCACCGCGGCCGGGCAGGCGTTCGGCTGGCGCGCGGCGTTCGCGGGGATCGGCGTGCTGACGCTGCTCGGGATCCTGCTGACCTGGCGGTTCCTGCCGGCGGTCGGGCGGCCGGAGCGCGAGACCCCCGCGGCCGCGTCGGGTGCGGGCCGCGTCCCCCTCCGCGAGCGCATGGCCGGGCAGGGCGTGGGCGGCGTGCTGCTGGTGTGCCTCACGGCGATGGTGATCATGATCGGCCAGTACGGCTTCTACACGTACGTCGACCCGTTCGTCACGCGCGTGATGGGCATCCCCGAGCAGCAGCTGAGCGCCATGCTCTTCGGCTACGGGATCGCCGGGGCCGTCGGCCTCCTCATCGCGGGCACGGTCTTCTCGAGCCGGCCGCAGCTCGGCGTGGTCTCGGGGCTCGCCGCCGCGGCGCTCGGCGTGAGCGCGCTGGCGTTCGCGCCGGGCATGTGGGGCGTCGCGATCCCCGGCTTCCTCCTCTGGGGCCTCGCGTTCGGCGCGATCCCGTCCCTCCTCCAGACGCGCATGCTGCACGCCGCGCACCCGTCGTTCCGCGACACGGCGAGCTCGTTCTACACGACGGCGTTCAACGTGGGGATCGGCGGCGGGGCGCTCGCCGGCGGCGCGCTGCTCGACGGGCTGGGGCTCCCGACGCTGCCGGTCGCGTACCTCGTCGTCATGGCGGTGTCGGTGGTGCTCGTCGTCGGATCCGCGGGGCGGGCCGCCCGGGGTCGCGCGACCGCCGCGCGCGCGGACGCCTGACGCCGCCGGACCCACGAGGCCGTCGGTGGTCCCCAGTCGTCCCGTGGCGCGGGAGGCCGTCGCTGGTCCCCAGCCGTCCCGTGGCGCGGGAGGCCGTCGGTGGTCCCCAGCCGTCCCGTGGCGCCGCGTGCCTGCGCGAGGATGGAGCCGTGACCACGACCCCCGCGCCCCTCGGCCTCCTCCTCGACGTCGACGGCCCCATCGCCAGCCCGATCACCCGCACCCTCGCCATCCCGAGCATCGCGACCGACCTCGTGGAGCTCGCCGCCGCGGGCGTGCCCATCGTCTTCAACACCGGCCGGTCGGACGCCTTCATCCGCGAGCAGGTCGTCGGCCCGCTCCTCGCCGCCGGCCTGCCGGAGGGCGCGCGCGTGAACGCCGTGTGCGAGAAGGGCGCGTCGTGGTTCTCGATCTCGCCCGCGGGTGCGGGGGAGGTTCACGTCGACCGGTCGCTCGCGCTGCCCGAGGCGTTCATGCGCGACATGGAGCGGCTCGTGGAGGAGCGCTTCGCCGACTGGATGTTCTTCGACGCCACCAAGCACGCGATGGTCTCGCTCGAGCAGCTCACGAGCGTGTCGTCCGCCGACTACCTCGCCGTGCAGCCGGAGCTCGACGCGCGCGCGGTCGAGATGCTCCAGGCGCACGGGCTGGGCTCGGTGCTCGAGGGCGTCGAGGTGCCGGACGCGGAGGGGCGCGTGCAGGTGCGCGTGGATCCGACGATCATCTCGACCGACATCGAGTCGATCCGCCTCGGCAAGGACCTCGGCGCCTCCCGCGCGCTCGAGCTGCTGGCCGACAGCGGTCCGCTGCCGCTGCGCTGGCGCACGGTCGGCGACTCGCGCACCGACTACGCGATGGCCGGCTGGCTGCACGAGCACGGTCACGAGGTCGCGCACGTCGACGTGCGGCCCGCCGACGGGATCCCGGCGACGCCGTACCCGGTGCTCACCGCGGGCGACCTCGTGCACGACCACGCGGGGGCGGCGTTCCTCGCGCACTGGGTGCGGATCATCCGCGGCGAGGAGGCGGACGACTCCGCGTTCCTCGCGCCGGGGCGCTCCGCGAGCTGATCCGCACCCGCTCTCCGCGCACGCGATCCGCGCACGCGATCCGCACGCGGCCGCCCGCCGCGCTCGCCGCACGACCCGAGGGCCCGTCCGATCCGGACGGGCCCTCCCGCGTGTGCGCGAACGGATGTTAGCCTCGGCTAACACTTCGACGGAGAGGCCGCCATGACCCGCACCGCCCCCGAGCGCCGCGCGCGTCGGCCCGTCACGGGACCGCGGCTCGTCCTCCTGCTCGGGCCGGCGTTCGTCGCGGCCATCGCCTACGTGGATCCGGGCAACGTCGCCGCGAACCTCACCGCGGGCGCGCGCTACGGCTACCTGCTCGTGTGGGTGCTCGTCGCCGCGAACGCCATCGCCGTGCTCGTGCAGTACCAGTCGGCGAAGCTCGGGCTCGTCACGGGCCGCAGCCTCCCGGAGCTCCTCGGCCGCCGGCTGCCGACCACCCGCCGCCGCGCGTTCTGGGTGCAGGCGGAGCTGATCGCGGCGGCCACCGACCTCGCGGAGGTCATCGGCGGGGCCATCGCGCTGCACCTGCTGTTCGGGATCCCGCTGCTGGCGGGCGGCGTGATCGTGGGGCTCGTCTCCATCGGCCTCCTCGCCGTGCAGTCGCGGCACGGGCAGCGGCCGTTCGAGCTCGTGATCGGGGCGCTGCTCCTCGTGATCACGGTCGGCTTCCTCACGGGCCTCGTCGTGAGCCCGCTCTCCGCGTCCGGCATCGCGGGCGGCCTGGTGCCGCGCTTCGACGGGCCGGACAGCGTCCTGCTCGCCGCCAGCATGCTCGGCGCGACCGTGATGCCGCACGCCGTCTACCTGCACTCCTCCCTCAGCCGCGACCGGCACGGCGTGCAGACCGACGACGGCGTGCTCCGGCGGCTCCTCCGCGCGACGCGCTGGGACGTGATCACCGCGCTCGCCGTGGCCGGCGCCGTCAACATCTCGATGCTCCTCATCGCGGCCGCGAGCCTCGGCGGCGTGCCCGGCACCGACTCCATCGAGGGCGCGCACGCGGCCATCACGGCGTCGCTCGGGCCGGTCGTCGGCGTCGTCTTCGCGGTCGGGCTCCTGGCGTCGGGCCTCGCGTCGACCTCGGTGGGCGCGTACGCGGGCGCGGCGATCATGGGCGGCCTGCTGCACGTGAAGGTGCCGCTGCTCGCGCGGCGCGTGGTGACGCTGATCCCGGCGCTGGCGATCCTCGCGATCGGCGTCGACCCGACGACCGCGCTCGTCGTGAGCCAGGTCGTGCTGAGCCTCGGGATCCCGTTCGCGCTCGTGCCGCTGATCCGCCTCACGGGCGACCGTCGCGTGATGGGCGCGCACGTCGACCGGCCGCTCACGCGCATCGCGGCGTGGGTGGCGGTGTCGCTCGTGGTGGTGCTGAACGTGGCGCTCGTGGTGCTGACCGTCACGGGCTGAGCGCGCCGGGGCGCGTCGGCGGGCCGCGGATCAGTCGGCCGCGGAGACCCACACCGCGGAGGCGGCGGCGGGCGTGAGCGGGCGGACCGCGGATCCGTCGACCGTCACGAGCACGGCGGCCGCACCGCCCGACGCGCGTGACCGCACGAGCGTCGCGTCGAGCCCGATGCCGTGCTCCGCGAGCTCGCGCAGCAGGCGCGGGTCCTCGTCGGAGATGCGGCGCACGCGCAGGGGCCGGTCGGCGGCGGCGTGGGCGAGCACGGTCGCGTCCGGGAGGTGCGGCTCGCCGTCGGCCGAGGGGATCGGGTCGCCGTGCGGATCCCGGGAGGGGTGCCCGAGGTGCGCGTCGATGCGCGCCACGAAGTCGTCCGAGACCGCGTGCTCGAGCACCTCGGCCTCGTCGTGCACCTCGTCCCAGCCGTAGCCGAGCACCTCCACGAGGAACGTCTCGAGCAGCCGGTGGCGGCGCACCATCTGGATCGCGTGCCGGCGCCCGTCGTCGGTGAGCTCGATGCTGCCGTACGGCCGATGCTCCACGAGGCCCTGCGCCGTGAGGCGGCGGATGCCGTCGGAGGCGGTGGCGGGCCGGATCCCGAGCCGCTCCGCCAGCCGCGACACGGTTATGGGCTGGTCGGTCCACTCGGTCGCCGACCAGATGAGCTTGAGGTAGTCCTGTGCGGCGCTGGAGAGCTCGTCGACGGACATGCCGCCATGGTACCGAGCACCCGCGACCGGCTCCCGGCCGCCCGGGCGGTGCATGCTGGACGGGACCGCGGGCAGGGACGCCCGCGGCGGATCCGATGGAGGAACCACATGCAGTACCGGAATCTCGGGAACAGCGGCGCGGTCGTCTCGACCTACGCGCTCGGCACCATGACCTTCGGCGCGGAGGCGGACGAGGAGACCTCGGGCCGCATCCTCGAGGCGTACGTCGCCGGCGGCGGCACGTTCATCGACACGGCGGACGTCTACACGTCGGGCGTCTCCGAGGAGATCGTCGGGCGCTGGCTGAAGGCGCATCCGTCGGAAGCCGACCAGCTCGTCGTCGCCACGAAGGGCCGCTTCCCGATGGGGGAGGGGAACAACGACGTCGGCACCTCGCGCCGCCACCTCACCCGCGCGCTCGACGACTCGCTCCGGCGCCTCGGCGTCGACACGATCGACCTGTACCAGATGCACGCGTGGGACGCCGTGACCCCGCTCGAGGAGACCCTGCGCTTCCTCGACGACGCCGTGCGCGCCGGCAAGATCTCGTACTACGGCTTCTCGAACTACCTGGGCTGGCAGCTGACGAAGGCCGTGCACGTCGCGAAGGCCCTCGGGTACACGCCGCCCGTGACGCTGCAGCCGCAGTACTCGCTGCTCGTGCGCGAGATCGAGTCGGAGATCGTGCCGGCGTCGCGGGATGCCGGCATCGGCCTGCTGCCGTGGTCGCCGCTCGCGGGCGGCTGGCTCACGGGCAAGTACCGCCGCGACGAGACGCCGACCGGCGCCACCCGCCTCGGCGAGGACCCGGAGCGCGGCATGGAGGCGTTCACGCCCCGGAACGGCCAGGAGCGCACGTGGGCGATCCTCGACGAGGTGCGTCGGATCGCCGACGCGCACGGATCCACGTCCGCCCGGGTGTCGCTCGCGTGGCTCGAGGCGCAGCCCGCGGTGACCAGCGTGATCCTCGGCGCCCGCACCGTGGAGCAGCTCGAGGACAACATGGCCTCCGCCGACCTCGAGCTCACGGCCGAGGAGATCGCGTCGCTCAGCGCGGTGAGCGCGCCCGTGGTGTCCGACTACCCGTACGGCCCGGCCGGCGTGCAGCAGCGCCACCGCGCGATCGACGTGCGCGGCTGACCGGGACGGCGCCGGTCGCCGTCGCCGCGGGCGACGGGATCGGCGCCGTGGCGGGGGCCGGCGTCGTCGTGTCGCCCGCACGGCCGGCGGGGCGCGACCGGCCCGGGCGCTCGGTCCGCGGCGTGATCCGCACGCGCGGCACGTGCCGCCGCACCACGACCTCGAGGGTCAGCTGCCCGCGGCGCGCGAGCACCACGGCGACCACGGCGGCCGCCAGCGCGGGCACGCCGCCCGAGACGATCATGCCGACGTGCACGCCCCACGCCTCCACGATCCCGCCCATGAGCGGACCGCCGATCGCCTGGCCGCCGAGGAGCACGAGCACGTAGACGCTCATCACCCGGCCGCGGATGGCGACGTTGCTGGAGAGCTGCACGAGCGAGTTCGCGGCGGTCTGGAACAGCAGCGACGCCATGCCGACCGTCACGAGCACGGCGGCGAACGGCGCGATGCCGGGCATCAGCCCCGCGGCCGCCTGCAGGACGCCGGTGATCCCGACGCCCACCACGATGGTCCGGAGCCGCACGGTCGCGCGCCGGGTCGAGAGCAGGGCGCCGGTGAGCGCGCCGATCGCGACCATCGAGTTGAAGAAGCCGTAGCCGCCCGCGCCCACGTCGTAGACGTCGCTCGCGAACGCGGCGAGCAGCACGGGCATCGTGAGGCCGAAGACGCTGAACACGGCCACGAGCACGACGGGCCACAGGATGGTCGGCTTCGACCGCGCGTATCGCAGGCCCTCCGCGAGCTGGCCGCGGCGGCGCGGGGCGGGCGGGATGCGGACCAGGTCGCGGGTCTTCAGGCTCCACAGGGTGAGCACCACGACCACGCAGGCGAGCGCGTTGATCGCGAACGACCAGCCGGCGCCGACCGCGAGCAGCAGGATCCCGCTGAGCGCGGGCCCCACCATGCCGCCGAGCTGGAACACCGACGAGTTGACGCTGATCGCGTTCCGCAGGTGCTCCTGCCCGACGATCTCGGTGACGAACACCTGACGGGCCGGGTTGTCGATCACCGTGACGAGCCCCGTCGCGAACGCGATGGCGAAGATGTGCCACGCCTCGACCGCGCCCGAGAGCGTGAGCACCGCGAGCAGCGCGCTGAGGAGCGCGTAGGTGCCCTGGGTGATCATCATCAGCATGCGCTTCGAGCAGCGGTCGACGATGACGCCGCCGAGCAGCCCGAAGAACAGCATGGGCGCGAACTGCATCGCGACCGTGATGCCGACCGCGGTGACGCTGCCGGTGAGCTCGAGCACGAGCCAGTCCTGGGCGATGCGCTGCATCCAGCCCGAGGTCATGGCGATGACGTTGGAGGCCGTGAACCGGCGGAAGTTCGGCACGCTCAGCGCGATGAGCGTGTGGCGCCACGGCGGGCGGCGGGTCTGGATCGGGAGCGGGGCGGTCGGGGGGAAGGCGTTCGGCGGCGGTGTCATCAGTCCTGCGGTATGCGTTGCGTATCGGCGGATCGGTTCCGTATGGGTGCGGCTCTCGTGGGGCCGTCACCGAAGCTACCCCGGGACTTCCCATTCGGATCCCGTCTCGACATGATGAGTGGCATCACGATCTCGAATGGAGCGACGATGCTCGACCCGACCCTGCTCGCCACCTTCCTGCAGGTGGCCGACACCCGCAGCTTCACGCAGGCGGCCGCGCGCCTCGGCATCAGCCAGCCGACCGTGAGCCAGCAGGTGCGCCGCCTGGAGCGCGCGGTCGACCGCACGCTCATCGCGCGCGACACCCGCGACATGCAGCTCACCGACGCGGGCGACGCGATGGCCGGCTTCGCGCGCACGATCCTCGCGGCGCACCGGGCGGCCGAGAGCTACTTCGGCGGATCGCAGGTGAGCGGCCGCCTCCGCTTCGGCACCGCCGACGACCTCGCCATCACGCAGCTGCCGCGCATCCTCCGGCACTTCCGCCAGCTGCACCCGCAGATCGAGCTGGAGCTCACGGTCACGCAGAGCGGGCCGCTGCACCGGAGGCTGCTCGCGGGGCAGCTCGACCTGATCCTCACCAAGACGACCGTGGACGAGCAGCCCGCCGAGCGTCGCGTCGGCCGCGACCGGATGGTGTGGGTGGGCCTCGAGCGCACGCTCATCGAGGCGGGCGCGACGGTGCCGCTCATCGCGTACCGGGCGCCGAGCATCAGCCGGCAGATGGCGATCGACGCGCTCGAGCGGGCCGGGCGCACGTGGCGGGTCACCTGCAGCACGCGCGACGTGAACGGCGTGCTCGCCGCGGTGCGCGCGGGCATGGGCGTGGCGGTGCTGCCGCAGGCGCTGATCCCGACCGACCTCGTGAAGGTGACCACGCGCCTCGCCCTGCCGGAGCTCGACGAGGTGGACTACGTGCTGATGGCGAACCCGGCGGGCCCGCGGGACTCGATCGAGGCGCTGACGTCGGCGATCATGTCGCGCGGGGTGGCGCGGGCGAGCTGAGGGCCGCCGCTACCAGCGGGCGACCGGCGGCAGGCCGTCGTCCGCGAGGCCGTCGTCGCGGACGCGTCCGCGGCTCCGGGCCCACCGACCCCGCCTGCGCGGGCCGGGCTGGTGCGGCGTCTCGGGCTCGTCGGGATCGGCGCCGGGGGTGCCCGGCTGCTCGAGCTGCATGGCCAGGGCGCGGAGGCGGGCGTCGAGCTCGGCGTGCGCGACGGCGGCCTCGTCGGGCCGGGCGCGGTCGTCGCCGACGTCCGCGGGGAGGCGCGTGGCCTCCTCGAGCGGCATCGCGTCGGCCTGGGCCTCCGCGAGGCGACGGGCGCGGCGGCGGGAGGCGAGGATCCCGAAGGCGCCGACGGCGATCTGGAAGAGGCCGAGCCAGCCGGACGCGTCGTTCACGGGAGCCAGCACGTGCCAGGCGCCGAGCGCGATCCACCCGATGTTGACCCACATGGGCCAGGCGAACCCCGAGGCGCCGCCCGGGCTCCCCGGAGGCCGGCCCGTGCCGCGTCCCTCGTCGCTCATGCCGTTCCTCCGTGCCGACCCGAATCCGCCTGCGAGTGTGTCACGCGAGGTCGGGAGCCGCCTGGAGCCAGACGAACGTTCGGGGGCTCAGGACGATGCCCTTGGTGAGGCGCAGCCGCTCGTCGCGCACGAGGTCGACGGCGTGCTCGGCGAACCCGCCGAGGGTCGCGGCCTCCACGGTCGCGGCGTCGTCACCGAGGTTCGCGAGCACGAGGACCGTGCCGTCGGCGTGCGGCCGCTGGTAGCCGAGGACGTGCGGGTGGTGCGCGTCGAACCCGACGACGCGCGTGCCGCCGAGGGCGGGGGTGGCGCCGCGGACGGCGACGAGGCGGCGGATCCCGGCGTGCACGACCCCCGTGCTCGTGGTGCGGTCCTCGCGCTGGTCGTAGCGCTCGAACGGGTGCAGCGGGCGGTTGACCCAGCGGCTGTCGTCGGCGTGCGCGGGCACGTCGTCGTAGCCGTAGTCGTTGAGCTGGCCCACCTCGTCGCCGAGCACGAGGATCGGCAGGCCGCCGCTGCTGAGCGCGATGGAGTGGGCGAGGAGGATCCGCTCGACCGCGCCCGGGTCGTCCTGCTCGAGGCCCGCGAGGGACGCCGTGGTGCCGGCGACCCCGGCGGGGTGCGCGACGCCGCGCGCGTGGCTGCCGGCGAACCGGCCCAGGTGGAAGTCGGTGAGGAAGCGGCGGTGCTCGTCCGGGTCGATGCCGAGGGCGCGCGCGTCGTCGTCGTCGAAGGCCCAGCGCAGGGCATCGAGGTCGCGGACGCGCGTGGTCCACGCGGTGCCGGCGGGCGCCTCGCCCCGGCGCTCGAGCGAGCGGGAGAGGAGCGCGGGCGAGCGGGTCGCGAGCGCCTCCCAGACGAGGGCGGTGCGCTCGGGGTCGTCGACGAGGCGCACGGCGGCGTCGGCGTCGAGGGCGGCGGGCGCACCGGGTGCGTCGGCCGCGACGGCCAGGGCGACCCCGGGGGAGACGCGGCGGGCGACGGCCGCGAGCACGCGGAGGAGGGCGGAGGCGCGGGCCGCGTCGGCGTCGGCGAGGATTGCGCGCGGGTCGACGCGCAGCAGGTCGGCTCCGGCGGAGGCGAGCGCGGCGGCCTCGCGGGCGGCGGCGCGGATCCGGTCGGGGATGAGGTCGGCGGCGTCCGTCGGGGACAGCTCCACGGCGAGCGTGAGGCCGGCGTCGTGGAGACCGTCGGCGAGGTCGGCGAGGTCGCGGGCGGATCCGAGCCCGGAGCGCACCCGCAGGTCCGGCGCCAGCAGCGCGTCGGCCGCGACGTCGTCGGCCGCGGGCTCGGCCACGGGCGTCACCTCGAGGTGCGACAGGCCGAGCTCGACGAGGTAGGGGATCCGCGCCGTGAGGCCCGCGAGGTCGCCGGCGTAGCGGTCGACGTAGCAGGAGCCGCCGGTGCGGCGGGCGAGGTCCGGGTCGTCGGATGCGCGTCGGCGGGCGGCGGGCGCCGCGAGCGCGTCCGCGTCGGCCGCGTCGGCCGCGTCGGCGACGAGCGCGTCGGCCAGGGCGTCCGCCCGGTCGTCCGCGAGGAGGGCGAGGTCGGCGGCGAGGGCCGCACGGTCGAGCGGGGGCACGGGGACGTCCGCGGCGGGGGCGCCGTCGGCGGCGGGCCGCGCATCGTGCGCGCGCTCGTCGTCGCGATCGGATCCGCCTGCTGCGGGATCGGTCGTGAGCTCGGTGCTCCTCATGCTCGGTCCTTCCTCCGCATCCGGCGGGCCGCGTCGCCCGACCTCCTGATCCTACGGGCGAGGGGGTGCCGTCGTCCGGCGATCCGCGGGCCCGCGGGCCGGATGCGGCGCTGGGCGGCCAGGCGGGGCCGCGCGCCGCCGCCCCGCCCGCCTGCGAGCCCGCCTCGGCGCCTCGCGCGGGCGCCCCCGCCCGGGTAGGCTCGACGACGTCGCGACTGGCGTTCGGATGGGTCACCATCGGGGAGCGACTCACACACGGTTGGTGGCCGTACGCCTGGGCCACGACGCATCCCCTCGTCCACCGTGCTCAAGGAGTCCCATGCCCGTCGACCAGTCCTTCAACGCCCCCCTCTCCGAGGTCGACCCGGAGATCGCGGCCGTCCTCGAGCAGGAGCTCGGCCGCCAGCGCGGCACCCTCGAGATGATCGCCAGCGAGAACTTCGTGCCGCGCGCGGTGCTGCAGTCGCAGGGGTCGGTGCTCACCAACAAGTACGCGGAGGGCTACCCGGGTCGCCGCTACTACGGCGGATGCGAGTTCGTCGACGTCGCCGAGCAGCTCGCCATCGACCGTGCCAAGAGCCTCTTCGGCGCCGAGTTCGCGAACGTCCAGCCGCACTCGGGCGCCACCGCCAACGCGGCCGTCCTCGCCGCCATCGCGCAGCCCGGCGACACGATCCTCGGCCTCGAGCTCGCGCACGGCGGCCACCTCACGCACGGCATGAAGCTCAACTTCTCCGGCAAGCTCTACGACGCGGCCGCGTACGGCGTGGATCCCGACACCTTCCTCATCGACATGGACGTCGTGCGCGAGAAGGCGCTCGCGCACCGCCCGCAGGTCATCATCGCCGGCTGGTCGGCGTACCCCCGCCACCTCGACTTCGCCGCGTTCCGCGCCATCGCGGACGAGGTCGGCGCCAAGCTCTGGGTCGACATGGCGCACTTCGCGGGCCTCGTCGCCGCCGGCGTCCACCCCTCGCCCGTGCCCTACGCGGACGTCGTCTCCTCCACCGTACACAAGACCCTCGCGGGCCCCCGGTCGGGCGTGATCCTCAGCCGCGACACCGCGCTCGCCAAGAAGCTCAACTCGGCCGTGTTCCCGGGCCAGCAGGGCGGCCCGCTCATGCACGTCATCGCGGCCAAGGCCACGGCGTTCAAGATCGCGGCCACCGAGGAGTTCGCGGACCGCCAGCGCCGCACCATCCAGGGCGCGCAGATCCTCGCCGAGCGCCTCGTCGCGGCCGACTCCACCGAGGCCGGCGTCTCCGTGCTCACGGGCGGCACCGACGTGCACCTCGTGCTGGCGGATCTCCGCGACTCGCCCATCGACGGCAAGCAGGCGGAGGACGCGCTGCACGAGGTCGGCATCACGGTCAACCGCAACTCGGTGCCGTTCGACCCGCGCCCGCCGATGGTCACCTCCGGCGTGCGCATCGGCACGTCCGCGCTCGCGACCCGCGGCTTCGGCGAGACCGAGTTCACCGAGGTGGCGGACATCATCGCCGAGACCCTGAAGCCCGGCAGCGACCTCGCCGCCCTCCGTGCGCGCGTGCTCACGCTCACGGACGGCTTCCCGCTCTACGAGGGCCTCACCCAGTGACCGCGGTCGTGCTCGATGGCGTCGCCACCGCGTCGGCCGTCAAGTCCGAGCTCGCCGTCCGGATCCGCGCCCTCCGCGAGCAGGGCCTCGTGCCCGGCCTCGGCACGCTCCTCGTGGGCGATGACCCGGGATCCCGCTCCTACGTCGCCGGCAAGCACCGCGACTGCGCCGAGGTGGGCATCGAGTCCATCCGCATGGACCTCCCGGCCGACGCGACCGAGGCCGACGTGCGCACCGCCATCGAGCGCCTCAACACGGATCCGGCGGTCACGGGCTACATCGTGCAGCTGCCGCTCCCGGCGGGCATCGACGAGAACGCGATGCTCGAGCTCATCGACCCGTCCAAGGACGCCGACGGCCTGCACCCGACGAACCTCGGGCGCCTCGTGCTCGGCGTGCAGGGCGAGCTGACGTCGCCTCTGCCGTGCACCCCCGCGGGCATCGTGGAGATGCTCGAGCGCTACGACGTGCCGATCGCCGGACAGCACGTGGTCGTCGTCGGCCGCGGCCTCACGGTCGGACGCCCGCTCGGCCTGCTGCTCACGCGCAAGGGCCTCGACGCCACGGTCACGCTCACGCACTCGCGCACGCGCGACCTCGAGCAGGAGGTCCGCCGGGCGGACATCGTGGTCGCGGCCGTGGGCGTCGCGCATCTGATCAAGCCGGACTGGGTGAAGCCGGGCGCCGCGGTGCTCGACGTGGGCATCACGCGGGTCGTGGATCCCGAGACCGGCAAGGCGCGCCTCACGGGCGACGTGGATCCGGCCGTCGCCGAGGTCGCCGGGCACCTGTCTCCGAACCCGCGCGGCGTCGGGCCGATGACGCGCGCGATGCTGCTCGTGAACGTGGTGCTGGCCGCCGAGCGCGACGCGCGCCTGGCCGCCGAGCTGCGCGGCTGACGGCGCTCGCCGCGGCACGTCAGCTACGCATCATCGAGCACCTCGCGGCCATCAGCACGGTCGCAGGAGACCCGACCCGTGTCGACATCTCGATCAGGAACGAGTAGCAGCATGACGACCATGACATACCGTCCGCGAACGGGCGCGACGCACTGGTGGGTGCTGGTCGCGGCAGTCGCCTCGTGCGTCCTCCTGCTGGGGACGGCGTGGTCGCTGGCTGCACAGGTGGTGGTGGTGGTGATCGCGGCGAAGCGGCTCTCACGGCGTCCTCCCCGGCGGGAGGCGGTGGTGCTCTGGAGCGCCATCGCCGTGATCGCTGCCACGCTCGTCGCGGTGACCGCGGTCGGCATCGCCGCGGCGAGCTTGTCGAGCACGTCCACCACCACGACCGTTCCGATCGACTAGCGCAGGCGGGCACTTCCGCCGAAGCCCCGACGGAGTGTCGGGCGATGCAGGAGGGGACGGCCGGTCAGGCCGTCCCTTCCTCGCGTCCCGGGTCCGTCGCGGACGCCGGATGCGCGACCAGGAGCACGGCCGGCGTCGGGATCGTCCCCGCGTGCAGCCGCGCGTTCTCGACGTAGTGCGCCGCGTTCGCCCGGAGCCCCGCGACCTCCTCGTCCGTGAGCTCGCGCCGCACCTTGCCGGGCACGCCCGCGACGAGCGAGCGCGGCGGGATGACCTGCCCCTCCAGCACGACCGTGCCGCCCGCGAGCAGCGACTCGCGGCCGACGACGGCGCCGTTCATCACCGTCGCGGACATGCCGACGATGCAGTCGTCCTCGATCGTGCAGCCGTGCAGCACGGCGTTGTGGCCGACGCTCACGCCCGTGCCGAGCGTGAGCGGGAAGCCCGCATCCACGTGGCAGCTCACGTTGTCCTGCAGGTTCGAGCCCGCGCCGATCACGATGTCCGCGGCCTCCGCGCGCACCACGGCGTTGAACCACACGCTGGATGCGGCGCCGAGCGTCACCCGCCCGACGACGCGCGCGCCCGCGGCCACGAGCGCGTCGTCGGCGATGTCGGGCGCGGGCGATCCGGGGAGCGCGCGGACGGTGGCCTGGGGATCGACGGTCATGCCGACAGGGTAGGCCGCCGGGTCAGGCGCCGGGGCGCATCCGCGTGCCGCGCTCCATCGGCACGAACCCGGCAGCCACGTACGCGTCCCACGGCGCGCGGTAGTAGGGGAGCGGGGAGGCGTTGATGAACACGTCGTGGCCGCCCAGCTCGCCCACCCGGCGGCAGACGTCGAGCGCGAGGGTCTGCGCGAGGCCCCGGCGGCGGTGCGCGAGCACGATGCCGAGCGGCTCGAGCTCCGCCCATCCGCTCGCGGGGTCGAGCCAGGCCGTGCAGGTGCCGGCGAGCGTGCCGTCGGGTGCCTCGATCACGAGGTCCAGCTCGCGCCGGTAGACGGCGGCGGTCTGCATGGCCGCGTAGCCGTCCGCGTCGAAGCGGCTCTCGGCCTCCGGGTCGATGCCGTCGCCGGACCCGTCGGTGAAGGGCAGCTCGACCGGCTTCCAGGCGCGGCGGTGCGTCTCGACCTTGGCCTGCTCCTCGCCCTCCGCGACCGGGCGGATGCGGTACCCCGCGGGCGGTCGCGCTCCCGTGTCGTGGGCGACGTGGCGGAGCCCGGCGAGCGGGACGGCCTCGTCGACGAAGCCGCGGCCGGCGAGGATCCCGCGCAGCCGGTCCTGCCCGCGATGGACGGCGACGCTCGTGCGCCCGTCTCCGGTCGCGTCGAGGATCCACGCGGCCAGCAGGTCGGTGGTGGCGTCGTCGCCGGGCGCGCACTCGACGCGCGCGTCGTCCTCGGAGAAGGCGGCCCAGCCGATGAGCGCGCCGGCACTGTCGCGCACGACGGCCATCCGCTCCGGCAGCTGGCCGGTGGACGCCTCCCACGCGAATCCGCCGGGGTGGGTGGACGCGGGGAACCACGCGGACAGCGCGGGGGCGATGTCGCGGACGGCCCCCTCCCGGTCGTCGACGATCTCGGTCAGGCTCGCGGGTGGTCGCATGCCGCCGAGCCTAGGGGGACGCCCGTCCTACTGCTCCGCCTTCGCCCCGTCCGAGGGCGTGACCGTGAAGACGGTCGGGCCGGTGTAGCCGTGCTCCGCGAAGGCGCCGTCGATGGCGACCTGCAGGCGCGAGAGGGAGTCGACGTCGATCAGCGCGATGGCCGATCCGCCGAAGCCGCCGCCGGTCATGCGCGCGCCGATCGCGCCCTCGTTCTGGGCCACCTCGACGGCGAGGTCGAGCTCGGGGACGCTGATCTCGAAGTCGTCGCGCATGGAGCGGTGGCTCGCGTCGAGCAGCTCGCCGATCGCGCGCGGGCCCTCCTCGCGGAGCGCGCGCACGGTGTCGAGCACGCGCTGGTTCTCGGTGACGATGTGGCGCACGCGGCGGAACGTCTCGTCGTCGAGCACCTCGCGGGCGCGCACGAGGTCGTCGACCGCGAGCTCGCGCAGGGACGAGACGCCCATGAGGCGCGCGCCCCGCTCGCACGACTCGCGGCGTGCGCGGTAGCCGCCGTCGGCGTGCGCGTGGGCGACGTGGGTGTCGATCACGGCGATGGTGAGGCCGGCCGCCTCGAGCCCGAGCGGGATGACCTCGGCCTCGAACGAGCGGCAGTCGAGGAACACGCCCGCGTCCTGCTGACCGAGGAGGCTCGCGGACTGGTCCATGATCCCTGTCGGGGCGCCCACGATCTCGTTCTCGGCGAGCTGCCCGACCGCGGCGAGCGTCGGCCGGTCGAGGCCCAGCCGCCAGATGTCGTCGAGCGCGAGGGCGATGGATCCCTCGAGGGCCGCCGACGACGACAGGCCCGCGCCCACGGGCACGTCGCTGTCGACGTACACGTCGAAGCCGGGCACGGCGGCGAGGTCGGCCCCGCGCTGACCGAGGGCCCACGCGACGCCCAGCGGGTAGGCCTCCCAGCCCGCGATGCGCTCGCCGGTGAGGTCGGCGAGGCGGGCCTCCACGACCTCCTCGGAGAAGGAGCTGGCCAGGCGGATCCGGTCGTCGTCCCGCGGCGCGAGCGCGATGACGGTGCGGCGGTCGATCGCGAACGGGAACACGAACCCGGCGTTGTAGTCGGTGTGCTCGCCGATGAGGTTCACGCGCCCGGGCGACGACCACACGCCGTGCGGCTCGCGCTCGAAGCGGGCGCGGAATCCCTCGCGCACGTCGTCTCGGATGTCGGTCATGCGTCCTCCACTGCCTTCCGGATCATCTCGGCCGCCTTCTCCGGCGGCACGTCGCCGATCCAGGCGCCCATGGCCGCCTCGGATCCGGCCAGGAACTTGAGCTTGTCGGCGGCCCGGCGCGGCGACGTGATCTGCAGCATCAGCCGGATCTCGTCGCGGTGCGCAGCGACGGGCGCCTGGTGCCAGGCGGCGATGTACGGCGTCGGGGTGTCGTACAGCCGGTCCATCCCCCGCAGCAGCCGCAGGTACATCGTGGCGAGCTCGTCGCGCTCGGCCTCGGTCGTCTCCGCGAGGTCGGGCACGTGGCGGTGGGGGAGCAGGTGGATCTCCACGGGCCAGCGCGCCGCGAACGGCACGAACGCCGTGAAGTGCTCGCCGCGGAGCACGACGCGCTCGGACGCCTGCTCGGTCTCGAGGATCCGCTGGAACAGCCCCGGCCCGAACCGCTCGATCGACTCCACGAGGCGGCGCGTGCGCGGCGTGACGTAGGGGTACGAGTAGATCTGCCCGTGCGGATGGTGCAGCGTGACGCCGATGGCCTCGCCGCGGTTCTCGAACGGGAACACCTGGCGGATCCCGGGCATCGCGGAGAGGGCGCGCGTGCGCTCGGCCCACGCCTCCACCACGGTGCGGGCGCGCGACGGCGTGAGGCCGCTGAACGAGCCGGTGTGCGCGGGGCTGAAGCAGACGACCTCGCAGCGGCCGACCGAGGTGCGGGTGCGTTCCAGGCCGATGGACGTGAGGTCGTCGTCGTCGACGGGCGCGTCCACGCCGTCCGCGTCCGCGAGCGCGGGCCCGAAGGACGGCGACTTGTTCTCGAAGACCGCGACGTCGTACATGCTCGGGATCTCGGACGGGTTGGACGGGGTCGCGGGGGCGAGGGGATCGAGCTCCGCCGGCGGCAGGTGCGCGCGGTTCTGCCGCGCGGCCGCGATGGAGACCCACTCGCCCGTGAGCACGTCCTGCCGCATCGTCGCGGTGGGCGGCCGAGGTGCCGCCGGGCGGGCGTCGACGGCGCGCTCGGGCGGGAGGGCCGTGTCGGCGTCGTCGAAGTAGACGAGCTCGCGGCCGTCGGACAGCAGCGTGCGGCGCTGCGTGATCCCGGACGGCGACGTCGTGACGGTCTGGTCGGCATGCATGATGCCCCGATCCTACGGGCTCGCGGGGCCCGGATCTGCATTCCCGAAAGGCCGGGCTTGCGTTCGGGCAAGCGGTGGGCGAGGCTCGCCGCATGGCCGACGACACCGCCTCCGTCCCCGCGGCGACCCGCCGCTCCCGCATCCTGGAGCGCCTCGCCGACCGCGGCTTCGCGACCGTCGCCGAGCTCGCGGCCGACGCGGGCGTCTCCGCCGTCACGATCCGCGGCGACCTCGACGCGCTCGCCGACTCCGCCGCCCTCCAGCGCGTGCACGGCGGCGCGGTCCTCCGCTCCGGCCTCGCCGCCCGCGAGCAGAGCCTCGAGGTGACGCTCGAGTCCGCCGCCGACGCCAAGCGCGCCATCGGCCGCGCCGCCGCGCAGATGGTCGAGAGCGGACAGAGCGTGCTCCTCGACGTCGGCAGCACGACCCTCCAGGTGGCCCGCGCGCTCGTGGCGCGCGACGACCTCGTCGACGTCACGGTCATCACGAACGGCCTCACCCTGGCGCTCGAGCTCGAGCGCGCGATGCCGCGCTTCACCGTCGTCGTCACGGGCGGCACGCTCCGGGCGCTGCAGCACAGCCTCGTGGATCCCCTCGCCACCGAGGTGCTCGACCGCCTGAACCCCGACATCGCGTTCATCGGCGGCACCGGCATCGACGTCGACCGCGGCGTCACCAACGTCAACCTGCCGGAGGCGGAGGTGAAGCGGCGGATGGTCGCCGCGAGCGCCCGCACGGTGGTCGTCGCGGACGGCTCCAAGCTCGGCCGCACGCACCTCGGATCCGTCGCGCCGCTCGACCTCGTCGACACCCTGCTCACGGACGACGGCGCGGACGCGCACGAGGTGACCCGCCTCCGCGACGCGGGCCTGCGGGTCGTCGAGGCGGCCGGGCCGTCCGACGCCGCGCGGCCGTAACGTGGATCCCATGAGACCCGTCACCGGAGAGCAGCACCACCTCGTCCACGCCGGCCCGTCCGGCGAGCTCCGCGCCACCGTCGTGCAGCTCGCGGCGGCGATCCGCGGCCTGACCCTCGACGGCGTCGACCTCGTCGAGCCCTACGGCGAGGACGTCGTCGCGCCCATGGGCGCCGGCATGGTGCTCGTGCCGTGGCCGAACCGGATCCGCGGCGCCCGCTACGTGCTCGACGGGAAGGCGCAGGCGCTCGACGTCACGGAGCCCTCGCTCGGCAACGCGTCCCACGGCCTCCTCCGCAACACCGGCTACACCGCCTCCGACCGCGCCGACGACCGCGTCACCCTCTCCGCCACCGTCTTCCCGCAGCACGGCTACCCGTTCCTCCTCGGCACGTCCGTCACGTACCGGCTCACGGACGACGGACTCGTCGTCACCCACCGGATCCGCAACGACTCGGCCGGCGCTGCTCCCGTCGCGGTCGGCGCGCACCCCTACCTCGCGATCGGCGGGGTCCCGTCCGCGGAGCTCACGCTCACCGTCCGCGCCGACACCTGGTCCGAGGTCGACGACGCGCTCATCCCCGTCGCGGACCACCCCGTCGACGGCGCCGACGAGGACCTCCGTCAGGGCCGCGTCGTCGGCGACCTCGACCTCAACACGGGCTACGGCGACGTGCACGTGGAGGACGGCGTGAGCCGCCACGGCCTCATCGCGCCCGACGGTCGCGGCGTCGAGCTGTGGGCCGACGCGTCCTTCCGCTTCCTGCAGGTCTACACGCCGCGCGAGTTCCCGACCCACGGTTCGCAGGCCGTCGCCCTCGAGCCGATGACCGCGCCCGCGGACGCCTTCAACTCGGGTGTCGGCGTCCGCCGCCTCGCCCCCGGCGAGGAGTGGACCCTCAGCTGGGGCATCCGCGCGACGGGCGCCTGGCCCGGCGCCTGAGCGGCATCGCGCCGCGCCTGTGCGCTCGACGGGCGCGGCCGTCCGTTCCCGTGGCCTGATGGGCGCATCCCCTGATGCCCGGAGGCCCGGATGACCGGACGCCCGCCCGCTCCGCCGATCCCGCGTGCGCGGCGGATGGTCGTCGCGATGATCCTCGCGGCGGCGCCCATGCCCCTCGTCGCGCACCTCGTACCCGACCTCGCCGCGGCCTGCTGGGCGGCCGGGGCGGTCCTCACGATCGGCGCGCTGGTCGCTGCCCTCCGAAGCCGGAGCCGGAGCCGGAGCCGGAGCGGGCGCCGGAGCCGCTAGCCCGCATCCTCCTGCGCCCACTGCAGCGCGACCCGGCGCGTGTACTGCCGCAGCGCGATCCGGTTCTCCTCGGGTTCGCGCAGCCCGTCGATGTACGCGAGCAGCCGCCCGACCACGCCGGAGAGGTACTGCACGCCCCGGTCGTCGTGCTCCTCGAGCGCGGCCTTGAGCAGGTCGTAGCGCTCGGAGGTCTCCTCGGCGGTCAGCATCGCGATCACGAGTTCGTCGGCCTGCATGCTCATGCGCCCCAGCATCGCACCGGCGCGAGGCGGCGGTCGGGCCAGCGGAGCGCCCGTCCGGATGCCGTCGTCGCCTCCCGCGGGCATCTCCCGCGATCAGGACAGGGCGGTCTGCGTGCGCTTCCTGTCGGAGACCTTGACGGCGGGAACGCCCGCCCACACCTCCCAGTCGCCGGTGGACCGGGTCAGCACCGCGTTCGCCGCGACGATCGTGCCCGTGCCGACACGCAGCGTCCCCCTGCCTCCGAGGATCTTCGCTCCTGCGCAGAGCACCGCGTGGTCGCCGATCTCGATGCCGTCGAAGCCCAGCTCCTCGTCGGTCATGCCGACGCCGCTGCGTCCGATCGTGACCTGCTGGTAGATGGCCACCGACGACCCGATCCGGGTGGCGGGGGTGATCACGACGCCGTTGCCGCGATGGTGCAGGACGAGGCCCGGACCGATGGTCGTGTGGGCGTGCACCTCGACGCCCATCAGGAGCAGGGCCTCCCTCACCAGCCGCACGCGCCGCAGCTCCACCATCTTCTCCACGACACCCATCTCCCGATCGTATGCCAGGACGCGCCCCCGAGCGGGGGCGGCCGTCCGAGGGCCGGCCACGGCCGTGAGGCCGGACGCACGCCGCCGCACATCGCCTGTGGACAATCAGAAGCGTGGGATCGACAGGACCGCTAGGTTCGCCGAGACCATCGGGGGGCGTCACGAACATCGCAGGGATCACGCGGCGCGGCAGCGCGTTCGTCATGAACCTCGCCGGTTCGCTCCTGGTCCCCATGCCCGTCCGGATGCGCGTCTACCGCGCCTGCGGGGCGCGCATCGCCCCCGGGGCGCGCGTGTTCTCCGGTGCCCTGTTCCAATCGGCCCAGCTCACCATGGGCGCTTCCTCCACCCTCAACTTCCGCTGCGTCATCGACAACTGGGTGCCCGTCGTCATCGGCGAGCGGGTCGGCGTCGGGGTGGGCGTGCAGATGATCACGAGCTCCCACGAGATGTCGAACCCGGCCGTCCGCGCCGGCACGATGCGCTACGCGCCCATCACCATCGGCGACGGCGCGTGGATCGGCAGCGGCGCGGTCATCCTGCAGGGCGTCACCATCGGCCGCGGCGCGGTCATCGCCGCGGGCGCCGTCGTCACGAAGGACGTCCCGGCGGACGAGATCCACGGCGGCCTTCCCGCGAAGCTCATCCGCGGGCTGTAGCGCGTGCCGGAGCCGCCGGAGGGGCGGTTCAGCAGGGAGGTGCACGCCGGCCACCTCACCCGACGGGCTCCTGCTCGTCTTCCCTGCGCGCGCGGGTCAGCGCCCGCTTGACGAACCTGCGGCTCGGGGCCTCGAAGACCGTGAAGATGAGGACGCTCGACGCGATCGTCAGCACGACCCACACCCACCCGAACCACGAGGGCGTCGGCACGACGCTCATCAGGTTCATCAGCGGTACGTGGATCAGGTAGAGCGAGAAGCTCGCTTCGCCGAGCAGCAGGAGCCAACCTGCACCCAGCCATGTGCGGCGTCCTCGCGGGGGCACGGCGAGGCCGGTGATGAGCGCCGCGAAGAACGGCGTCAGCAGGAGGTAGGCGGGCTGCACGGGCGCCGTGAGCGACAGCAGGAGGACGCCCAGGCAAGCGGCGCTGATCAGCGCGAGACGACGGTGGCCGGCTGCCAGCCATTCGCGCCCACCACGGAGGAAGACGAGCGCGGCGACCACCCCGATGAGGAAGTCGAAGAAGTGCGTGACCGGGAACTGGCTGACCAGGAATCCACGTTGCCCCACGGGAGCGAAAGCGCGCACCGCCGAGATGAAGATCACCTGGCCGGAGAACGCCACGGCGAGCATCCACATCATCGCCCGCGCGGTCATCTTCCGAATCGATGCGATGAGCATCGGGAAGAGCAGGTAGAAGAACATCTCACAGGCGATGCTCCAGGCGGGGCCGTTCCACGGCTGATTGATCCGAGCTGCGGGGAACCACCCGGTCGTGACGGTCGCCTGGCTGAGGAAGCTGACGACGAGAGCCACGCCGTCGACATCGGGCAATGAATACCACTGCTGCAGATAGCCCTCATCGCGATTCACGATCGCGAAGGCGACGCCGATCGCCCCGAGTCCGAGGGCGAGGACCACCACGGGGTAGATGCGCGCTACGCGGTTGACGTAGAAGGCGCGGCGGTCAGCGCCGCCGGACATCTCGGAGTAGTTGTACGCGAGGATGAAGCCCGACAGGACGAAGAACAACGCGACGGCGGTTCGACCTCCGTCGACGAATGCCACGATTCCCGCGGGTATCACCACCAGCCCGGCATGCGAGAAGTGGGACAGGAGGACGGTCATGGCCGCGAAGAAGCGCAGACCGGTGAGTGCGGAGAGCTTGCGGTCGTCATGGGTGGCGGCAGTCGGACTGGACATCGGTTCCCCCGCTACCGCACGTTGCTCGTGGACGCAGGGTAGTCCTCGCGTGAGCCTGCGGGTGAGCCCGACACCGGGAGAGGCGAATGGGTCACGCGGGCTCCGCGGCCATTCGCGAAAGCGGTCGCTCTTCGATACGCAGCATCAGCGCTGCGAGGTACCGCTACCAGCCGAGCGTCTGTGCTTCGTCACGGACTACAGCACCAGCCGGTGATGGCAGGCAGAGCGGGGACCGCCTCTCGGGGGGGGGGGGCTGCCGGGATCGCTGGATCGGACGGCATTGCCCGCGTCACGAGCCGGCGCGGTGGAGGATCTCGTCCGTCGACATGCCGCGGAGTTAGTCCTCCGTTCGCACCGTCACGACGACTCGGCCAGGACCGCCTTCCGGACGGCCTCGCCCATCACCTTCGCAGCGGCGGGCGTCGGGTGCGTGCCGTCTGAGGTGAATCCCTCGATGTAGGTGCCGTCGACGTCCTGGGTCCCCGAGGCCGCGTCGACGAACGACCAACCCCGGGTCGCTGCCAGCTCCTCCAGGTCCTCGTTGAAGGAGCGGGACGCAGCGGGCTGCTCATCGCTGGGCGGCACGGTGGAGACGAGGACCCGGGCGGGGGCGACGGTCCCCACGATCGCGTCGTAATTCGCGGCGGTGGTCGAGAACGGCACGTTGTTCCCGTAGTCGTTGACCCCGGCGAGGAGGACCAGCACATCGGTGTCGGGGTACGGGGTGACGTTCTCCACCATGGAACGCGTCTGGACTCCGCCAAGCGCCCATCCGCCGGAGAACACGACACCATCGCCGAGCACGTAGGACAACCAGGAGCCGTCACCGATGTCGCCCCCGGCGAAGTCGCGGCTGTCGGCCGCGGTGATCGAGTCCCCGACCGCCGCCACCCGCAGTGGCTCGGCGGTCACGCGGGGAGAGCTCTCCGAGAGCGTCGGCACGGAGCCGGCCTTAGAGGACGCCTCGTCCCGCCCCTGTCCGAGGGCGAGCCCGGAGATGATGACGACCCCCGTGGCTAGCAGCGTGACACCACCGATGCCCCACGCCCTGCTCATGCCGCGTCCACGTCTTTTCCCCATGAATGAAATCATATGGGCCGGTGAGAGGCGACAACGCCAATTGGTGGCCCCACATGAGGGGATAGAGGATGACCGGTTCACGCGGCGGGCATCTGCGAATACTGACGCCGTCGGCGACGCATTCCGCTCCACCGCTCGAGGACCGTGTGGGCCCCGTCGGGCTCGAACCGACGACCCAGGGATTAAAAGTCCCTTGCTCTACCAACTGAGCTAGAGGCCCGTGCGCCCGACTCTACGGGATGGGGGAGCGGCCGATCAGAGGCGGTCGACGTCGCGCGAGGACCCGCGACGCACGACGGCACCGGCCACGACCGTGACCACGACGAGGAAGATCCCGACGCCCACGAGCCACGCGAGCGCCTTGATGACGAACCCCACGACGACCAGGACGAGCCACAGCACCACCAGGCCGACGACGAATCTCATGCCCCCAGCCTACGGGGGCCTCCCGGGCGCTCGCCGGGCGATCGCGGCGGGCCCCGGCGTACGCTGACGAGGATGTCCGGCGACTACCACAAGCCCACCAGGTTCTCCGGGTCCAAGTTCGAGAGCATGCTCGGCGGCGAGGACCCCGCCACGATCAGCCGCGTGGCCCACGAGACCGCGTCGGCGCTGCTGGCGCGCGTGCGGGCGGATCCCGACCCCGCGGTCGTCGAGCGCCTCATCGCCTACACCGACGAACACGGCATCGACGCGGTGGCGGAGCTGTGGTCGCGCGCGAGCCCGCGCAGCCTGCCCGGCGCGCTCTGGCGCCTGTACCTCATGCGCGCGCTCATCCGACAGGATCCGGACGGCATCAGCCTCCTCTACCAGCGCGGCACCGAGGTGGCGACGACCATCGATCCCGTCGTCGCGGGTGCGACGGCGCCGACGGGGCCGGCGGAGATCGTCGAGCTCGCGGACAGCATCCTCCGCGGCCTCTTCACGGGCGACTTCGCCGTGGCGCTGGATCGGGCGGGTGCGTTCAGCAGGCTGGCCGCGCTCGGTGCCACGAGCGTCGCCGACGACCTCGACGCCACGGCCTCCCCGGAGCGCGCCGGCGACCTCACGACGCGCGCCCTCCGGCTCTCGCAGATGGCGGCGGACCTCGCGCAGTGCGCCCGCCTGTGGCGGAGCGACCGGCTCGACTGACCCGGGGCCGGGCGCGCGGGCGTCCTCCCGCATCGCTGCATCCGCCGCGTTCGCTGTGAGCGACGGACCCCGGGCGACAGCTCCGGTCGACTCGGTTACAGTGGATGGGGTCGGGCCGCAGTAACCCCGGGCTCCAATATTCGCCGCTCCGAGCGGCCTCGCGCCGAGAGGCGTTCCTGCGGTCCGGCTCCTTTTATCTCCGCCAGATGCCCTCGAGGCCGGGTCCCCACCCGACCGGACGCCACCCACGTCCCCTCCGACCGGAGCCGAGCGCCACCCGCGCCCCGGCATCGTCATCCGGCCGTCCTGTGACCAAACCGTGACGCGCCCCGCCCCGAAGAGTCATCGTGAGGCGCTCACCCGCTTCGCACCCGTCACCCGCGAGGGTGCGACCCGCATCGGTCGTGTCCTGCTGCGCGGCAGGCCGCCCGGCCATCCCAGATGCCGCGTTCCCGCGGGATCCGGCCGGTGCGGGCCTCCCCGCATCCCCTGCACCATCCGCCCCACCACCCGGAAGACCCACATGACCTCCCCGCAGATCCACCTCCGCCCGACGGGCGTCGATGCGCCTGCATGCGGAACCCGGTCGGGTCTGGGATGCTGGGGCTCGTGCCTTCATCGATCGAGCGTCCCGACCTGCCCGGGCCGGCGGACCCCGAGTCGAAGGAGTCGCTCCTCGGCCGTGTCGCCCAGGGCGACAAGCGCGCCTTCTCGGAGCTCTACGACCAGCTCGCGCCCCGCGTCCTCGGACTCGTGCGGCGGCTCCTCGTCGACCACGCGCAGTCCGAGGAGGTCACCCAGGAGATCTTCCTGGAGATCTGGCAGTCCGCATCGCGGTTCGACCCGGCCAAGGGCGCCGCGACCACGTGGGTGCTCACCATGGCCCACCGCCGCGCGGTCGACCGCGTGCGCGCCTCCCAGTCCAGCCGTGATCGCGATGTCCGCATCGGCATCCGCGACCACGAGCACGGCTACGACCAGGTGTCGGAGACCGTCGAGATCAGCATCGAGCACGAGAGGGTGAAGAAGGCCATGACGAAGCTCACAGAGATCCAGCGCCAGGCCGTCTCCCTCGCCTACTACGGCGGCTACAGCCACAGCGAGGTCGCGTCGATGCTCGACGTGCCCATCGGCACCGTGAAGACGCGCCTGCGCGACGGCATGATCCGCCTGCGCGATGAGATGGGAGTCGCATGATGACCACCGACGACGACCTGCGCACGCTCACCGCGGCGTACGCGCTCGGCGCGGTCGACGCCGACGAGGCGGCCGAGTTCGAGGCCATCCTCGAGGGCGACCCCGTGCTCCGCGCCGAGGTCGAGGAGATCCGGGCCACCGCGGCCGGCCTCGCCTTCGCCACGGAGCCCGTGGCCCCGTCCCCGCGCCTCAAGTCCGACCTCATGGCCATGCTCGACGCCACGCCGCAGCTGCCGCCCCTCGAGGCGCCGGCCGAGGCTCCCGCCGACGACCGCCCTGCCGCGCCCGTCACCGAGCTGCGTCCTGCCGCGGGCACCCCGTCGGCGTCCGCCGGCCCGACCGCTCCGCGCGGTCGGCTCGGCTCCGCGTCGGCCCGCGCCTCCGAGCGCTGGTTCCGCAAGCCCGGCGCGCTCCTCGGGGTGGCGGCCGCGGCCGTGGTCCTCGTCGTCGGCGGCGTGGTCGTCGGCACGAACGCGGGCGTGCCCGGCTCCTCGGAGTCGCCCGTCGCCTCCGCCTACGAGCGGGTCACCACGGCGTCCGACGTCGTCATCGACAAGCGTGAAGTGGTCGGCGGCGGCACCGCCACGGTCTACTTCTCCGCCTCCGAGGCGAAGACGGCCGTCGTGCTCAACGACGCCGCTCCGCTCCCCGAGGGCCGCGTCCTGCAGATGTGGTACGTCAGCCAGTCGGGTCCCGTGTCCGCCGGCGTCATGCCGTCCGACGGCGGCGCGGGCCACGCGGTGCTCGCCGGCACGTACACGCCGGGCGACACGGTGGCCATCACCGTCGAGCCCGAGGGCGGATCCGAGCAGCCCACGAGCGAGCCCATCGTGGCGGTCACCGTCACCTGATCGTCGGCTCCCGCACGAGACGAAGGCCCCGCATCCTCCAGAGGATGCGGGGCCTTCATCTCGTGCGGCGCGGCGGATCAGCCGAAGCGGCCGCTGACGTAGTCCTCGGTCGCCTGCACGCTCGGCTTCGAGAACATGGTGGTGGTGTCGTCGTACTCGATGAGCTTGCCCGGCTTGCCGGTACCCGCGATGTTGAAGAACGCGGTGCGGTCGGAGACGCGGCTGGCCTGCTGCATGTTGTGCGTCACGATCACGATCGTGTACTGCGTCTTGAGCTCCTCGATGAGGTCCTCGATGGCGAGCGTGGAGATCGGGTCGAGCGCGGAGCACGGCTCGTCCATCAGCACCACGTCGGGCTGCACGGCGATGGCGCGCGCGATGCAGAGACGCTGCTGCTGGCCGCCCGAGAGGCCGGATCCGGGGAGCGCCAGGCGGTCCTTCACCTCGTTCCAGAGGTTGGCGCCCATGAGCGACTGCTCGACGAGCGCGTCGGCGTCCGACTTCGAGATCTTGCGGTTGTTGAGCTTGACGCCCGCGAGCACGTTGTCGCGGATGGACATGGTGGGGAACGGGTTCGGCCGCTGGAAGACCATGCCCACCTGGCGGCGCACGAGCACCGGGTCGACGCCCGGACCGTAGAGGTCGTTGCCGTCGACGAGGACCTCGCCCTCCACGTACGCGCCGGGGATGACCTCGTGCATGCGGTTGAGCGTGCGGAGGAACGTGGACTTGCCGCAGCCGGACGGGCCGATGAAGGCGGTGACGGTGCGCGGCTCGATGCGCAGGTTGACGTCCTCGACCGCCTTGAACTTGCCGTAGTAGACGTTCAGGTCGTTGACTTCGATGCTCTTGGACAAGGGGTGTTCCTAACCGTTCGGGTTCGTGGCCGGGGGAGCGGGCGCTAGCGGCCGAGCTTGGGGGCGAAGATGCGGGCGATGAGGCGGGCGATGATGTTGAGCGCCATGACGATGAGGATCAGCACGAGCGCGCCGGTCCACGCGCGGTCGACGTAGGCCGCCGCATCCGCGCCCTGGTCGGCGTACTGCCGGAAGACGAACACCGGCAGCGTCATCATCTGGTCCTTGAAGGGGTTGTAGTTCATGCCCTGCGTGAAGCCGGCGACGATCAGCAGCGGCGCCGTCTCGCCGATGACGCGGGCGATCGCGAGCATGACGCCCGTGACGATGCCGGCGAGCGACGTGGGCAGCACGATCTTCACGACGGTCAGCCACTTCGGCACGCCCAGCGCGTAGGACGCCTCCCGCAGCTCGTTGGGGACGAGCTTCAGCATCTCCTCGGCGCTGCGGACGACCACGGGGATCATCAGCACCGAGAGCGCCAGGGCGCCGCCGAAGCCCATGCGGACGCCCGGGCCGAGGAAGAGCACGAGCAGCGCGTAGGCGAACAGGCCCGCGACGATCGACGGGATGCCCGTCATGACGTCGACGAAGAACGTGATGGCCCGCGCCAGGCGGCCGCGGCCGTACTCGACGAGGTAGATGGCCGACATGAGGCCCACGGGGATGGAGATGACCGCGGCGATGGCCGTGATGATCAGCGTGCCCATGATGGCGTGCAGCCCGCCGCCGCCCTCGCCCACCACGTTGCGGAGGCTCGAGTTGAAGAACAGCGGGTCGAAGCGGCCGGAGCCGTTGGTGACCGCGGTGAACACCAGCGAGATGAGCGGGATGAGCGCGAGCACGAAGGCGACCGTGACGAGGATCGTGATGACCCGGTCCTTCGCCTTCCGCTCGCCCTCCACGGCGAGCGAGATGACGAAGAGGGCGACGCCGAACAGCAGCGTGCCGAACACGGCGGTGCCGACGTAGTTGAAGTCCTCGGCGGCGCCCGAGACGAGGAGCACCAGGAAGATGACGGCCATGACGAGCCAGGAGGCGAGGAAGATCAGGGGCGCCGTGGCGCGGTGCAGCTTGCCGGCCGTCAGGGAGTTGGGCAGCGTGGTCGCGACGGGCCGCGTGCGGGAGGGGGCTGTCGTCGCCATTAGTTCGCTCCGGAGAAGGCCTTGCGGCGGCTGATGATGTAGCGGGCCAGCATGTTCACGGCCAGCGTGATGATGAAGAGCATGAGGCCGGAGGCGATCAGCTCGTTGACCTTGAGGCCGTACGCCTCGGGGAAGCTCAGCGCGATGTTCGCGGCGACGGTGTTCGAGTTCGTCGACTGGAACCACGCGAAGTTCACGACCGCCGCGGGCGAGAGCACGATCGCGACCGCCATGGTCTCGCCGAGCGCGCGGCCGAGGCCGAGCATGGAGGCCGAGATGATGCCGGGGCGGCCGAAGGGGAGCACCGCCGTCTGGATCATCTCCCAGCGCGTGGCGCCGAGGGCGAGCGCCGCCTCCTCGTGCAGCTTCGGCGTCTGGAGGAACACCTCGCGGCAGAGCGCGGTGACGATGGGCAGGATCATCACGGCGAGGACGACCGCGACCGTGAAGATGGTGCGGCCGGTGCCCGAGACGGGGCCGGCGAAGAGCGGGAACCAGCCGAAGGTCTCCGTGAGGAACGCGTAGAACGGCTGGAGGAAGCGGGCGAGCACCGTGATGCCCCAGAGGCCGAAGACCACCGAGGGCACGGCGGCCAGCAGGTCGATGACGTAGCCGAGGCCCTGCGCCAGGCGGCGCGGCGCGTAGTGCGAGATGAACAGCGCGATGCCGACGGCCACGGGCACGGCCATGAGCATCGCGAGCGCGGCGGCGTAGACGGTGCCGAACATCAGCGGGCCGACGAAGCTCCAGAAGCCGGCACCGCCGGAGACCTCGGCCGGCGAGGCGGTGAGGGCGGGGATGCTCTGGACGACGAGGAAGAGCGCGACGGCGGCGAGGATCGCGAGGATCAGCGCGCCGGACCCGGATGCGAGGCCGGAGAACACGCGGTCGGCGAGGCGGGCCTTGGCCTTCACGCCCTGGGTGCTGCGGGGGGCGGCCGCGACGTCGCGCGGCCGATCGGACTCGGGGGCCTCGGGAGGCTGCGGGGCGGCGGTCGTCATGGGTCGGGTTCCCTTGCGGTCGTGATGGTGGGGCAGTGGGCGGCGCGCCGCCCGTGGGAGCGCCCCCTGGCCCGCGCGAGCGGGCCAGGGGGCGGACGGCGGGTGCTTACTTGATGGACGCGACCGCGGTCTTGACCTGCGCGGCGACCGTGTCGGACAGCGGCGCGGCGCCGGCCTTCTCGGCGGCGAGCTTCTGGCCCTCGGCGCCGGTCACGTACTCGAAGTACGAGCGGACGAGCTCGCCCACGGCGGCGTCCTTGTACTGCTGGCAGCCGATGAGGTAGCTGACCAGGACGATCGGGTACACGCCGGCCTGGGTGGAGGTGTGGTCGATCTTGATCGCGATGTCGTTCTCCGCGCGGCCGGTCTCCTCCGGGGAGGCCTCGACGATCGCGGACGCGGCCTCGGGCGAGTACGCGACGAAGTCGTCGCCGACCTTCACCTTGGCGGTGCCGAGGGAACCGGCGCGCGACGCGTCGGCGTAGCCGATGACATTGGTGCCGCCGTTGACGGCGTCGATGACGCCGGACGTGCCCTGGGCCGCCTCGCCGCCCGGGTAGGGCCACTTGCCGCTGGAGGCGGCGTCCCACACGGTGGGGGCGACGGCCTTGAGGTAGTCCCCGAAGTTCTGCGTGGTGCCCGAGTCGTCCGAGCGGTGCACGGCCGTGATGGGGGCGTCCGGCATCTTCGCGTCGGGGTTGAGGGCCGTGATGGCCTTGTCGTTCCACTTCGTGATGGTGCCCTTGAAGATGCCCGCGGCCGTGGCGGCGTCGAGGTTGAGCTCCGAGACGCCGTCGATCTTGAAGACCATGGCGATGGGGGAGATGTAGTTGGGGAGGTCGATGGCGGAGGTGCCGTCGGCGCACTGGCCGAAGGTGCCGGTGAGCTCGTCGGTCTTGAGCGCGCGGTCGGAGCCGGCGAAGTTGGCGTTCTGGCCGCCGGCCATGAAGGCCTCGCGTCCGGCGCCGGATCCGTCGGGCGAGTAGTTGACGGTGACGCCGGTGTTGGTGGTCTGGAAGGCCTTGGCCCAGGCCTCCTGGGCCGAGCCCTGCGCGGACGAGCCGATGCCGTTGAGCGTGCCCTGGAGCGTGGACGCCGAGGAGCCGCCCGCCGCGGGGGCCTCGTTGGCGGCGCAGGAGGAGAGGGCGAGGGCGGTGACGGCGGCGAGCGCTGCTGCGCTGCCGAGACGCGAGATCTTCACGTGGGGGAGCCTTCCGGGTGATTCGTGCTGTGACGGAGCCGGTGCGGGCTCCTCCGAGACGCTATGTCGGGCTCTTGACGGGCTCGGCCGATTCCGGTGAACGGGAGGTGAACAGACCGCGCGGATCGGCACGGGCTCAGGCGCGCGGGCGCACAGTGGTCGGTCGGGCAGATGCCCGAGGGATCCCGCGGCGCCTCAGGCGGTGGGTCCGTACGTCTCCACCGCGAGGATCCCGGCCTCCGGGTCGGACGCCGACAGGTGCACCACGGAGAACTCGGCCGGCGACAGCATGCCGGCTCGCGGCATGCGGCTGGCCGCCGGCGTCGAGGTGGCGAGCGCGATCTCGTGCAGGATCTCGGGCAGCACGGGGCTGTGGCTGCACAGCACGGCGCTCCGGGCCTTGCGCACGCGCTTCGCGACGGTCGCCCGCACGGATCCGCCGTCGGACTCGTACGCGTCCTGGCTGATGCCCGCGTCCTCCTTCACGCGGCGGCCGAGCGCCTCCGCGAGCGGCGCGACCGTCTGCAGGCAGCGCTCGGCCGTGCTGCTCGTGATGACGCGCGGGCCGAAGGCGGCGAGGGTCGGCACGATGGAGGCGGCCTCGGCGCGCCCGCGGACGCTCAGCGGCCGTCCGGCGTCGCGGCCGTCCCACTCGTACGGCTGCACGGCATGGCCGTGGCGCAGGGCGATGAGGGCGAAGGAGCGGTGCGATCCGGTCTCGACGAGGCCGGCGAAGAGGTCGAGCATGTCGATCTCGCCCGGGTAGTCGAGGCGCTTGCGGGCGTTGGGGATGGAGACCCACTCGATGCTCTCCACCTCGTCCCCCGGCTCGAAGCGGCCGGCCTCGAGGACCGCCTCGGTCGCCTCGGCGGCCCAGTAGTGCACGGCCTTGCGGCGCCCGCCGGAGATGCCGTACTCGATGGCGCCCAGGGGCACGCCGAGCGCGACCCGGTAGCCGGTCTCCTCGTGCACCTCGCGGACGGCGGTCTGCGGGAGGGTCTCGCCGGGATCGACCTTGCCCTTCGGGAGGGAGGTGTCGCGGAGGCGCGTGCGATGGATGATGAGCACCCGGATCCGGCCGTCGACCACGCGCCAGACGACGGCGCCGGCGGCGAGCACGGTGGGGCGGGGTGTCACGCCTGCCACGTTAGCCGGATCGGCGTCGCGGTCGGCGCCCCCGGAGGACCCGGGAGCGCCGACCGCAGGTGCCCGGTGCGGCGATGCGCTCAGCGGAGCACGCGACGCTTGCGCTTGGAGACGATGCCCATGACCGCGGTCTGCAGGTCCTCCAGGGTGTTGCCGTCGGCGTCCTGGTTGCGGCGCGTCCACTCGCCGGCGGAGTCGAGGATCCACGCGGACGTGGTGTCGGCCATGGCGCGGTCGAAGAGGTCCTCGATCTCCTGCAGGTGCGCGGGGGCCACCAGACGGACGAGGGCCTCGACGCGGCGGTCGAGGTTGCGGTGCATCATGTCGGCGCTGCCGATGTAGGTGGCCTGGTCGCCGTCGTTGACGAACGAGAACACGCGCGAGTGCTCGAGGTACCGGCCGAGGATGGACCGCACCTCGATGTTCTCGCTGAGGCCCGGCTGCCCCGGCGTGAGCGAGCAGATGCCGCGCACCCAGACCTGCACCGGGACGCCCGCGTTGCTGGCCCGGTAGAGCGCGTCGATGATGGCCTCGTCGACGATGGAGTTGACCTTGATGCGGATGCCGCTCGGCTTGCCGTCGAGCGCGTTCTGCGTCTCCACGGCGATGCGCTTCAGGAGCCCCTTGCGCAGGTGCAGCGGCGCGACGAGCAGGCGCTTGAACTTCTTCTCGATGCCGTAGCCGGAGAGCTCGTTGAACAGCCGGGTGAGGTCCTTGCCCACCACGTCGTCCGCCGTGAGGAGCCCGAGGTCCTCGTAGATGCGGCTCGTCTTGGGGTTGTAGTTGCCCGTGCCGATGTGGCTGTAGTGCCGGAGCACCCCGCCCTTCTCCTGGCGGATGACGAGCGCGAGCTTGCAGTGCGTCTTGAGTCCCGCGACCCCGTAGACGACGTGCACGCCGGCCTTCTCGAGCTTGCGCGCCCACGTGATGTTGGCCTGCTCGTCGAAGCGGGCCTTGATCTCCACCAGCGCGAGCACCTGCTTGCCCGCCTCGGCCGCGTCGATGAGCGCCTCGACGATGGGGCTGTCGCCGCTCGTGCGGTACAGGGTCTGCTTGATGGCGAGGACGTGCGGGTCCGCGGCGGCCTGCTCGAGGAACGCCTGCACGCTCGTGGTGAAGGACTCGTACGGGTGGTGCAGCAGGATGTCCTGCTGCGCGATGGAGCGGAAGATGTCGGCGCGGGAGTTGTCCTCGGCCGGCTTCAGGGCCACCGCGGTGGTGGGCACGTTGTTCGGGTAGTGCAGCGCCGGGCGGTCGAGCTTGGCGAGGTCGAACAGGCCGCCGAGGTCGAGCGGGGACGGGAGCGTGAACACCTCCTGCTCGGTGATGTCGAGCTCGCGCATGAGGAGGTCGAGCGTGACCGCGTCCATGTCGTCCGAGATCTCGAGGCGGATGGGCGGGCCGAACCGGCGGCGCAGCAGCTCCTTCTCGAGGGCCTGGATGAGGTTCTCGGTCTCGTCCTCCTCGATCTGCACGTCCTCGTTGCGGGTGACGCGGAAGACGTGGTGCTCGACGATCTCCATTCCCGGGAACAGCGTCTCGAGCTGGTTCGCGATGAGGTCCTCGAGCGCGATGAAGTCGATGGGGCCCGAGCGCGTGTCCGGCGTGAGCGGCATGAAGCGCGGCAGCATCTGCGGCACCTTGATGCGCGCGAACTCCTGGCGGTTCGTCTTCGGGTTGCGGATGCGCACCGAGAGGTTGAGCGAGAGGCCGGAGATGTAGGGGAACGGGTGCGCGGGATCCACCGCGAGGGGCATGAGCACCGGGAACACCTGCTCGGAGAAGAGCTCGTGCAGGCGGTCCTGCTGGGCCTCGTCGAGCGAGTCCCAGCGGACGATGCGGATGCCCTGCTCCTCGAGCGCCGGGCGGACGCTGTCGTTGAAGGCCGCCGCGTGGCGGACCTGCAGGCGGTACGCGGTCTCGTTGATGGCCGAGAGCACCTCGGCGGGCGTGCGGCCGATGTTGGTGGGGACGGCGAGCCCGGTGGCGATGCGGCGCTTGAGGCCGGCCACGCGGACCATGAAGAACTCGTCGAGGTTGCTCGCGAAGATGGCGAGGAAGTTGGCGCGCTCGAGGACCGGCAGCTGCGGGTCCTCCGCGAGCTCGAGCACGCGGCGGTTGAAGGCCAGCCAGCTCAGCTCCCGGTCGAGGAAGCGCCCCTCGGGGAGGGTCCCGTCGTCCTCCAGGATCTCGTCCTCGTCGAAGTCGTCCAGGGATTCGGCGACCGCCTTCGCGTCGCCGATGTACGTCTCGCTGTCCATCCGCCCATCATGGCATCGCGGTGCGCGCTCCACCCTCCGGCAGGTGAACGCACGGTGAACCGCCCCCGGGAGGGTGCTGGGGAGGGCGGATCAGGCGCGGCGGTACTGGACGTCGACCGCGGCGTCGCGGAAGGCGGCCCGGCGGTACAGCGCGAGGGCGGGCGCGTTGTCCGCCTCGACGTAGAGGTCGACCTCGTCGTGGCCGCGCTCGGCCAGGAGGTCGAGGCCGGCGGCCAGGAGGGCGGATCCGAGGCCGCGTGAGGCGCGGTCGGGATCGACGCCCAGCACGTAGACCTCCGCCTGGCCGTCCTCCACCTTCAGCCAGTGGAAGCCGACGAGCCGGCCGTCGCCGTCGCGGGCGAGCAGCAGGGTCGAGGGGTCGCCCCAGGGCTCGGCCATGCGCTCGTCGAGGTCGCGCCGGGTCATCCGGCCCTGCTCCGGGTGGCTGGCGAAGGCGCGCGCGTTGAGCGCGACCCAGTCGTCCGCGTCGTCCGGGGTGGAGGAGGAGAGCGCGAGGCCCGCGGGCAACGGGCGCTCGCCGAGCCCCGCACGCGCCTCGGCGACCGACGCGCGCAGCTGCAGGAGCTCGCGTGCGCGGTCGAGGCCGGTCGCCGCCGCCAGGGCGCGGGCACCCGGGTGGTCGCCGTGCGCCCAGACCGAGACGGGGGAGCCGCCGGCCTCGGCGAGCACGGCGTCCAGCAGCGCGCGGCCGACGCCCAGGCGACGGTGCTCCGGATCCACGACCAGCTCGGCCTCGACGCCCTCGGCCCCGCGCGCGACGACGGCGGCCCCGATCGGCCGGCCGTCCGGACCCGGCGCGACGAGCGCGCGCGGGCCGTCGTCCGCGCCGAGGGTCAGGCGGGTCTGCTCGTTGAAGGCGGCCGGGCCGTCGACGGATCGGGCGCGGTCGGCGAGCGCGAGCACGCGCCGGACGGTCTCGGGCGACGCGTCGACGGCGGCGACGCGCGGGACGTCAGCTGCCGACGGGGGCGGGAACGCGCTCACTGTCCTCCTCGTACACGTTGAAGCGGTAGCCGACGTTGCGGACCGTGCCGATGAGCGACTCGAGGTCGCCGAGCTTGGCCCGCAGGCGCCGCACGTGCACGTCGACCGTGCGCGTGCCGCCGAAGTAGTCGTATCCCCACACCTCGCTGAGCAGCTGCTCGCGCGTGAAGACGCGCGAGGGGTGGCTGGCGAAGAAGCGGAGCAGCTCGAACTCCTTGAACGTGAGGTCGAGCGGCTTGCCGTGCACCTTGGCGGAGTAGCTCGCCTCGTCGATGACCACGCCGGACGCCTGGATCCGGCTGCCCGTGTGCTCCTGGGCGGCCCGGCCGATGACGAGGCGCACACGGGCGTCCACCTCGGCGGGGCCGGCCGAGTCGAGGATCACGTCGGTGGCGCCCCAGTCGGCGCTGACCGCCGTGAGGCCGCCCTCGGTGAGCACGAGGATGAGGGGCGTGCCGCCGCCCGTGGTGGTGAGGATCTTGCAGAGCGACTTCGCGCTGGCGAGGTCGCGGCGGGCGTCGACGAGCACCAGGTCGGCCGCGGGGGCGTTGACGAGGCTCGCGGCGTCCGCCTGGATGTGCCGCGTCCGGTGGCTGAGGAGCCCGAGCGCCGGGAGCACGTCGGTGTCCGCGGACGAGGTCAGGATCAACAGCTGGGCCACAGGGATCCTCCATGGATGAATTGACCCCATGATACGTGGGGCAGGATTGCGGGGTGACCTCCCCCCTGCGCAGCATCGTCCCCGTCTGGCTCGCCGCCGTGGTCGGCGCGGTCGTGGTGGCCGTGGCGGTCGGACCCGTCGACGCGCCACGGTGGTTCCCGCTCGTGCTCGCGACGTGCGTCGTGGCGACGTTCGTGATCCAGCTGGCGCTGCCCCGCAAGACCGGCTTCGTCGACCGCGCCACCGGCAGCGTCGTCGGCGCCGTGCTCGTGCTCGCGGCGGCCACGGTCGTCGTGCTCCTGCTGGCCGCCGCGGGCTGACCCACCGGCCCGGCGCGTCCGCCCGTGGGGTAGATTGAGGCCATGTCGTCGCTGCTTGCTCTGGAACTCTTCTTCACCGGACTGCTGGTCCTGGCGAGCCTCTCCATCGGCTGGGTGTCGCTCGTCGTGGTCTACAACCTCTTCCGCGGCCAGCGCTGACCGCGCGCCGCATGATCGAGATCCCGACCGGCCTCCCCGCGGAGCTCGTCCCGCTCTCCTGGCTCCTCGGGGTCTGGGAGGGCACCGGCGTCGTCGAGTACGCCGTCGGCGAGGAGATGGTGCGCCGCGAGTTCGGCCAGCGCATCAGCTTCAGCCACGACGGCCTGCCCCACCTCAACTACTCCTCCTACGCCTGGCTCGAGGGCGACGACGGGCCCGTGCCGTTCGTCACCGAGACCGGCTACTGGCGGCTGCGACGCCGCGTCACCGACGGCGACCCGGGCCCCGCCATGCTGCCGCCCGCGGGCGAGCGCCCCTTCACCACGGCCGACGAGGTCGAGACCCTCCGCAACGCCGAGGGCGGCTTCGACGTCGAGGTCGCGCTCGTGCATCCCGGCGGCGTCAGCGAGCTGTACGTCGGCCAGGTGAAGAGCGCGCGCATCGACCTCGCGACCGACGCGGTCATGCGCACCGAGGGAGCCAAGGAGTACACGGGCGCCACCCGGCTCTACGGCCTCGTGGAGCGCGACCTCCTCTGGGCGTGGGACATCGCGGCCCTCGGCCAGCCGCTGCGCACGCACGCCTCCGGGCGGGTGGCGCATGTCGACTGACCCGGATCCCGTCCTCCGCTCCCCGTTCCTCGACCTGCCCGGCGCCGTCGCCGCGGAGGGCCCGGACGCCGGCGTGCCCGCGCACATCGGATCGCTCGTCGCGGAGCAGCGCGCCCTCGCCGCCGGCACCGCGGTCGTCGACCTCTCGCACCGGGCGGTCCTCTCCGTCACCGGCGAGGACAGGCTCACGTGGCTCGACTCCATCACCAGCCAGTCGCTCCGCGATCTGGCCCCCGGCGACTCCGCCGAGACCCTCTTCCTCGACCAGAACGGCCGGCTCGAGCACGCGGTCGGCGTGCTCGACGACGGCGTCAGCACGTGGCTCCTCCTGGGCGCGGGAGACGCGGCCGCCCTGCTCGCCTACCTGCAGCGGATGCGCTTCATGCTCCGCGTCGAGCCCGCCGACCGCACAGCCGAGCTCGCGGTGATCGGCACGCTCGGCGAGCCCGACCTGCCCGTCGCCGCGCCCGCCGGGGTGCCGCTCGTCTGGCGGGATCCGTGGGGCGCCGTCGTGCCCGGCGGCCACCAGTACGCGACCTCGGCCGCGCATCCGGCCGCCGGCTGGACCTGGAGCGAGCGGCTCGTCCCGCGCATCGAGCTCCCGGCCCTCGTCGCCCGCGCCGCCGCGGGGGAGCTGCCGGTCGCCGGCGCGCTCGCCGCCGAGGCGCTCCGCATCGCCGCGTGGCGCCCGCGCTTCGCGACCGAGGTCGACGACCGCACCATCCCGCACGAGCTCGACTGGCTGCGCAGCGCCGTCCACCTCAGCAAGGGCTGCTACCGCGGGCAGGAGACGGTCGCCAAGGTGCACAACCTCGGCCGGCCGCCGCGCCGTCTCGTGCTCCTGCACCTCGACGGGTCGGACGCGGTCCTGCCCGGCACCGGATCCGAGGTGCGGCTCCCCGCCGAGCCCGACGGGACCCCCGGCGAGGTCGTCGGCGCCGTCACCTCGAGCGCCCTGCACCACGAGCTCGGTCCCGTCGCGCTCGCCGTGGTGCGCCGCAACGTGGATCCCGCCGCGCAGCTCGAGGTGGTCGCCGACGACGTGCGCGTCCAGGCCGCGCAGGACGTGATCGTGCCCACCGACGCCGGCCGCTCGGCCGACGTCCCCCGCCTGCCGCGGCTCGGTGCGGTCCGCCGCTGAGCGCGCGCGGGAGCGGTCGGCCCGTGCCGCCCGCACCCTGAGGCACCGGGCGGATCCGCGCGCCGCGCTCCTGCGCCTGTGGGGATCCGCGCCCGCCGCCCTGCAGATCGCCATCGCCGCCACGGGTGGCTGGGCCTTCGCGCACCACGTGCTCGGCCACGACACCCCGCTGCTCGCGACGACCGTCACCATCACGAGCCTCGGCTTCGTGCGTGACGCCCGGCCCGTGCGCGTGCTCGAGACGGCGATCGGCATGACCGTGGGCATCACGCTCAGCGAGGTGCTGCTGCTCGGGATCGGGCGGGGAGCGTGGCAGCTGTTCGTCATCATCCTGGCGACGCTGCTGGTCGCGCGGCTGCTGTCGTCGAACGCGGCGTTCGCGGTGGCGGCGGGCGTGCAGGCCGTCCTGGTGGCGCTCCTGCCCGCGCCGCCCGGCGGCGTGTTCGTGCGCAGCGTCGACGGGCTCGTGGGCGGCGCGGTGGCCCTGCTCGCGACGGCGCTCATCCCGAGGGATCCGCGCCGGCAGGCGATCCGCGAGGCCCGCCGCGTCTTCTCCGAGTGCTCGTACGCGCTCACGTCGCTCGTCACGGCGCTGCGGCTCGGCGACGCGACCGCGGCCGACCGCGCGCTCGACCGGCTGCGGCGCACCCAGCCGCTCATCGACGCGTGGAGCGCCGCGGCGGACTCGGCCATCTCGATCGCGCGCATCTCCCCATTCCTCCGCCGTCACCTGCCGGAGCTGCGCGCCCAGCGGCGCGTGCTCGACGGCATGGACCTCGCGGTGCGGAACCTGCGCGTCATCTCGCGGCGCATCGACTTCCTCGTGGTCGACGGGATCCGCCGACCTGTGCTCGCCGAGCTCCTCGCCACCGTCTCGAACGGCGTCAACCTGCTCGGCCAGAGCCTGACCGACCCCTCGGCCGCGCCGCTCGCGCAGCAGAACCTCGTGCTCGTGGCCGTGCGGTTGGATCCGAGGGAGCTCATCCCCGGGGCGCCCGTCGGCGAGGTGATGCTCGTGATGCTGCTGCGTCCGCTCCTCGTCGACCTCCAGGTCGCGGCGGGCGTCGACGCGGAGACCGCCCGGGCGGCGCTGCCGGAGGTCTGACGGCGCGGAGGAGGCCTTGTGCGGTCTCCGCCCGACGATCGTCTGACCGCCCTAGTGTCAGGCCCACCACGGGCACCGGTCCCCGCGGCATCTGCGCATCGACGTGCTCGCACGCCGACCGCCCGTCGTGACGGTCCTGCGGAGAACGTCCCCCCCCCCCCCCGCTCCGGCGGGTCTGACAGGAGCCCCATGCGCATCACGAGACCGACGATCCTCTGCACCCTCGCGGTGCTCGCCATCGCTGCGGCCACCGCATCCCCCGCCGGCGCGGCGGGTCGCGGCACCACGACCGCGCCGTACCGGGTGGAGGCCGCGACCCCCAAGGGGCAGGCCGCGGTCGAGGAGGTCACCGCGGTCCTCGTCGCGCCACAGGGAATCGACCCGAACTACACCCCGGAGGACGTCGCGACGCGGCTCAGCCAGGCGGACGCCTACTACGCGAACGAGACGCACGGCCGCGTGCACATCAACGCCGCCTCCATCAGCGACTGGCAGGTCCCCGACGACCCGAACGTGCGCTGCGACGACTTCGCATCGATCAACGCCTTCGCCCTCCAGTACTCGGGCTTCACGCCCGGTCCGGACAAGCACCTCATGGCGATGGTGCCGGAGAGCCTCTCGTGCGAGCGGTTCTCCAACGCGTCGGAGGGCGAGGGCGTGAACGACGGCGGATTCCTCTTCATCGACGCCGACCTGCCGACCACGATCTCGCACGAGCTGGGGCACAACATGTCGCTGTTCCACGCGTCCTCGGTGCAGTGCTCCGACGCGTGGGATTACGACGAGCACGCCATGCCCGCCTCCTGCGCCCGTGACGAGTACGGGAACGACGCCGACCTGATGGGCCACGCGTACACGTTCCTGCCCTTCACCGCAGGCACGCTCGACCGCCTGGGGCTCATCTCGCATCGCGTCGTGCCCACGTGCGGGGCCGCGCGCCGCGTCACGATAAGCACCATGTCGAGCGGCTTCGACGCCCAGCGGATCATCTCCTGGGCGGATCCTCGGGACCCGTCCGTCAGCTGGTTCGTGCAGTACCGGGACGTCGTGGACGGGCAGGAGTACGCGAACGTCTACGACTCCCCGGCCGCGCCGCACGACGTGCGGCCGTCCGGTGTGCAGCTCTCGAGGACGGATCCGCTGTACCCCGAGGCCACCTCCATCGCCGTGCGGCCGGGGGACACCTCGGAGATGGCCGAGCGCCTCGTGCCGGGTGACGAAGCGGACCTCCGTCACGGCATGTCGGTCCGCGTCGTGAGCATGGACGAGGACGCGCATCGGGCGACGGTCGACGTGACCGTCCCTTGCGGCGCCGGGGGCCGCACCGTCGAGCCGCTGCGGAGCACCACCCCGTCGATGCCGACCGGCGCGATCATGCAGCAGGCTGTGGGCATGCCCCCGATGTGGGGCGCGGACCCGACCGAGGCGTCGGACGCGATGGCGGGGATGGACGGGATGTCCGGCATGGCCTCGATGTCGGGCATGTCGCAGATGCCGGCCATGACGGCGATGCCCGGGGCCTCCACGAGATCGGACGCCGAGTTCCCCGGCCCGCGCTGGAACGTGGCGCGCATCCTCCGGCTGCCGTCCTGATCACCCGGGGCCGGGCGCCCCTGGGATCAGGAGGCGCCCGGCGCCACCGCGGACCACGGCACGGTCAGCTCGCCGAGCCGCCAGCGCGCGTGGCCGCCCTCGACGGGCACGCCGGCGTCGCGCATCCGCCGCACCGCGCCGAGCCACTGCTGGCGCGGCCCGTACACGCCGAGCGGCGCGCTGAGGATCCAGCTCCGGTCGAGCAGGGCCAGCACCCCGTGCACCCGCTCGCCGGGGACGTTGCGGTGGATGAGAGCCTTCGGCAGGCGCTCCGCCACGATCGACGGCAGCTCCAGCCCCGTGAGCCGCAGCGAGATGGTGAGGCTGCGGGGGCCGTCCGCGCGCACGTCGACCCAGCTCGCGATGCGGCCGATCTCGTCGCACGTGCCCTCCACGACGGATCCGCCGGGAGCCAGCCGCGCGGCCATGCGGGCCCAGGCGGCCGGCACCTCCGTCTCGTCGTACTGCCGCAGCACGTTGAACGCGCGGATCACGGTGGCCCGCTCGCCGCCCGGCAGCGGCACCTCGAAGCCGCCGCGGGCGAAGGCCACCCGCTCGCGGGCGGACGCGTCGGGCCATGCCGCGAGCTGCTCGCGCGCCCGCGCGACCCGCCCCGGCTCGATCTCGATGCCCACCACGCGCACGTCCGGCCGCGTCGCGCGCAGCCGCCGGTGCATCTCGAGGGCCGTGATCCCGCTCGCGCCGTAGCCGAGGTCGACCACGAGCGGGTCGGTCGCGAGGCGCAGGGAGTCGAGGGTCGCGATCCACCTGTCGACGCGCCGGAGGCGGTTCGTGTTGGTCGTCCCGCGGGTCACGGAGCCTACGGGGGAGGCGGCGCCGGGCATGGGACCAGTCTCGCATCGCTCGATAGGCTGGTCGCATGGCTGAACCCCGCACCCTCGTGCTGCTGCGTCACGGCAACAGCGACTGGAACCAGAAGAACCTGTTCACCGGATGGGTGGACGTCGAGCTGAGCGAGCAGGGCGTCGCGGAGGGGCAGCGCGCCGGCGAGCTCCTCGCCGAGTCCGGCATCCTCCCCGACGTGCTGCACACCTCCGTCCTCATCCGCGCCATCGACACCGCGAACATCGCGCTCAAGCGCGCCGGCCGCTCGTGGATCCCCGTCCAGCGCACCTGGCGCCTCAACGAGCGCCACTACGGCGCCCTCCAGGGCAAGGACAAGGCGCAGACCCTCGCCGAGTACGGCCCCGAGCAGTTCGCCACCTGGCGCCGCTCGTTCGACGTGCCGCCGCCCCCCATCGCCGACGACGACGAGTACTCGCAGTCGGCCGACCCGCGCTACGCCGACCTCGGCGACGACCTGCCCCGCACCGAGTGCCTCAAGGACGTCATCGAGCGGATGCTGCCCTACTGGGAGTCCGACATCCAGCCCGACCTCGCCTCCGGCCGCACGGTCCTCGTCACGGCGCACGGCAACTCGCTGCGCGCGCTCGTGAAGCACCTCGACGGCATCTCGGACGCGGACATCGCCGAGCTCAACATCCCCACCGGCATCCCACTCGTGTACCGCCTCGACGAGGACTTCCGTCCGCTCGTCCCGGGCGGCGAGTACCTCGACCCCGAGGCGGCCGCAGCAGGTGCCGCGGCCGTCGCCGCGCAGGGCAGCAAGAAGTAGGCCCACCCGCACGGGCGACGAGAGCCCGACCGGATCATCCGGTTGGGCTCTCGTCATGTCACCGCGGCGCGGCGGGCCGGCACTCGGCCGGCGGGCGGGGATCAGCCGTCGGCCTGGACCCAGTCGCCGGTCGCGAGGTACTGCACGGTCTTGGCGATGGACACCGCGTGGTCGGCGAAGCGCTCGTGGTAGCGGCTGGCGAGGGTGGAGTCGACGGTGTCGACGGCCGCGCCCTTCCAGGTCTCGCCGAGCACCTTGTCGAAGACGCTGAGGTGCAGCTCGTCGATGCGGTCGTCGTCGTTGCGGATCTCCTCCGCGAGCTTCGGGTCCTCCGTGGTGAGGAGGTCCGTGAGCTTGCGGGCGATGGCCACGTCGAGCTGGCCGAGCTCGAGGAACGTGGGGCGGAGCGACTTGGGCACCACCTTGTCCGGGAAGCGGTAGCGCGACAGCTGCGCGATGTGCTCGGCGAGGTCGCCCATGCGCTCGAGCGACGCGCTGATGCGGAGGGCGCTCACCACGATGCGGAGGTCGCGCGCCACCGGCTGCTGGCGGGCGAGGATGTTGATGGCCAGCTCGTCGAGGCTCGTGGCGAGCTCGTCGATGCGGCGGTCCTGCTCGATGACCGTCTCGGCGAGGCTGACGTTCGACTCGTTGAACGCGCGGGTCGCGTTCTCGATGGAGATGGCGACGAGCGCGGAGATCTCGATGAGACGCTCCTGCACCTCGTGGAGCTCCTGCTGGAACACTTCGCGCATGGGGGACGTCCTCTCAGTCCGCCCCGCTGCAGGAGGGGCGGGGTGGTTCTCGGGCATGGCGGACCCCGGGCCGGGTCCACGTCCCTCCGACTCTGGTCATGCGAGGTTAACGCACGGTGCCGTCGAGCTGAATTCGTGGCCCCGCCGCCCCGATGCGGCAGGGGGACGGCCGGGACGCCCCGACGCCGTCTCCTAGTGTGGGCGCATGGACACCGGTGCGTTGGTGCTCGTCTGCCTCCTCATCGGTCTGGCGGTCGGCGCGGGATTCGTGTGGCTGCTGCACCACGCGGCGGACCGCGGCGACCGTGCCGTCGAGATCACGAACCCCGTCGTCCCGGACGGCGTCGACCAGGTGCTCGACGCGCTGGAGTCGGCCGGCATCGTGCTCGATCCCTCCAACAACGTGATGAAGGCGTCGCCCGGCGCCATCTCCTCCGGCCTCGTCTTCCACCAGGCGCTCGTGCACCCGGAGCTCGTCGCCATGGTCGACCGCGTGCGCCGGTCCGGCGAGCCGATGGCCGAGGAGGTGTCGCTCGCACGCGGCCCGTTCGGCGCCGCGGAGTTCCAGATGCACGTGCGGGTGGCCCGCCTCGGCACGCGCTACGTGCTCCTCCTCGCGCAGGACCGCACCGAGTCGCACCGGCTCGACCAGGTGCGGCGCGACTTCGTGGCGAACATCAGCCACGAGCTGAAGACGCCCATCGGCGCGGTCGGGCTGCTCGCGGAGGCGCTCGACTCGTGCGCCGACGACGCGGTGCAGGTGCGGCGCTTCGCGGCCCGGCTCACCACGGAGTCGGCGCGGCTCGCGCGGATCACGCAGGAGATCATCGAGCTGTCCAGGCTCGAGGCCGCCAACGCGCTGGAGAAGGCGGAGCCCGTCGACGTCGACCACGTGATCAGCGTCGCGCTCGACCAGGTGCGGCTCGGCGCGGAGCTCCGCGGCATCGAGCTGGCCCGCGGCAAGCGCTCGCGCACCACCGTCTACGGCGACGAGGCCCTCCTCGTGGTGGCGGTCGCGAACCTGTTGAGCAACGCCGTCAACTACTCGCCGGACGGCTCCCGCGTCGGGATCGGCGTGATGCACGAGGACGGCGCCGTCGAGGTCGTGGTCACCGACCAGGGCATCGGCATCCCCGAAGACGAGCAGGGCCGGATCTTCGAGCGCTTCTTCCGCGTCGACCAGGCCCGCGCCCGCGACACCGGGGGCACGGGGCTCGGGCTCAGCATCGTCAAGCACGTCGTGCAGAATCATGGCGGCGACGTGCGGGTCTGGTCCCGTCCCGGCCGCGGCTCGACCTTCACCATCCGCCTCCCCGAGGCATCGCAGACCCCGGCGCTCGCCGGTACGGACATCGGAGAACCAACGTGACACGCATCATGCTCGTCGAGGACGAGGCGTCGCTCAGCGAGCCGCTCGCCTTCCTGCTCCAGCGGGAGGGCTACGAGGTCGACGTCGTCGAGGACGGCCCCGCGGCCGTGGCGGCGTTCGACAAGGACGGCGCGGACCTCATCCTGCTCGACCTCATGCTCCCGGGCCTCCCGGGCACCGAGGTCTGCCGCGAGATCCGCACGCGCTCGGCGGTGCCGATCATCATGCTCACCGCGAAGGACTCCGAGGTGGACATCGTCGTGGGCCTCGAGCTCGGCGCCGACGACTACGTCACCAAGCCGTACTCCACGCGGGAGCTGCTCGCCCGGATCCGCGCCGTGCTCCGCCGCCGCGTCGAGGTCGACGACGAGCCGCTCAACGTGCTCGAGGTCGGGCTCGTCCGCATGGACGTGGAGCGCCACACGGTCGAGGTCGACGGCCGCGAGATCGCCATGCCGCTGAAGGAGTTCGAGCTCCTGGAGCTGCTGCTCCGCAACGCCGGCCGGGTGCTCACGCGCGGCCAGCTCATCGACCGGGTCTGGGGATCCGACTACTTCGGCGACACCAAGACGCTCGACGTGCACATCAAGCGGATCCGCTCCAAGATCGAGCGCGAGCCGTCCGACCCCGTGCTGCTCGTCACCGTGCGCGGTCTCGGCTACCGCTTCGAGGCGTAGCGCGCTCCGCACACGACGAAGGCCCCGTCCCTCAGGGACGGGGCCTTCGTCGTCCAGCCTGCCGCGCGTGCGACCGGCCGATCAGTTCGTGGAGTCGCCCTGGCCCTCGTCGCCCTTGGGGGAGACGGGGGTGGTGGTGACGGTCGTGTCGGGCGTGGACCCGGTCTCGCCGGGCACCAGGTTCGTGTACGTCTCCTGGTCGCCGTTGAGCACGGGCACGTCCATCTCGACGCCCTCGGCGTCGCCGTACTGGATGTAGATCTTCGTGAGCGAACCCGGCTCCGGCTCGACCGTGTCGAACGCGATGCGCTGCGAGTCCTCCGCGCCGAACTTCGTGAGGCCGGGGGCCGCCGTGACCGTGCGGGTCTCGCGGTCGGCGCTGCCCGGGGAGGTCTCGTGCTGGAACGACACCCGCTGGCTGCCGCCCGAGTCGTTCACCAGCGTGACGACGAGGCTCGCGCCGGTGGCGCCGCCGCCCTCGGTGAGGAGGATGGCGTTCCGCACCTCGATGTCGCCGACCGTGGCGTTGAAGCCGTCGCTCGGGTAGTAGGAGATCCGCGTGGCCTGGGGCGTGATGAAGGTGCAGGACGACGTGCCGACCGCGATCAGGGCCGCGAGGACGATGGACGATGCGGTACGCGCTCTCACGGGACCCTCCGGTTGTCGCACGGAGCCGGCGCCGGGGCGTCCGGGGGCGTCCGCGCGTGTATCAGCTGACCCGCCCAGCCTACGGGATCAGGTGCCGACCGGCCGCCCGCGGGGGCGCCCGATCCGGCTGGTACCCTGGGCGGCAGTCCACAGAACGGGGAACCCATGATCTTCGAGGTCGGCGAGACCGTCGTGTACCCGCATCACGGGGCGGCGACCATCATCGAGGTCAAGAAGAGGGTCATCCGCGGCGAGGAGAAGCTGTACCTCAAGCTCGACGTGAACCAGGGCGGCCTGCAGATCGAGGTGCCCGCCGAGAACGTCGACATGGTCGGCGTCCGCGACGTCATCGGGCGCGAGGGCGTGGAGAGCGTGTTCGCGGTGCTCCGGGCGGAGTTCACCGAGGAGCCCACCAACTGGTCGAGGCGCTACAAGGCGAACCTCGAGAAGCTCGCGTCGGGTGACGTGCTGAAGGTGGCCGAGGTCGTTCGCGACCTCTGGCGCCGCAACCAGGATCGCGGCCTGTCCGCGGGCGAGAAGAGCATGCTGCAGAAGGCACGCGGCATCCTCGTGGGCGAGCTCGCCCTCGCGGAGAAGACGGACGAGGAGCACGCGTCCACGCTGCTCGACGAGGTCCTCGCGTCCTGATCCGCCGGCCGGGCACGACCTCTCGGCGTGCTCCGTCCCGGCCGTCGCGCCCCGACCCGCCGGTAGCCTGACCGCATGAGCCACGACCCCGTCGCCCCCTCCGCCCCCGCGATCGTCGACGGGGCGCCGGACGGCCCGCGGCTCGGCGTGATCGTGGTGGCGGCGGGCAACGGCACCCGCCTCGGCGCCGGGATCCCGAAGGCGCTCGTCGAGGTCGGCGGCGCCACGTTGCTGGCCCGCTCCCTGTCCGCGGTCCTCGACCTCGAGGAGGAGGCGCGCGTCGTCGTCGTCGCACCGGCGACGCACCTCGACGAGACGGCCGCCGTCGTCGACGCCGTCGCGGGCGCGGCCCGGTCGTCCGTCGACGTCGTGGTGGGCGGGACGACCCGGCAGGGGTCCGTGCGGGCGGGTCTCGACGCGCTCGCCGCATCCGTCGACACGGTCCTCGTGCACGACGCGGCGCGCGCGCTCACGCCCACCGCGCTCTTCGCCGCGGTCGCCCGGGCCGTGCGCGACGACGGCGCGGGCGTCGTCCCCGGCCTCCCCGTCACCGACACGGTCAAGCGCGTCGGCGCCGCGGGGGAGTGCCTCGGCACGGTCGACCGCAGCGACCTCGTGGGCGTCCAGACCCCGCAGGGCTTCCCGCGCGCCGCCCTCGTCGCCGCGTACGCATCCGCCGCCGCCGAGCACACGGACGACGCGGCGCTCTTCCAGGCCGCGGGCGGCGGGGTCCGCGTGATCCCCGGCGACGCGCTCGCGTTCAAGGTCACCACGGCGTGGGACCTGCGTCGCGCGGAGGAGCTCGTCGCACGCGCGGCGGGGGGCGGATCCGCCGCCGCGCGCCTCCGCTCGGGCATCGGCACCGACGTGCACGCGGTCGACGCGTCGCAGCCGCTCTGGCTCGCGGGCCTGCACTGGCCGGGCGAGGCCGGCCTCGCGGGGCACAGCGACGGCGACGCCGTGAGCCACGCGATGTGCGACGCGCTCCTCTCCGCCGCCGGCCTCGGCGACATCGGCGGGATCTTCGGCACCGACGACCCGGAGCTCGACGGCGCGCACGGCGACGTCTTCCTGCGGCGCACCGCGGAGCTCGTGCGCGGGGCCGGCTTCCGGATCGTCAACGTGGCCGTGCAGGTCATGGCCGTGCGCCCCAAGCTGTCGCCGCGGCGGGCCGAGGCCGAGCGGATCCTCTCCGCCGCCCTCGGCGCGCCCGTCTCGCTCGCGGGCACCACGACGGACGGGCTCGGCTTCACGGGTCGCGGCGACGGAGTCGCCGCGGTCGCGACGGCCCTCGTCGAGCGCGTCTGACGGGGCGCGCCCGGGACGCCGCGGCCCGTCGCATCGGCCGTCACCCGGCGGGGGCGCGGAGGCGCGCTGACTAGGATCTGTGTGTGACCCTGCGCCTCCACGACTCCCGGACGCAGTCCCTGCGGGACTTCGTCCCCCTCGTCGACGGCAGGGTGGGCATCTACGTGTGCGGCCCGACGGTCCAGTCCGCCCCCCACATCGGACACCTCCGCTCCGCCCTCGCGTACGACCAGCTGCGCCGCTGGCTGACCTACCGCGGGCTCGACGTCACGCTCGTGCGCAACGTCACCGACATCGACGACAAGGTCATCGACAACGCCCGCCGTGGTCAGGAGGCGGGCGGCACGGAGGAGTGGTGGGCGCTCGCCTACCGCGTGGAGCTCGAGTTCTCCCGCGCCTACGGCGCCCTCGGGATCCTGCCGCCCAGCTACGAGCCGCGCGCCACCGCCAGCATCGGCGAGATGCAGGTGCTCATCGCGCGCCTCATCGAGCGCGGGCACGCCTACCCCGCTGGCGACGAGTCGGGCGACGTCTACTTCGACACCGCCTCCTGGCCCGAGTACGGCGAGCTCACCCGCCAGCGCGCCGCCGACATGGAGGCCGCGGCCGACGCGGATCCGCGCGCCAAGCGCGACGTGCGCGACTTCGCGCTCTGGAAGGGCGCCAAGCAGGGCGAGCCCGCGAGCGCGTCGTGGCCGTCCCCGTGGGGCGCCGGCCGTCCGGGCTGGCACATCGAGTGCTCCGCCATGTCCACGCGCTACCTCGGCGCCGAGTTCGACATCCACGGCGGCGGCCTCGACCTCCGCTTCCCGCACCACGAGAACGAGCTGGCGCAGTCGCGCGCGGCGGGGGACCCGTTCGCCCGGTACTGGCTGCACAACGGGCTCGTCGCGGTCGCCGGCCAGAAGATGAGCAAGTCGCTCGGCAACTCGCTGTTCGCGGCCGACCTGCTGACCTCGGCCCGTCCCGTCGTCGTCCGCTACTTCCTCGGATCCGCGCACTACCGCTCCACCCTCGAGTTCCACGACGGCGCGCTCGCCGAGGCCGAGGCCGCCCTCGACCGCATCGAGACGTTCCTCGACCGCAGCGCCCGGCGCCTCGCGGGCACGCGCTTCCAGGCCGCGGCCGCTGCCGAGGACGGCGTGCCCGCCGTCGTGCCCGCCGCGTTCGCCGAGGCGATGGACGACGACCTCAGCGTCCCGCAGGCGCTCGCCGTGCTGCACGACGCCGTCCGCGCGGGCAACGCCGCCCTCGACGCCGGCGACCTCCCGGAGGCCGCGTCCCAGCGCGCGGACGTCTCCGCCATGGTGGCGGTGCTCGGCATCGACCCCCTCGCCGACGAATGGCGCACCGCGTCCGACCAGCCCGCGCGCCGTGCGCTGCAGGCGCTGGTCGAGCACCGGATCGCCGAGCGACAGACCGCGCGGGAGGCCAGGGACTTCGCCCTCGCCGACCGCATCAGACAGGAGCTGGCCGAGGCCGGCATCACGATAGAGGACTCGCCCGGCGGGTCGCATTGGAGCATCGATGGCGAATAAGCCCAGCCGATCAGGCGCGGTACGCAAGACCAAGAAGGGCCCGCTCAAGGGATCCGGAGGGCAGGGCAGGCAGGCCCTCGAGGGCAAGAAGCCCACGCCCAAGGCAGAGGACCGGCCGTACCACCCCGCGGGCAAGCGCAAGCTCGCGAAGGACCGGTACGAGGCGGCGTCCGCGGGCGCCAACCGCGGCCGCGACGAGCGCGCCGAGCGCTCGCCCGCACCCCGCTCGGCCCCGCCGCGCGCCCGCGCGACCGACCGGCCCGCGGGTGCGGACGCCCCGCGCGCCCGCCGCGCGAAGCAGCAGGACGAGTCCGAGGTCGTCACCGGCCGCAACTCGGTCGTCGAGGCGCTCCGGGCGAAGATCCCCGCGACCGCCCTCTACATCGCCTCGCGCATCGAGTACGACGACCGCGTCAAGGAGGTGCTGTCGCTCGCCACCGGGCGCGGGATCCCCGTGCTCGAGGTCATGCGACCGGAGCTCGACCGCATCGCCGGCCACGACGCCGTGCACCAGGGCCTCGCGCTCAAGGTGCCGCCGTACGAGTACGCGGACGCGATCGAGCTGCTCGACAAGACGATCTCGCGCGGCCAGCTGCCGCTCATGGTCGCGCTCGACGGCATCACCGACCCGCGCAACCTCGGGGCGATCATCCGCTCGGTCGCCGCGTTCGGCGGCCACGGCGTGATCGTGCCGCAGCGACGCTCGGTCGGCCTCACCGCGAGCGCGTGGAAGACGTCCGCCGGCGCCGCCGCGCGCACGCCCGTCGCCATGGCGTCGAACCTCACGCAGACGCTCAAGGCGCTCAAGCAGCGCGGCGTCTTCGTGGTCGGCCTCGACGGCGGCGGCGACATGTCGCTGCACGAGTTCACGCTCGCCGACCGGCCGATCGTCGTCGTCGTCGGCTCCGAGGGGAAGGGCCTGTCGCGCCTCGTCACCGAGACCTGCGACACCGTCGTGTCCATCCCGATCGGCGCCTCCACCGAGTCGCTCAACGCGGGCATCGCGGCGAGCGTCACGCTGTACGAGATCGGCAAGCTGCGCACGGCGGCCCGCCGCAAGTAGACCATCGCACGCACGAGGAGCCGGGACCCCAGGGTCCCGGCTCCTCGTGCGTGCGGCCTCGGCCAGCGGCGATCAGACCTTCGCGCGCCAGTCCTCGGCGGCCTCTGCCTCGGTGATCGGCACGTCCGACTCGTCCTCGATCACGCCGATCGACTCGGTGGGCGGATCGATGACGGTCGCCTCGTCGCGGCGGTGGCGGAGGATGTCCTGCACGTAGGCCGTGACGGCCTCCGCCAGCGGGATGTCCCGGTTCATCTTCTGCGACATGTACCAGCGGTGCTCCAGCAGCTGGTGGAACACCTCGGCGGGCTCGAGCTTGCCGCGGAGGTCGCGGGGGATCGCGCGCACGACGGGCTCGAAGACGCGGGCGAGCCACTCGTGGGCCACCATCTCCTCGTCGTGGTCCTGCTTGTCGGCCGCCGCGGTGTAGGAGTCGAGGTCGTTGAGCAGGCGCCTGGCCTGGTTCTCCTGCGCGTCCACGCCCGTGAGGCGCAGCAGCCGCCGCTGGTGGTGCCCGGCGTCGACGACCTTGGGCTGGATCCGCACCTGCGAGCCCTCCGCGGTGGTGCGGATGGCGAGCTCCTCGATGTCGAAGCCCAGGTCGTTGAGCCGGTCGACGCGCTCGTTGATGCGCCACCGCTCCGAGGTGGGGAACTCCTCGCGTCCCGTGAGCTCCTTCCAGAGCATCCGGTACTGCGCCACGATGCGCGTGCTCGTCTCGAGCGGGTCGAGCCCCTCCTCGATGCGGCCCCCGGCCTCGAGGTCCATGAGCTCGCCGGCGATGTTGACCCGCGCGATCTCGAGGTCGTTCTCGCGCTGCCCGTTGGAGAGGCCGCCGTTGAAGAGCTTGCCGGTCTCGGCATCCACGAGGTAGGCCGCGAACGCGCCGGCGTCGCGCCGGAAGAGGGTGTTCGAGAGCGAGACGTCGCCCCAGAAGAAGCCGATCATGTGCAGGCGCACCAGGAGCACGGCGAGGGCGTCGACGAGACGCGTCGCCGTGTCGGGCCGGAGCTGCTGGGAGAAGAGCGCCCGGTAGGGCAGCGAGAACTTGAGGTGGCGCGTGACGAGCACCGACTTGAGCGGGTCGCCGTCCTCGTCCGTGCGGTTCGTGATGACCGCGACCGGCTCCACGCACGGGATCTCGAGGCGCTGGAGCGTCCGCAGCATGTCGTACTCGCCGCGGGCCATCTCGTCCGTCGTCTCCTTGATGGCGATCACGTAGCCGGACAGGTTCGCGAACCGCACGAGGTGCCGCGAGATGCCCTTCGGCAGGGTCGCGATGGCCGAGGAGGGCCACTCGTCGAGCGGCAGCTGCCACGGCAGGTCGAGGAGCGCGGGGTCGACCGTCGCCGCGGTGATGTTGAGGGATCCGGCCATGGTGCGACCCTACCCGACCCCGGAAACGCCGCTGCCGCGGCCCCGGTGCTCCCGGGGGAGCGAGGGGACCGCGGCAGCGGACGTGCGGTGACGGAGCGGATCAGCCCGCGGCGACCGGCGCGTTGAGGCGGAGGCCGCTCTCGGCGTCGAAGGCGTGGAGGTGGCCCGGCTGCGGCGTGATGAAGACGGTGTCGCCGGCGTTCGGGTGCAGGCGGCCGTCGACGCGCGCGACGAGGTCGGTGCGCTTGCCCTCGATGTCGGTGTGGCCGTAGAGGTAGCCGTCTGCGCCGAGCTCCTCGACGAGGTCGACCGTGACCGAGAGGCCCTGGCCCTGCGTCGTGGAGACGACGACGTCCTCGGGACGCACGCCGATGGTCACGGCGTTTCCGCTCGCGTTCGTGAGCACGTCGCGCTCGACGGGCACCACGGCGGAGCCGAACTGCACGCCGCCGTCGACGACGTTCGCGGTGAAGAGGTTCATCGCGGGCGAGCCGATGAAGCCGGCCACGAAGACGTTCTGCGGCTTCTCGTAGAGGTCGCGCGGGGTGCCGACCTGCTGCAGGACGCCGTCCTTGAGGACCGCGATGCGGTCGCCCATGGTGAGCGCCTCGGTCTGGTCGTGGGTGACGTAGACCGTGGTGACGCCGAGGCGGCGCTGGAGCGACGCGATCTGCGTGCGGGTCTGGACGCGGAGCTTGGCGTCGAGGTTCGACAGCGGCTCGTCCATGAGGAACACCTGCGGCTGGCGCACGATGGCGCGGCCCATGGCGACGCGCTGGCGCTGGCCGCCGGAGAGGGCCTTGGGCTTCCGGCTGAGGTAGGGCTCGAGGTCGAGGAGCTTGGCGGCCTCGAGGACGCGGGTGGCCCGCTCGTCCTTGCCGACGCCGGCGATCTTGAGCGCGAAGCCCATGTTCTCGGCGACGGTCATGTGGGGGTACAGCGCGTAGTTCTGGAACACCATCGCGATGTCGCGGTCCTTCGGCGGCACGTCCGTGACGTTGCGGTCGCCGATGAAGATGTTGCCGTCGTTGACCTCCTCGAGGCCCGCGAGCATGCGGAGGGTGGTCGACTTGCCGCAGCCGGACGGGCCGACGAGGACGAGGAACTCGCCGTCGGCGACCTCCAGGTCGATCTGGTCGACGGCCGGGCGGGTGGAGCCCGGGTACAGGCGCGTGGCCTTGTCGAAAGTTACTGATGCCATTTCGGTGTTCTCCTTCACGGGCAGGTACGTGCCCGACGATCCGTGGTGATGGATGTGATGCTCATGGCTCATCGCTGTGGGCGACGACGACCACCCGATGAGTATTGCACGAGGGCCATGGAGCGGGAAGCGCACCATGATGCGGATCGGCGGCTATTCCCCACCTGGGGACCTCCGCCGCCGAGCCTGTATCGTCGGATGGACGACCTCCTCGCGCGGCCGCGTCATCGCTTTCCCAGGCTGCCCGCCTAGAGTCCTGAGGTCGTGCGGGAGCCCGCCCGCACCCGACATCCATCCCCTGAGCGAGGATCCATGAGCAGCACGCCGCCCGCGCACGAACCGCACGGCGGCCATCGTCGACGCCGCGAGGCGGCGCGCGAGAAGGCCCGGCTCAACCGCATGAAGCAGCGACGTCGCGACGTCGCGACGCGCGGCCTCGTGCGCGGCGGCATCGCGGTGGCGCTCGTCGCCGTCGTGGTCGTGGTCGGCCTCATCGTCGTCCAGGGCGCCCGCCCCGCCGGACCCGGCCCCCAGAACATGGCGAGCGACGGCATCCTCATCGGCAAGGACCTGGCAGCCGTCCCCACCCGGGCGCTCGAGCCGCAGCAGGTCCCGGTCCCCACCCAGTCCGAGGCCGCCGGCGTCGCCCACATCCGCGTGTACGTCGACTACCTCTGCACGGCGTGCAAGGAGTTCCAGGACACGAACGGGGCCCAGATGGAGGGGTGGCTGCAGTCCGGCGCCGCCACCGTCGAGGTGCACCCCGTCGCCATACTCACGAGCAAGTCGCAGGGGTACTCGCAGCGCGCTGCCAACGCCGCCGCCTGCGTCGCCGACACCTCGCCCGACGACTTCTGGGCGTTCAACGCGTCCCTGTTCGCGGAGCAGCCGGCGGAGCAGAGCACGGGGCTCAGCGACGAGCGCATCACGGAGCTCGCGGGGCAGGCTGGCGCCTCGTCGCCCGACGTGGCGAAGTGCATCGCGGACCAGCGCTTCCAGTCCTGGGTCAACGCCGCCACCGATCGCGTCCTCAACGGCGACATCCCCGACTCCAACGTCGCGAAGGTCGTCGGCGCTCCCGTCATCGTCGTCGGCGAGCGGCAGTACACGGGTCAGCCGGACGACGCCAAGGCGTTCGCGGCGTTCGTGCTGCAGGCCGCGGGGCAGGACCCGACCTCCACGCCGACGCCCGCCCCCGAGGCGACCCCCGCCACCGCGCCGTAGGCGGCGCACCGGCTCCTATGATGGATCGACGGCCCGCGAGGGCGGTCGGCCGGCCTGGCGCAATTGGTAGCGCACCGCACTTGTAATGCGGCGGTTACGGGTTCGAGTCCCGTGGCCGGCTCGAGACGGTCGCCTCAGTCGAGGACCGTGATCATCCGCTCGCCGGGGACGACGATGCGCGGGCCCTTGCCGTCGGGTTCGGCGTCGCCGACGTACAGCCACCCGAGCAGGTCCTCCCCGTCGGACAGCCCGTGCATGCGGCGGACCGGGTCGCTGCGCGTGAGACCCCCGGTGCGCCAGAAGACGCCCCAGCCCTGCTCCTCGAGCAGCAGCGTGAGCGCGTGGGCCACGCCGGCGGCGACGGCCTCCTGCTCCCACTCCGGGACCTTGCGGCTGGGCGTGCGGCGGACGACCACGGCGACGAGCAGGCTCGCGCGATGGACCTTCTTGCCGTGCTTGCCGGATCCGGCGTCACCTGCCGCCTCGTCCATCGCCGCGCCGAGGCGGTCGCGCGCGGTCCCGCGGATCTCGATGACGCGCCAGGGGCGCAGGCCTCCGTGGTCGGCCAGCCGGCAGGCGGCCTCGACGAGCGGGACGAGGTCCTCGTGCGAGGGCGAGGCCGCACCCACGGAGGAGCGGGAGCGCCGCCCGCGCAGCGCGTCGAGCACGGGGGTGCCGGGCCCGGTCGGGTCGGCGTCGCCGCCCGCCCGGTGCCGCGGCATCGGGGTCACTCCGCCGTGCGGAACGACATGGAGACCGAGTTCATGCAGAACCGGTCGCCCGTGGGGGTCTGCGGGGCGTCGTCGAAGACGTGCCCGAGGTGCGATCCGCACCGTGCGCAGACGACCTCGACGCGCTTCATGCCGAGGCTGGTGTCGGTGTACAGCTTGACCGCGTCGCTCTCCTTCGGCGCGTAGAAGCTCGGCCACCCGCAGTGGGAGTCGAACTTCGTGTCGCTCGTGAAGAGCTCGGCACCGCAGGCCTTGCAGCCGTAGACGCCGGTGCGGTCCTCGTCCAGCAGCTCGCCCGTCCAGGGGCGCTCGGTGGCCTGCTGTCGCAGCACCGCGTACTCCTCGGGGGAGAGCTCCTGACGCCACTGCTCGTCGGTCTTCTCGATCTCGTAGGCCATGGTGCGGGTCCTTTCTCGCTGGTCGATCCTAGGGGCGGCGTCCCAGCGCGCCTCCTGGGTCAACCGACGCGGTGCCCCGAGGATTCCTCGGGCGAGGACGCTTCGCCGCCCGGCGTGGGCGGATCCGGCCGTCGCCCGCCCGACGGGACACCCCGCGCGCGTTCGCGAGGCGCCCAGGATCCCGCCCCTAGTATGTGGGGGATGTCGGGGAAGGAGCACGCCGTGGACCACCGCGAAGCCCGCTCCGCCACCGCCCCCTCTCCCCAGGACGCGGGCGTCGTCGAGCTCGACGAGCGCTCGCGCGCCGTCCTCGACTTCGAACGCGACTGGACCCGGCACGCCGGGGCCAAGGAGGAGGCCATCCGCCAGGCCTTCGGCCTGTCGGCCACCCGCTACTACCAGCTGCTGGGCGCCCTCATCGAGACGCGTCCGGCGCTCGCCTACGACCCGCTCCTCGTCGGCCGGCTCCTCCGACTGCGTGAGACGCGCGCCGCGGCCCGCGCCGCGCGAGCGCTCCCCGCCGGTCTCCCGCACCGCCCGAACGCGCGCTGACCCGCGCCCTACCGAGGAGACTCGAGACCGCCATGCCCTCCCACGCTCCCGACCGGTTCGACGACGTACCCGGCGACCTCAGCCGCGTCGGCGCGCACCGCGCCCCGCGCCCTCGCCATCACCGGTTCCGGGCGTTCGCCTGGGCGGCGCTCGCCACGGGCCTCCTCGTCGGGCTCGGGGTGGTCGGGCTGTTCGTGATCGACGACCGGGTGTCCTTCACGGACATCATCCCGAACGACAGCGCCTCCGAGGAGGCGGCGGCTCCCACCGAGACGCCGACCGTGGCGCCCACCACGGTCCCAGGGATGGTCGTGACCGTGCTCAACGGCACCCGCACGTCGGGCCTCTCGGCCAAGGCCGCCACAGCGCTCCAGACGGCCGGCTGGAAGATCGGCTCCCGGGTGAACGCGAGCTCGTCCGACATCACGACGACCACCGTCTACTACTACGACGCAGCGGACGAGGGCGCGGCCCGCGGCCTCGTGGCGCAGCTCGGGGTGGGCGACGTGCAGCAGTCCGAGCAGTTCCGCCCCGCGCAGGGCACGGCGGCCGCCCAGGCGGCGCGCCTCACGGCTGTCCTCGGCGCGGACTACGCGGCCCGCGGCTAGACGACGGCGGGCCCCGTCGGGCCCGTGGGGAAACCGGGCACCGGATGCGCCAGCCTGGCTATCGTGCTGCCTGGTCGCATGCCCCTCGCGTCCCGGCTCTGCACGCCGCCGTCCCGAGGGCGTGTCGCGGGGCCGATGCAGGGCTCCGCGATCGACCCGGGGGTGGCGGTACCGCGCCCCCGCCATCGCGCAGTCGCACTGGGAGAAGCACATGGCCAACGGAACCGTGAAGTGGTTCAACGGGGAGAAGGGGTTCGGATTCATCACCGTGGACCCGGTAGAGGGCGGCGCCGCCCAGCAGGACGTCTTCGTCCACTACTCGGCCATAGAGATGTCGGGATACAAGGTCCTCGAGGAGGGGCAGCGGGTCGTCTTCGAGATCGGCCAGGGGTCCAAGGGCCTGCAGGCCGAGAAGGTCACGCTGGGCTGACTCCGCGCTCCCACGACGCCGCCGTCCCCGGGACGGCGGCGTCGCGCATGTCCGCCACGTGTCCTCCCCCAGGCCGCCGCCTGTGAGCGGCTCGCTTGCACTCCCGTAGGGCGAGTGCCAGAATCGTCCCTGGCACTCCCTCACGGGGAGTGCTAGACGACTGCCTTTTTCCTGACGTCCGGGAGGGACGAGAGATACACATGGCTAAGATCATCGCTTTTGACGAAGAAGCCCGCCGCGGCCTCGAGCGCGGCCTCAACATCCTGGCCGACGCGGTCCGCGTGACCCTCGGCCCGCGTGGCCGCAACGTCGTCCTCGAGAAGAAGTGGGGCGCCCCCACCATCACGAACGACGGCGTCTCCATCGCCAAGGAGATCGAGCTCGACGACCCGTTCGAGAAGATCGGCGCTGAGCTCGTCAAGGAGGTCGCCAAGAAGACCGACGACGTCGCCGGTGACGGCACCACCACCGCGACCGTCCTCGCGCAGGCCCTGGTCCGCGAGGGCCTCCGCAACGTCGCCGCGGGTGCCGACCCCATCAGCCTCAAGCGCGGCATCGAGAAGGCCGTCGCCGCCGTCACGGAGGAGCTCAAGGCCGCCGCGAAGGAGATCGAGACCAAGGAGGAGATCGCCGCCACCGCGTCCATCTCCGCCGGCGACTCCACCATCGGCGCGATCATCGCCGAGGCGATCGACAAGGTCGGCAAGGAGGGCGTCGTCACCGTCGAGGAGTCGAACACCTTCGGCACCGAGCTCGAGCTCACCGAGGGCATGCGCTTCGACAAGGGCTACCTGTCGCAGTACTTCGTCACCGACCCCGAGCGCCAGGAGGCCGTGTTCGAGGACGCGTACATCCTGATCGTCAACTCGAAGATCTCGAACATCAAGGACCTGCTGCCGATCGTCGACAAGGTCATCCAGTCCGGCAAGCAGCTCCTCATCATCGCGGAGGACGTGGACGGCGAGGCCCTGGCCACGCTCGTCGTGAACAAGATCCGCGGCATCTTCAAGTCGGTCGCCGTCAAGGCCCCCGGCTTCGGCGACCGTCGCAAGGCGCAGCTGCAGGACATCGCGATCCTCACCGGCGGCCAGGTCATCGCCGAGGAGGTCGGCCTCAAGCTCGAGAACGTCACCCTCGACCTGCTCGGCACGGCCCGCAAGGTCGTCATCACCAAGGACGAGACCACGATCGTCGACGGCGGCGGCGACGCCACCGAGATCTCGGCGCGCGTGCAGCAGATCCGCAACGAGATCACCAACACCGACAGCGACTACGACCGCGAGAAGCTCCAGGAGCGCCTCGCGAAGCTCGCCGGCGGCGTGGCGGTCATCAAGGCCGGCGCGGCGACCGAGGTCGAGCTCAAGGAGCGCAAGCACCGCATCGAGGACGCCGTCCGCAACGCGAAGGCCGCCGTCGAGGAGGGCATCGTCGCCGGTGGTGGCGTCGCCCTCATCCAGGCCGGCAAGCTCGCGTTCGAGAAGCTCCAGCTCGAGGGCGACGAGGCGACCGGCGCGAACATCGTCCGCGTCGCGGTCGACGCTCCGCTCAAGCAGATCGCGATCAACGCGGGCCTCGAGCCCGGCGTCGTCGCCGAGCGCGTCCGCAACCTCCCCTCGGGTCACGGCCTCAACGCCGCCACGGGTGAGTACGTCGACATGCTCGCCGCGGGCATCAACGACCCGGTGAAGGTCACGCGCTCGGCCCTGCTGAACGCGGCGTCCATCGCCGGCCTGTTCCTCACGACCGAGGCCGTCGTCGCCGACAAGCCCGAGAAGAACCCGGCCCCGGCCGGCGACCCCTCGGGTGGCATGGACTTCTAGTCCGAACGGGCGGGAGCGGCGACGCTCCCGCCCCGCATCACCCTCAGCACGACGAAGCGGGCGGTCCCTCCGGGGCCGCCCGCTTCGTCGTGCGCTCATGCGCTCCCGGCAGGGCGCGAGGCCGGCCCGGGTGGTGCAGGAGCCCTAGTGCGCGAACATGCGCGCGTTCCCCTCCTCGACCTCGGCGTACTGGCGGGCCGCCGAGCTCAGTGCCTGGTTGATGCTCGCGAGAGCCTCCTCCACCCGCTGCTGCGTGCCCTTCCACTCCGCCACGACACCCTGGAACGCGGTGGCGGCGCTGCCGGACCACGAGCCCTGCAGATCCGCCAGCTGCCCATGCAGGCCGGACACCTCCGCCTGGATGCGGCCGATGCTTCCCTGGACCGCCGCGGTCGCGCTGAGCACGGCCTCGCTGTCCACCTGGTACCTCGTCATGTGCTCCTCCTCCTGGTCGACGGACGACCGGAGGCTAGGGGCGGGTCAGGAGGCGGGGCCGGGCGGCGTCGTGCCGGTGGACGAGGACGGGGCCTCGGAGCTGGGGAGGAGCGGGAGGATGACCCGGAACGTCGCGCCGCCACCCTCGGTCTCCACGACGTCGACCCGGCCGCGGTGCGCCGCGACGATGGCCGAGACGATCGCGAGGCCCAGGCCGCTGCCACCGGTCTCCCGGGTGCGCGACGTGTCCGCGCGCCAGAACCGCTGGAAGATCTTCTCCCGGATCTGGGGCGGGACACCGTCGCCGTGGTCGCGCACCTCGATCCGCGCCTCGCGCGCGCGCTCGTCCACGACGGTCGCGAGCTCGATCGGGCTGCCGTCGGGCGTGAACCGGACGGCGTTGCCGATGAGGTTCGTGACGACCTGGCGGATCTTGTTCTCCTCGGCCGAGACCATGGCGACGCCCTCGGCGGCACGAGCGCCGCCGGCGTCGGGGGAGATGGCCGCGAGCGCTCCGGTCGCCGTCTCGCCGGGGCGCCGGGTGCGTCGCGCCCGCAGCCGCGACAGCGTGGCGCCGGCGAAGGCGATCGGCCCGGTGGCGTCGTTCCCGGTCGCGGTGCCGCGGAGGGCGTCCGGCGGCATCTCCTGCGTGGGCTCGAGGCCGTCCGCGTCGAGGATCAGCCCGATCGGGTTGACCAGCACGGGCGGGAGCGCCGTCACCGTGCGCGTCTGCGAGGAGGCCATGGCGTCGAGCGCGGCGTCGCGGGCGATGGGGTAGAGGTCGACGGGTGCGAGCTGCAGCGGCTTCGTCTCGTCGAGGCGCGCGAGCTCGAGGAGGTCCTCGACGAGCCCGCCCATGCGGATCGCCTCCTTCTCGATGCGCTCCATGGCCTGCGACACGTCCTCGGGCGTCTGCAGCGCGCCCATGCGGTACAGCTCCGCGTAGCCGCGGACGGACACCAGCGGGGTGCGCAGCTCGTGGCTCGCGTCGCCCACGAAGCGCCGCATCTGGTCGATGGTCTTCGCGCGGTCGGCGAACGCGCGGTCGATGCGGCTGAGCATGGTGTTGAGGGAGCGGTTGAGGCGCCCCACCTCGGTGTTCGGGGTGGCGCCGCCGAGGCGCTGGCCGAAGTCGCCCTCGGCGATGGCGGCGGCGGTGCGCTCCACCTGGCGGAGAGGACCGAACGTGCTCGTCACGAGCATGCGGGTGACCGCCGCGCCCAGCACGACGACGGCGAGCCCGAAGCTGGCGAAGATGACGATGTAGGTGGCGACGAGGTCGTCGACCTCGCTGAGCGGCTTGGCCACGACGAGCGTCGAGTAGGCGGTGGTGTTCGGGCCGGCGTTCTGCGACACCCGCACGATCCCGTGCCAGGTCCCCTTCCCGGCGTTGTCGGAGAACTGGACGATCTGCTCGTTGCGCTCGGACGCCCGCGCGAGGTCCAGGTCGAAGACGCGGGGGTGGGAGGCGGAGCCGCCGGACCAGTTGTCGGCGATGACGTCGCCCTGGGCGTCGAGCAGGAGGACGAAGTAGGTGGAGTCGGCCGTCTCCACGTCGTCCTGGGTGAAGGTCTCGGGCGTGGCCTGGTCGGTGCCGAGGATCTTCGGGAGCTGCGTCGCGGCGATGCGGAGCTGCGCGTCGAGCTGGATCACCATCTGCTGCCGGAGCAGGTACATGGTGCCGGCGCCGGAGACGAGGAGGCCGAGCAGGAGCAGGAGCACCGTGACGCCCGTGATCTTGGTGCGCAGGGAGACGTTGTTCCACTTCTCCGAGACGTAGTCGTGCACTGGCCGCACCTCGTGTTCCGTCATGGTGACCGTGTCCCATGAGGATAGGCGACGCCGGATGTGGGATCGGCCGGGCGCCCAGCGGGCGTCCGGCCGATCAGGAGGTGCGCGACCCGGCGGGGGTCGGGTGGATCAGGACTTGGCGGCCTTCAGCATGTAGCCGAAGCCGCGCTTGGTCTGGATGACCGGCTCCGAGGAGTGCTGGTCGAGCTTGCGCCGCAGGTAGGAGATGTAGGACTCCACGATGCCGGCGTCGCCGTTGAAGTCGTACTCCCACACGTGGTCGAGGATCTGCGCCTTCGAGAGCACGCGGTTGGGGTTGAGCATGAGGTAGCGGAGGAGCTTGAACTCGGTGGGGCTCAGCTCGATGGGCTCCTCGCCCACGAGGACCTCGTGCGTGTCCTGGTCCATCGTGAGCTCGCCCGCGCGGATGATCGCGTCCTCGTCGGCGTGCATGGTGCGACGGAGGATGGCCTTGATGCGGGCCACGATCTCGTCGAGGCTGAACGGCTTGGTGACGTAGTCGTCGCCGCCGACCGTGAGGCCCGTGATCTTGTCCTCGGTGTCGTCCTTCGCCGTGAGGAAGAGGATCGGCGCGGTGTAGCCGGCTGCACGGAGGCGCTTGGTGACGCCGAAGCCGTTCATGTCCGGCAGCATGACGTCGAGGATGATCAGGTCGGGCTCCTCCTCGAGGACGGCCGAGATGGCCTGGGCGCCGTTGCCGACGGCGCGGACCGCGAACCCGGCGAACCGGAGGCTCGTGGTCAGCAGGTCGCGGATGTTGGGCTCGTCATCGACGATAAGGATCTTCGGGCCATCGCTCATGGGATGAAGTATCTGCGCGCTCGCTGGGAGCTGCCTGGATGCGAGGAACAGGCTGTGGCACCTGCCCGTCGCAGCGGTCAGGCGGCGATGCCCGCGGCGTCGAGGATCGTGTAGCCGTACCCCTGCTCGGCGAGGAAGCGCTGGCGGTTCTGCGCGAAGTCCTGGTCGACCGTGTCCCGGGAGACGAGCGTGTAGAAGCTGGCGGACAGTCCGGACGCCTCGGGGCGGAGCAGGCGGCCGAGGCGCTGCGCCTCCTCCTGCCGCGAACCGAACGAGCCGGACACCTGGATCGCGACCGTCGCATCCGGCAGGTCGACCGAGAAGTTCGCGACCTTGCTCACCACGAGGACCTTCTCCGTGCCGTCGCGGAACGCCTGGTAGAGCCGCTCCCGCTCGGCGACGGGGGTGGCGCCCGTGAGCTTCGGGGCGCCGAGCGCCTCGGAGAGCTCGTCGATCTGGTCGAGGTACTGCCCGATCACGAGGATGCTCTCGCCGCGGTGGCGCTCGACCAGCGCGCGCGTGACCTCGAGCTTCGCCGGCGCGGTGGCGGCGAGCCGGTAGCGCTCGTCGTCCGCGGCCGCGGCGTAGACGAGCCGCGCGTCGTCGGGCAGGTCGATGCGCACCTCGAAGCACTCCGCGGGGGAGATGAAGCCCTGGGCCTCGATCTCCTTCCAGGGCGCGTCGAACCGCTTCGGGCCGATGAGGCTGAACACGTCGCCCTCGCGGCCGTCCTCCCGCACGAGCGTGGCCGTGAGGCCGAGGCGGCGGCGGGCCTGCAGGTCGGCGGTGAGCTTGAAGACGGGCGCGGGGAGCAGGTGCACCTCGTCGTACACGACGAGTCCCCAGTCGAGCGCGTCGAGGAGGGCCAGGTGGGCGTACTCGCCCTTCCGCTTGGCGGTGAGGATCTGGTACGTCGCGATGGTGACCGGCTTGACCTCGCGCGACTGGCCCGAGTACTCGCCGATCTCGTCCTCGGTGAGCGTGGTGCGCTTGAGGAGCTCCGTGCGCCACTGCCGGGCGGACACCGTGTTCGTGACGAGGATGAGGGTCGTCGTCTTGGCCCGCGCCATCGCGGCCGCGCCGACCAGCGTCTTGCCGGCGCCGCAGGGGAGGACGACCACGCCGGATCCGCCGTCGAGGAAGTGGTCGACCGCGTCCGTCTGGTACGCGCGCAGGGTCCAGCCGTCCTCGACGAGGGCCATGTCGTGCGGGGTGCCGGGCGTGTAGCCCGCCTGGTCCTCTGCGGGCCACCCGATCTTCACGAGCTCCTGCTTGAGCTGACCGCGGGCCCAGTCCTGCACGCGGTAGGTCGTGGCGTCGATCCGCTCGGTGAGCAGCGGCGCGATGCGGCGGGCGCTCGCGATCTCGGACAGCACCGCGCTCTCGGCGCTGGACACCTGCAGGCCGCCGTCCGCGTCGCGTCCGATGACGAGGCGGCCGTAGCGCCCCACCGTGTCGGTGACGTCGACCGTGACGGACTGCGGGATGGGGAAGCGCGAGTAGCGCTCGAGGGTGGCGAGCATGTCCGCGGCGGTATGGCCGGCGGCGCGGGCGTTCCACAGGCCGAGCCGGGTGATCCGGTACGTGTGGATGTGCTCCGGCGCGCGCTCGAGCTCGGCGAACACGGCGAGGTCGTGGCGCGCGTCCTCGGCGTCCGCGTGGGCGACCTCGAGGAGGACGGTGCGGTCGCTCTGGACGATCAGGGGGCCGTCGGACACGCCCGCCAGCTTAGGCGCGCTCACGACGGGATCGGCCCGGGGGAGAGGGAGACGATGCTCGACAGCGGCAGGGTCCGCTCGACGTCGGCGACGCGGTCGCGGGCGCGCAGGCGGCCGCCGGCGATGCTCGCGGGCTCGAGGACGTGGTCGACCTCGCGGCCGTCGGGCAGGCGGACCCGCACCGAGAGGGCGGCCTTGGCGCGGATCGCGACCTCGAGCTGGCGTGCCGTCCAGGCGGTGCCGTCATCGGGTCGGTCGGCGGCGCGGACGCGGGCCACGAGGGCGTCGGCGGCGTCGGGCGAGGGATCCGTCGCGATCGGCCGCGCCGGCGTCGCGCGCGCGTCGGGCGCGATCGGCCGGCCGTCGGGGCCCTCGCGGACCGGGCCGAGGCGGGCGGCGACGAGGGTCCGCTCGACGGCGTCGGGCGTCGCCGGGGAGGCGAGCGTCACGTCGTCGACGCGGACGAGGCGCAGGGAGGCGAGGTCGCGGTCGACGAGGAGGGTGGCGAGGAGCGCGGCGTCGTCGGAGACCACGGCCGTGCGGGCTTCCGCGGCGTCGGGGAGGTCCGCGGGCCGGATGCGCAGCCGGCCGAAGCGGGCGACGGCCTCGTCGAGGAGGTAGTCGAGCGGCTGCGGGATGCCGGTGAGCGAGATGCCGGCCAGGAACGCGCGGATCCCATCGCCCGAGTCGCCGGCGGCGAGGGCGCGGGCGACGGATCCGGCTGAGATGCGGTAGCTGGCGGCGAGTCCGCGGCCCTCCACGTCGGCGACGGCGAGGAGGCGCGACTCGACGCTCGGATCCAGCGGGCCGGGGGAGACGACCGTGAGGTCGTGCTGCAGGTACACGCGGTCCACCTCCGCGGGCAGGTGCGCGGCGAGCTCGGCGGCCGCGGCGGCGGCGCCAGTCGTGAGGAGGGCGCGGCCCGCCGAACTCGGGACGTCGCCGGTCGTGATCCCGAGGAGGCCCGCGTCGCGCGTGAACGCGGTGATGCGGTCGGCGATCCACGCCGATCCGCCCGGGAAGCGCCAGAGCACGCCGTCGATGAGGCCCGGGCCCCACGCGGCGTCGGCGCGCTCGGCGAGGATCTCGCGCGTCGTCGGGGCCAGCGCGTCGAGCCACGAGGACGCGAGCGCTCGCCAGCGCGCGGCGGTGGGGAGCGCGGACCACTCCGCCGCGGCGTCCGTCACGGACCAGGCGCGACCTGCCCGGGCGGCGAGGCCGGCACGGGCGGCGATGGCGAGGAGCACGGGGACGCCGTCGAGGTCGACCGCGAGCGCAGCGGACAGGCGCCGCGCATCCGGCAGCGACATGCCGCCGCGGCTGAGCTCGCGGGCGGGCTCCCGCGACAGCTCGTCCACGAGCGCGGCGACGGCGACGATCGAGGCGAAGGCGCTCTCGCCGGCGCGGCGGTCGACCTCGTGCGGGTCGACGCGGGGGACGGCGGCGAGCGGCGCGGGCGGGGCGAGCCGCGTGAGCTCGTCCGTGCCGGGGCGGCCCGCGTCCGGCCAGGACGCGAGCTCCGCCTGCACCTCGGGATGCGTCGTGATCCCGTCCTCGTCGACGTCGGCGAGGAGCGTCCCGGCTCCGCGACGGGCGGCATCCGCGATGTCCTCGGGATCGATGGGGTCCTCGCCCGACCGGCGCGCGATCGCGTCGCGGACGACGGACAGGGGCACCCGTCGCGACGCCGCGCCCTCGGCGCAGGCCACGGCGAGGACGGCGAGGGACGTGCGGTCGAGCTGCTCGAGGGCCCGGGCGACGGCGTCCGGGGCGAGGAGCGCGTCGGCGAGGTCGAAGAGGTCGGCGACGCGCGATGCATCGACGCCGCGGTCGCGGACGAGGTCGGCCAGCGCATCGTCGTCCAGCGCGCGCAGGCGGGACGCGAGCACGAGGGCGTCGGTCATGGTCGTCCCGCTAGCGGGACGTGCCGTCCATGCGACGGCGGCGACGGACGCTGATGATGAGGATGGCGATGAAGAGGAGCGCCGCGATCGGGATCCCCACCGCCGGGAGCAGCAGGATCACCTGCCAGAGGGGCGTGCTGTACTGCGACGCGTCGACGGCGATGAGCGGGGCCAGCAGGATCGCGAGGATGCTCAGCACGGCCACCAGCAGGATCCCGGCGAGCATGTACGCGAGGATGCGCTCGGCCCGTCCCTCGCTCGGTGCGGTCTCGGATGCCATCCGCTCAGACTACGCCGTGGGCGACTCCCGGGCGCGTCGCCGTGCGGAGCCCGATCGGCCGCCGCCGGGTCGCGTCGCCGCCGGGGTCCGCCGCCCGGACCGCGCGGAGCCCGGGCGAATAGACTGGACCGCCCACCAGCACATCGAGCCCCGACCGGGGCGCGGAGCCCCTGGCAGGGGCGAGGGAAGAGGATCGCATGCCCACCGGCAAGGTGAAGTTCTACGACGAGGACAAGGGGTTCGGGTTCATCAGCTCGGACGACGGCCAGGAGGTATTCCTGCACGCGTCGGCCCTGCCCTCGGGCGTCGCCGGCGTGAAGGCCGGCACCCGGCTCGAGTTCGGCATCGCCGACGGCAAGCGTGGCGCGCAGGCGCTGTCCGCGCGGATCCTCGACGCCCCGCCCTCGCTCGTCCGCTTGTCCCGCAAGCCCGCCGACGACATGGCCGTCATCGTCGAGGACCTCGTGAAGGTGCTCGACGGGATCGGCAGCGACCTCAAGCGCGGCCGGTACCCGGACGACGCCCACAGCCGCAAGATCGCCGCGCTGCTGCGCCGGGTCGCGGAGGAGCTCGATGCCTGAGCGCGTGGAGGACGAGAGCGTCGAGGAGACGACGACCGGGTCGGGCGTCGTGTCCGACGCGACGGCACCGGAGGCGACCGAGGACGTGGGCGGGGACGCCGTCGCGCACGCCGGTGATGACCGCGGGGCCGCGGTCGCTGACGAGCCGGCCGCGCCGCCCGTCGCCGACGCCGAGCTGCTCGCCGCCGTGGACCTCGCGCGCGCCGCGCTGCTCGAGATCACGCCGGCCGACACCGTCGGCGAGCCTGCCGGATCCACGGTCGAGGGCGATCGCGTGCTCTCCCTCCTCTTCGCGAACACGATGCCGGGCTACCCCGGCTGGTACTGGACCGTGACGCTGGCCCGCGTCGAGGACGCGGCGCCGACGGTGCTCGAGGCGGAGCTCATGCCCGGCGAGGGCGCGCTGCTGTCGCCGGAGTGGCTGCCGTGGTCCGACCGCCTGGCCGGGATCGAGGCCGACGAGGAGGCCGAGCGCCTCGCCGCCGAGTCCGGATCCGACGAAGACGACGATGACGACGATGAGGACGACGACGAGTCGGACGACTCCTCCGACGACGACACCGAGGACGCGGACGACGTGCTCGACGGCGTCGACTTCGAGAGCCCCCCGGCAGCCGACGATGACGATGACGACGACGATGACGACACGAGCTTCGACGGCGCCGATCGCTGACCCGCGTCGCGCATGACGACGGCGGCGGTCCCCGAGGGGACCGCCGCCGTCGTCGTCTCCGGCAGGTGCGGGATCAGCCAGCGCCCTGCTCCACCACGAACTCGATGCAGCGCACGAGCGCCCGCACGTCGTCCGGCTCGATGGCCGTGAAGGTCGCGACGCGCAGCTGGTTGCGTCCGAGCTTCCGGTAGGGCTCCGTGTCGACGACGCCGTTCGCGCGCAGGGTCTTCGCGATGGCGGCCGCGTCGATGGCGTCGTCGAAGTCCATCGTGACCACGACCTGCGAGCGGTGCGCGGGATCCGTGACGAACGGCCGCGCGTAGTCGACCCGCTCGGCCCAGTCGTAGAGCACGGCCGACGACTCGCGCGTGCGGGCGTCGGCCCAGGCGAGGCCGCCGGCGCGGTCGATCCAGTCGAGCTGGTCCTCGAGCATCAGCAGCGTCGCGAGCGCCGGCGTGTTCAGCGTCTGGTCCAGGCGCGAGTTGTCGACGGCGTTCTTGAGGCTGAGGAACTCGGGGATCCAACGGCCGGACGCCGCGATGCGCTCGACGCGCTGGAGGGCGGCGGGGGAGAACAGCGCGAGCCAGACGCCGCCGTCGCTCGCGAGGTTCTTCTGCGGGGCGAAGTAGTAGACGTCGGCCTGGGCCGCGTCGAAGTCGATGCCGCCGGCCGCGCTCGTGGCGTCGACGACCGTGAGGGCGCCCTCGTCGCCGTGCACGCGGGTGACGGGCGCCATGACGCCGGTGGAGGTCTCGTTGTGCGGCCAGGCGTAGACGTCCACGCCCTCGACGGGGTTCGCCGACGCACGGCTCCCGGGCTCCGCCGTGATGACGTCGGGCGCCTCGAGGAAGGGCGCCGCGGCGGCCTTCGCGAACTTGCCGCCGAACTCGCCGAAGACGAGGTTCTGGCTGCGGCGCTCGATGAGGGAGAACGCCGCGGCGTCCCAGAACGCGGTGGATCCGCCGTTGCCCAGCACGACCTCGTAGCCGTCGGGCAGGCGGAAGAGGCGGGAGAGGCCGGCGCGCACGCGGCCGACCATGTCCTTCACCGGCGCCTGCCGGTGGGAGGTGCCGAGGATCTGCGCGCCCGCGAGCGCGAGGTGGTCGAGCTGCGCCTGGCGGACCTTGGACGGGCCGCAGCCGAATCGTCCGTCGAGGGGCAGGAGTTCGGTGGGGATCGTCGTGGTCGGCATGCGGCAATGCTAGGGGACCCCCTCCGCGCGCCTCGGAGTGCGTCCGGAGGCGTGCGAGCCCCCGCGCCGGTCATCCCGCACCCGGGGAAGTAGGCTGGTCGCTGGCGCAAGGGAGGCCCCGATGACTGATCTCGTGGACACGACGGAGATGTACCTCCGCACCATCCTCGACCTCGAGGAGGAGGCCATCGTGCCCCTGCGGGCGCGCATCTCCGAGCGCCTCGGGCACTCCGGCCCCACCGTCTCGCAGACCGTCGCCCGCATGGAGCGCGACGGGCTCGTCGTCGTGAGCGGCGACCGCCACCTCGAGCTCACGCCGGAGGGCCGCAGCAAGGCCGTCCACGTGATGCGCAAGCACCGCCTCGCCGAGCGCCTCCTCAGCGACGTCATCGGGCTGGAGTGGGAGTTCGTCCACGACGAGGCCTGCCGCTGGGAGCACGTGATGAGCGAGCAGGTGGAGCGGAAGATCCTCGACCTCCTCGGGCACCCGACCGAGTCCCCCTACGGCAACCCCATCCCGGGCCTCGACGAGCTCGGCGACTCCCCGGCCGTCGCGTTCATGGCCGGCGTGGTGAGCATCGTGGAGGCGACCCTCGGGGTCACCGCGGACGCCCCGGCGCGGGGCGTGGTGCGTCGCCTCGGCGAGCCCGTGCAGTTCGACCCCGAGCTGCTGTCGCAGCTCAAGCAGGCCGGCGTGCTGCCCGGCGCCACGGGGTCGTTCTCCCGCGACGGCGCCTACGTGCTCGTCCGCGTCGACGGCGCCGAGTCGGGGCTGGAGCTGCCGCTCGAGGTCGCCGGGCACATCTTCATCGAGCGCTGACCGGCGCCCCGCGCGGGGCGATCGCGGTCGGCGGATCCACAGCACCACCCCCGAAGTGGTCACGCGTTCGCGCCACACCGTGCTCACCGGGGGTTCTGTTCCGCATCCCTCGCGAGGATGACGTCTCCCGTTATGGATTCGTTAGAAAGATGGTCCCTCAGGATGACAAACGGGGGCCGGTCCCTTACTCTCGAACAGGCCCGACCGACCACCACAGAGGTCCCGGGCCCGGTGCAGGGCGTCTCGACACCCGTCCCCTGCACGTGTACCCCTCGACGACCTTGGAGGGACGGGGCGCCAGCATGCCCGGCGTCGAGACGCAGGAGGTTGACAACTTGGCCCATGGTGACATCAGCGGTTCCGTCGGGAACCCGTCCGACCCGACCCGACCGCCCGCACCCGGGATGGATCGCCTCCCCACCCGCCGCGAGCTCCGTGCCGCCGAGGCCGCCCAGGCGGTCCGTCCCCGTCGCGACTCGGCCGCGCGCACGCTGCAGGCCCCCGCGCCGCGCGTGAGCACCGCGCCTGCCGCGCGCTCGCGCCGCACGAAGACCGCCAACGTCTTCGTCATGACCGTGGTAACCGGCGTCATCGGGGCCCTCGCGCTGCCGGCGTACGCCACCGGCGCCTCGATCGAGCACACCGCGAACGTGAAGGGCACCTCCCTCCAGGACTACACGGCCGCCAACGCGCAGGTCGTGACCGCCGACAACGCGTCGTCCGCCCCGGTCGAGGCCGGCTTCACCGCCACCTCCGTCGCCGAGCTCAACGCCCAGAAGGCCGACGCGGCCCGCTCCGCGCTCGCCCAGCAGCGCCGCACGCAGCTCGCGTCCTCGGTCACGAACTACACCGGGGCGTCCGCCTCGCAGCTCGCGCAGAACCCGATCTACCCGGGCACCTCGGCCACGGGCGTGGCCGCTGTGGCGCGCCAGTACCTCGGCACCCCCTACGTCCTGGGCGGCAACTCCCCCGCCGGCTTCGACTGCTCCGGGCTCGTCCAGTACGTCTTCGCCCAGTTCGGCCTCGACCTGCCGCACTCGGTCCGCGCGCAGGGCGCCGCCGGCGTCACGGTCCCCGAGTCGGAGGCGCGTGCCGGCGACATCGTGGTCTGGAACGACGGCAGCCACGACGGCATCTACACCGGCAACGGCATCATGATCGACGCGCCCAAGCCCGGCGACCACGTCAAGGAGCGCCCGGTCTGGAGCTCCAACGTGCACTACGTCCGCCTCCTCGGCTGACCCGCGCACCGACCTCCGGAGGCCGGCGGCACGCATCCACCCGATGCGCCGCCGGCCTCCGTCGTTCCCCGGGACAAACGGGGGTCGCTGGGCTACCCTGTGCGGTGAGACGTCCCTCGACCCGCCCGGGAGCCCCGATGACCACCGCACGCGACATCCGCACCATGGATGCGCACGTGCGCCACGGCCATCGGCACCATCCCCGGGTGGGCATCCACCTGGTCCACCCGAGCGGTCACCCGCTCTCCTGAAGGCATCGCCGAGCACTCGGCGGTGCCTTCGCGTGTTCCCGGGGGCGGGGACGCCTCATTCGGATTCCTGGAAGCCGTCCAGGCCGGTCTGAGAGGGATGTCGTGCGCACACTGGTACTCAACGCGGGCTTCGAGCCGCTCGCCGTCGTGTCGTTCAAGCGGGCCCTGGTGCTCGTGCTGAGCGGCAAGGCCACCACGCTCGCCCAGGACGAGGAGAACCCCATCCTCGGGAGCGGCGGCGCCTGGGGCCGCCCGTCGGTCATCCTCCTGACGCGGTACGTGCGGATCCCGCACGCGCGCCGTGTGCCCGTCTCGCGCCGCGGGGTCCTGCGGCGCGACGGCGGCCGCTGCGCGTACTGCGCCCGGAACGCGACCACCATCGACCACGTCCTGCCCCGTTCGCGCGGGGGGAAGGACACCTGGGAGAACCTCGTCGCCTGCTGCCTGTCGTGCAACAACCGCAAGAGCGACCGGACGCCCGAGGAGATGGGGTGGTCGCTGCGGACGTCGCCGCGGGCTCCGCAGGGGAGCGGCTGGGTCGTCAGCGGCATGGAGCGCCCGGCTCCCGGCTGGGACGAGTTCCTGGCGCCCGCGGCCTGACGCGGGACGGCGGTCGACGCGCCCGACGGGATCCGGCGGACGCGCGTCCGTAGGCTGAGGGGATGACCGACGACGTCCGTGCCTCCGCGACCCCCGACGATCCGTTCCTGTGGCTGGAGGAGATCCACGGAGACCGCGCGCTCGCGTGGGTCCGGGCGGAGAACGACCGGACGCTCGGCCGGTCGCCCGAGGAGTCGCGCGCCGGGCTCACCTCCGAGCTGCTCGAGGTGCTGGAGTCCGACGAGCGCATCCCGTACGTGACCCGCCACGGCGAGCACCTCTACAACCTCTGGCGCGACGCCGAGCACGTGCAGGGCCTCTGGCGCCGCACCACGCTCGACGAGTACGCGGCGCCGTCGCCCGAGTGGGAGGTCCTGCTCGACCTCGACGCGCTGGGCGCCGCCGAGGGGATCCCGTGGCAGTTCTTCCGGGCGCAGCTGCTGTCGCCCGACCGCGACCGCGCGCTCGTGTCGCTGTCGCCCGACGGCGGGGACGCCGTGGCGGTCCGCGAGCTCGACCTCGCCACCGGCCGCTTCGTCGAGGGCGGCTTCGCGGTGCCGGTCGCGAAGACGATGGTGTCGTGGATCGACCGGGACACCGTCTTCGTCGGCACCGACTTCGGCCCGGGCAGCCTCACCGAGAGCTCCTACGCGCGGACGGCCCGGCGCTGGAGTCGCGGTCAGGCGCTCGCCGACGCCCCCGAGGTCCACGCGGTCGCGGCGAGCGACATGCTCGTCCACGTGACGCACGACCCCACGCCGGGCTTCGAGCGGGACGTCATCCGCGAGGTGCCCGACTTCTTCACCTCGCGCACGCTGCTGCTCACCGACGCGGGGACCGTGCCGATCGACGTGCCCGAGGACGTGGACGTCGACCTGCACCGCGAGTGGCTCGTGCTCCGGCCGCGCACCGACACGGAGATCGGCGGCGTCGTCCACCCCGCGGGCTCGCTGCTGGCGGCGCGCCTCGACGACTTCCTCGCCGGATCCCGCGAGCCGGCCGTGCTGTTCGCGCCGACCTCGTCGCGGAGCCTCGAGGACTGGGCCTGGACCGCGGGGCACCTCGTGCTGACCCTGCTGGAGGACGTGGCGAGCCGGATCCGCGTGCTGACTCCGCCGACGGCCGACGGCTCCGGCGGCTGGAGGGAGGAGGACGTGCCCGTGGGCACGCCGCTCGCCTCCGTCTCCGTCGTGGCCACCGACCGCGAGACCGACGAGTACTGGCTCGCGGTGACGGGCTTCCTCACCCCGCCCACGCTCCTGCTCGGCGTGGTGGGCGAGGGCGCGCCGCGTGCCGTCAAGGACCAGCCGGCCTCCTTCGACGCGTCCGGGCTCGAGGTCGCGCAGCACTTCGTGGTGTCCGACGACGGGACGCGCGTGCCGTACTTCCAGGTGGGGCCGCGGGACCTGCCGCTCGACGGATCCGCGCCCACGCTCCTCTCCGGCTACGGCGGCTTCGAGAACAGCCGGCTGCCGTCGTACAGCGGCGTCGTGGGGCGCGGCTGGCTCGCGCGCGGCGGCGTCTACGTGCTCGCCAACATCCGGGGCGGCGGCGAATACGGCCCGGCGTGGCACCGGGCCGCGCTCCGGCAGGACCGCCACCGCGCCTACGAGGACTTCGCGGCGGTCGCGCGCGACCTCGTGACCCGCGGCGTCACCGTGCCCGCGCGCCTCGGCTGCGAGGGCAGGAGCAACGGCGGGCTGCTCGTCGGCAACATGCTCACCACCTACCCGGAGCTGTTCGGCGCCGTGGTCTGCGGGGTGCCGCTGCTCGACATGCGGCGGTACACGCGGCTCTCCGCGGGGGCGTCGTGGATCGCCGAGTACGGCGACCCGGACGTGGCAGGGGACTGGGAGTTCATCCGCACGTTCTCGCCGTATCACAACGTCCGGGAGGGGGTCGCGTACCCGCCTGCGCTCGTCTACGCGGCGACGAGCGACGACCGGGTCGGCCCCGTGCAGGCGCGCAAGATGGTCGCCCTCCTGCACGAGACCGGGGTCGAGGACGCCTGGTACTTCGAGAACACCGCGGGCGGCCACGGCGGGTCCGCGGACAACCCGGCGACCGCGCGGCTCCAGTCGCTGATCCACGCCTTCCTGTGGGAGCGGCTCGGCGCACGCCGCTGACGGACGCGGCGGACCGGCGATGCGGCGCCGCATCGACGGTCCGCCTCAGCCGGTGCGGTCGAGGGCCCGCGAGCGCTGGTGCATCCCGGCGATGAGGTCGGAGAGCATCGCCGTCGGCGCGAGCCCCACCTCGCGCTCCAGCCGCGCGCGGTAGGCGCCGTACGCGTGCAGCGCGTCGGACTGGTTGCCCGCGGTGAGGTGCACGGCGATGAGGCAGCGCTGCGCGGTCTCGCGGAGCGGATCCACCTCGATCGCCCGGCGGGCCGCGGACGCCGCCTCGTGGAGCCGGCCGCGCACGCGGAGCGCGTCGGACTGCGCCTCGAGCGCGTTCACGCGGAGGTGCCGCCACTCGTCGGCGGCGGGCTCCAGCCAGGCGTCGAACCAGTCGGGCAGGAGGGGTGAGCCGAACAGGGCCACGGCGTCCGGGGCCAGGTCGGCGTCCGCCGGCTCGACGATCCGCGGCTCGAGCAGGCGAGCGGCGGTGGCGCGGGCGACGCGCAGGTCGACCCGGACGTCCGCGCGGAGGAGCAGGCCGCCGGGCGTCGTCTCGACGATCTCCCGCCCGGCGTCACCGAGGCGCGCGACGGCGGAGCGGAGGCTCGAGGCCGCGCGGCCGTCGCGCGCCTCGGGCCACAGCTCGGCCGCGAGCGCGCCGCGGTCGGCGGGCCGGCTGCGGAGCGCCAGGGCGGCGATGAGGCGCTGCGTGCCGTCGGACAGGGCGGTGGCGGGCGGGCCCACCGTCGTCGTCGTCGTCGTCGTCGCGAGCGGGGCGGGTGGGTGCGAGGCGTCGGCGAGCGGGGCCAGGCCGGCGGCGCGGAACCCGCCGAGCAGGTCGACGCGGATCACCGGGCGGCCCCGGCGCACGCGGGGGAGGAGGTGGACGGGCTGTCGGGCCCGGTGCCGGTCACGGCATCACGACGCGCGACGAACGTGCTCCCGTCGTGCGCGTGCTGATGCATGGGGCACCTCCGTCGCCGCCAACGTATCCGTTCGGCGACGAAAGCCCATCATCCGGGTGCTTTTGGGGCTAGGTGCGCCGCGCCGCCCGGCGACGGATCGACGGGCGGCTCGGCATGGGGTGCGAGGGCGGCTAGGCCTTCGCGGTCTTGCGTCGTGCGTGGATCCCGAGGCCCAGGGCTCCGAGGATCAGGGCGGCGAGGCCCCAGCCGATCGTGGGCGTGGGGTCGTATCCGGTGACCGGGAGGTTCCCGCCCGGCGTGGTGCCGCCCGGACCGAAGGGCGTCCCCGGGGTGCGCGTGGCGGTCGGGGTGCCGGCCGTCGGCGTCGGGGTGCCCGTCGTGGCGGTGGGCGTGGGAGCGGTCGGGGTCGGGGTCGGCGCGGTCGCGGTGGGCGTCGGCGCCGTGGGGGTGGGGGTCGGTGCCGTCGCGGTGGGCGTCGGCGTGGGAGCGTCGGTCGGCGACGTCGTGGGGGCCACGGTCGGCGACGTGGTCGGCGCGTCGGTGGGCGTCGCCGTCGGGGTGACGACGGCGGTCACGAAGTTGCGGATGCGCGCGGAGCAGGTGACGGTCGCGCCGCCGCCGTTGCCGGATCCGATGCACTGGTCGACCTGCACCGCGAGCGCGGTGGAGGTCGTGGAGGTCGGCACGGTGCAGGTCACGCGACCGGCCCCGCCGCCGCCGTTGCCGGACTGGTTGCACTGGGTGATGTCGGCGTTCGTCGTGCTGCCGACCGGGGAGCAGTTGACGGCGTTCGCGCCGCCGCCCTGTCCGGCGGCGATGCACTGGTTGACCGTCGCCGGCGTCGTGGTGCTCGTGCCGGTGATGTTGTTCGTGACGTCCACGGTGCATGCGACCTCGCCGCCGCCGCCGTTCCCGGATCCGTTGCACTGGTCGACCGAGGTGACGATGGTCTGCGCGCTCTGCACGTCCGTGGTGCAGGTGCCGGCGGTGTTCGCGGCGCCGACGCAGACGACGGTCGTGACGGTCGACGAGCCGACGCCGGTGGCCACGTCGAGGTTGTTGACGACGGTGACCGAGCAGGTGACCTGCTCGCCGCCCACGTTGGAGATCCCGTCGCACTGCTGGATCGCGGTGGCGGTGGCGGCCGACGCGGAGTCGAGGGAGCTGCCGACGCCGACTCCGATGCCGACCACGGCCACGAGGGCGATGAGCGCGGCACCACCGGCGGCGACGAGACGCGCGCGGAGCGGGCGTCGAGGGCGGGTGATGCGGGTCGCGGCTGCGGCGGACCCGGGTGATGCGAGGTGATTCGGCACGGTGCTCCTTGTTCGGGAGCGAGCCTGCTCGCAGGGGCGCGACACGGCCGCGACGGCCGCGTGACCGGCGCGTGACACCCGGCGCGCCACGGTGCCGGATGCGCACGGCCGTGGTGCGCGGGCCATTCATTACGTGACTCCGGCGGGCATGCGAAGAGGGCCGATCCGCATGCGGATCGGCCCTCTCGGGTGCATTCCGCGCCAGGCGCGGGAAGCGGTGCGACTACTTGTTGGAGCGGTACTCCTCGAGCAGGTCGGCCGAGATGCGGCCGCGCTCGGAGACCTTGTGGCCGTGCGCGCGCAGCCATTCGCGGGCGGCGCCGAGGTCCTCCTTGGGCGCGCTCGAGGACGAGCGACGCGGGCTGGAGGAGCGGCCGGAGGAGGCGCGGCCGACGCGGCGTGCGCGGTCGACGTACGTGTCCAGCGCCTCACGGAGCTTCGCGGCGTTCGCGTCGCTCAGATCGATCTCGTAGTTCACGCCGTCGAGTGCGAAGGGGACGGTCTCGCCCTTTCCCTCATCGATGACGACGCCGTCGATGTCGTCGACGAGCGTGGTGACAACCTTGCGAGCCACGTCCATTCCTTTCCTTGCGGATGATGCATCCTGCGATGCCTGCGTTCCACACGATACCGTTCCCGGCGTGATTTCCGAAACGAGACGCGCGATCCGGTCGTCGATTACGCGATATGCGCGTGCCCTGAGCGCGGCATTCGCATTTCGGACCCGTCCGGGGATGCGCTCCGGCCCTTTCCGGGAGGGCGGACGGGCCGGCGCGGGCGTCCCCGCCGCCTATTTTCGGAAAGCGGGGAATTTGATGCGTCCCGCAACGGATCCGCGGCGCCGGGGTGCGCAGGCGGGTCCGCAGGCGGGCGCCCGGACGCGCGAGGGCCCGCGGAGACGTGCTCCGCGGGCCCTCGATGCCGATCCTGCTGCGACGCGGGATCAGTAGTACTCGCCGTGGCGGTAGTCCCACGACGGGAACGACCGGGCGAGCGCCGACATGATGACGTCGACCGCGAGGCCGCGGCGGATGAGCGTGGGGCTCGGGGTGACGGAGCGCTCGCCGCGCTGCTCGGGGATGAGCGCGCCGGACGCGTCGACCATCGAGACCATGACGCCCTGCTCGTGCCGACTGGTCTCGTCGAGGCCCGGCTGGATGGAGGCGACGTACTCGTCGGCGGCGACGATGACGTCGGCCTGCTGCTCGATGCGCTCGCCGATGCCCTCGACGCGACCGCGATTGCCCTTGCCGGACGGGTTGGCCGAGCTGGCGAACGCGAGGCGCCCGCTCGCCCAGAGGTGCTCGGCGAGCTGCTCGGCGGGGCGGCCGAAGCGGATCACGAAGCAGCTCGTGCCGCGGCGGTCCATGGCGAGCTGCGCCGCGGTCTCGTCGGGGAGGAGGTGCTTCGCGTCCTCGCGCCAGGGGAGGATGCAGCCGAGCAGCACGTCCGCGTCCCAGTGCTCCTGGTAGAAGGCGAGGATCTCGTCGTTCAGCACGGCGAGCTGCTGCAGCTGCTCGATGCTCGTGCAGAGGACCACGCCCGGCTTGTCGCGGTTGCGCTGCTTGGCGTCGAACTTGCGCTCGAGGCCCGCTCCGTCGGTGGTCATGAGGATGTAGCCGACCTTGGTGGCGGCGACGACGAGCCCGCCGGGGGCTTCGATCGCGGCGGCGGCGCGCTCGTCGAGGCTGCCGTCCCAGGGGATCGTGCGGGTGGTGTCGGTCATGGGCGCGTGCCTCTCGTACGTGTCGGGAAGGGGAGCATGGGCGCACCTGCGTCGGGCCGGGATGCGCCGTGCCGCGCGTGCGGCGATCAGGCGGTGTGGACGACGGTAGGCGCGGCGGCTGGGCGGGACGGGTGAGCGTCCACAGGGGACGACCCTATCCCTCCGCCGCCAGCACCGTGCGGCAGGCGAGGTGCAGCGCGAGGCGCGTCTCGGCGTCCGCGAGGTCGACCTGGAGGATGCGCTGCACGCGCTGGATCCGCTCGGCCACCGTGTTGCGGTGCACGGCCAGGATCGAGGCGGTCTCGGCGACCGACGACTCGGCGTCGAGGTAGGTCGCGAGGGTGGCGAGGAGGTCGCCCGCGGTCTGCCGGCGCAGCGGCGCGAGCAGCTCGAGCGCCGCCGGCTGGAAGGTGTCGGTCTGCGTCCAGGCGAGGAGCAGCTGCGCGAGGCCCAGGCGGTCGACGTGGAGGAAGCGGCCGGACTGCGGCCGGGAGGCGGCGAGACGCGCGGCGTCGGCGGCCTCCGTGAGCGAGCGCGCGATCCCGGCCGGCCCGTGGTGCACGCGTCCGACGCCGACCGCGCTCGACAGGTCGTCGTCCCACCGCTGCTGCGCCCGCCGCACCGCACGCGCGGCCGCCTGGGCCGCGGGGACGTCGGGCTCGAGGTCGAACGTGATCCACGCAGCCCAGCCGTCGCCCTGCTCGACCACGCCCACGTCGAGGCCCTCCGCCGCGAGCGCCTCGATGAGCTGGTAGCGGCGGCCGACGGTGTCCACGTCCTGGCGCGCCACGACGCGCACCCCCATGTGCCAGCCCTCGACGCGCCAGCCGAGCTCGAGGGCGCGGCGGAGCAGCCCGGCGCCGGGGGCGTCCCCCGCCTCCAGGAGCTCGCCGAGCAGCGCGATGCGCCACCGGGCCTCGCGCTCGTCGACCACGCGCCGCAGCGACAGCCGGTGGCCGACCGCGAGCGCGGCGATGGGGAGGGCGGCGGCCACGGCGTCGACCTCGGCGGGCACGGACCCGGGGACCTCGACCACCAGCCAGCTCGGCGCGACCAGACCGGAGTCGACCCGCGCGCTCACCAGCGTGCCGGTCTCGCCGACGGGGCGCGCGTCGACGTGCCCGGGGAGCCCCTCGGCGATCGCGGCGCGCGCCTCGGAGGACGGGAGCGCGCCATCGGGCGCGAGGACGCGGCCGGAGGAGTCGACGAGGAGCGCCGGCCGGCCGAGGAGCGCGGTCGCCGCGACGAGGGTGTCGGCCGGATCCCGGTCGGCGTCCGCGAGCGCCGTGACGGCGTCGAGCGCGGCCCGTCCCGCGGCAGCGCGGGCATCGCCGAGACGGTCGTGGAGGGCGAGCGAGGTGGCCCACGCGTCGTCGCACGCGAGGACGACGACGCCGAGCCGGGCTGCGAGGAGGGACGTGGCCGGATCCACCGCGACGGCCGCATCGAGCACGACCACGGTCACCCCCCGGTCGGCGAGGCGGCGCAGGCGGGCGTCGAACCGCCAGGTGGTGCGCTCGGTCCGGTCGAGGACCACGAGCACGTCCGTCCCCGGGGGCAGCGGCTCGTCCGACGGGGCGTCCATCAGCACGCCCTGGACCCGCGTCACGGCCGGGTCCGCGGATCCGGCCAGGCGGCGCACGTCGGCGAGCGACGCGTGGTCGAGCAGCGCGGAGAGGACGACCGGGCGGATCACGCGGGCACCTCGACGGCGCCGAAGCCGAACGCCGCGGGGGAGACCGCGGCCCGGCGCTCGGCCGTGGCCGTCCACCAGGCGGGGGCCTCCAGCGCGACGACGGCGACCTTCGCGCCCGGCCGCACGGCGTCGACGAGGAGCGCTCCGGCGCCCGCCACGGAGAGGCCCGGCACCGCGATGACGGTGATGATGTCGGGTGCCGCGGCCACGGGCAGGCCGTCCGTGAGCGCGACGACGAACTCGTTCTCGGCCTCCAGCCGGATGACCGCGCCGCTCCGCTCGTCCACGACGCTGACGGTGGTCACGTCGAAGCGGCCGCGGCGCGGCGAGGTGACGACGTCGACCACGCGACCGTGCCCGAGGAGCACGCCGCCGAGCGCCTTCGCGAGGTCGGCCGGAGCGTCCGTGCCGTCGGCCGCGCGCAGGGCCCGCCCGAGCCGGCGCGCACGCTCGGCGGTGCCCGGGATCGCCGTCGCGCGGAGGTCGGCGGCGCGCTGCGGCGACAGGGCGAGCGCGGCCCAGCCGGAGGAGTGCGCGATGGCGAGCCGCAGCAGGCCCTCCACCTCCGAGGGGCTGACGCCGTCGAGCAGCATGGTGCGTCCGCCCGGCTCGGCGACGACGCACGGCGAGATGGCGCGGCCGGAGACGACGAGGCTCGACTGGTCGATGCGGGGGAACGCGCGTCCCATGAGGTCGGCGTCGAGCAGCGGCAGGCCGGTCATCGACGCCGCCGCGAAGGGCGCGAGCCCGTTGACGCCCGCCATCTCGAGCGGCATGAGCGCCGCGGGAGGCGTGCCCGTCCACCGCGTGAGCGCCTGCACCGCCTCGGGCAGCTCCGTGCCGGAGGGGAGCTTCTCGCGGAGCACCGACGTGGATCCGATGTAGCCCACCGGCACCACGAGGTCGTCCGGGTCGAGGTCGTCGAGCCCGATGCCGCGCACCGGGGCCGTGGCGAGCTGCCGGGCGGTGGCGGCCGCGAGGATCCGCGGGTCGCCGCCGCCGCCCGAGCCCAGCAGCATCAGCCCGGCGACGAGGTCGGGGAGGTCGTCGACTCCCAGGTCCCGGCTCACCGGCGTCACGGTAGCACCCGGCCGTCCGCCCTCCCCGGGCCCCGGCCGGGCCCGTCCGTCCTCGGCCGGCGGCCGGCTACCGCGGGAAGGCGTCGACGGGGGAGCGAACGGGATCGATGTCGTAGCCGAAGTAGCGCGGCCCCGTGAGCTCGATGCCGCGCGGGCTGTGCCAGCGTTCGTCGGCCGGCGCGCTGACCACGCGCACGCGCTGCCCGAAGCGCAGCGTCTCCGTGGTGATCGGCTCGCCCGTCTCGCTGTCGAGCACCATGATCAGGTCGGGCGTCGAGGCCACGGGGACCCCGTCGATCGACGCCAGCAGCATCTCGTTCTGGAAGCCGAGCACGATCTCGCGGCCCTCGTCGGCGCCCGTGCCCTGGATCCTGGCCTCGCCCTTCGCGAAGCCCGCGACCGTGCGCCGGGCCACGTCCACGACCTTGCCGCCGAGGAGCACCGCGCCGCCGAGCCGCTCGGCCACCGCCTCCACCGGGTCGACGAGCGCGTCACGGGCCTCCTCCACCAGCGTGCCGAGCTCGTGGCACAGCGAGAGCGTGCGCGGCACGAAGGACGTCTTGATCTGCGCGCCCGTCATCGCGTAGTTCGACATGATCATCGAGCTGCCCATCTGCACGGCCACCGGTCGGGTGAGCCGCTCGGCCCAGGCGTTGTCGATGGTGTCGACGACGCCCGTGTTGCCCTTCTCGTCGGCGAAGGACATGGGCGTCGCGCGGATCCCGTCGATGGTGGGGATCACCATCTGGATCTCGGGGAACGCGCGTCCCATCCCGTCGCCGTCCACCAGCGGCAGGCCCATGCGCGCGGCGGCGACCATCGGGATGGTGGAGTTCGCGCCGCCCACCTCGATGCACGCGACGTGCGTGGGCGTCACGCCGAGGTAGCGGGCGAGCGACAGGATCGCGCCCTGCAGCTGCTCGACCGTGGGGAGCTTCTCGACCATCACGGTGGGCGCGCCCATCATCGCGACGGGGATCACGACCGCGTCGTCCGGCAGGTCGAACGGGTCGGCGAGCGGGATGGGGCCGAGCTCCTTGATCGCCTCGGCCGCGAGCAGGCGCCCGATGTAGGGGTCGCCGCCGCCGCCCGTGCCGAGGATGGCGGCGCCGCGCGCGATGGCGGGCAGGTGCTCCAGCCGGATCTCGGTGAGGCGGGTGCGGGGCACGGTCGTGTCAGACATGCGCGGCCTTCCTGATGTCGAGGTCGCCGACGGCCTTGGCGCGGATGCGGATCGCGTTGCCGGGCAGGTAGGGGATGACGAGCTCGTCGAAGTCCACGATCTCGACGCTCGCCGGGGACGCGCCCGCGGCGACCGCGCGCTCCACGGCCTCCTGCCGGGCGTCGTCGAGGGCCTGCTGGCGGGATCCGTCGTTGACGCTGTAGACGCGGTCGAGCTCGCCGGAGACCTGCGCGATGGCGGCGCCGACGGCGTTGGCGACCGCGTGGTCGTTCGGCCGGACGATCCGCCCGAGTCCCTCGAGCTCGTCGGGCAGGAGGATCGAGCCGCCGCCCACGGCCACCACCGGCAGCGGCGCGGACGAGGTGCGCATGCGCTCCACGACGTCGGCGACGCGTCCGGCGATGGTGTCGAGCGTCCGCCGCACGAGCTGGGGGGAGAGGTGCGCGACGAGCGCGGGGTCGCCCACCTCGGCCATGCCGGCGGCGACCGCGACGTCCGTGGTTGTGAGGGTGTCCCCGCCGAACACGAGGGCGCGCCGGCCGAGCGCGTAGCCGACCGAGTCGGGGCCGACCAGGTCGCCGTCGCCGCGCACCAGGGATCCGCCGCCGATGCCGATGGAGAGCACGTCCGGCATGCGGAAGTTGGTGCGGATGCCGGCCACGCTGATCTCGGTGGTCGCCTCCCGCGGGAAGCCGCCCGCCAGCACGCCCACGTCGCTCGTGGTGCCGCCGATGTCGACGACCGCGCACGTGTCGAGGCCGGAGAGGAGGGCGGCGCCGCGCATCGAGTTGGTGGGTCCGGACGCGAAGGTCGCCACCGGGTACCGGCGCGCGAAGTCGGCCCCCATGAGCGTGCCGTCGTTCTGCGAGAGGTAGAGGGGAGCGGTGATGCCGTGGCCGCGCACCGCCTCCTCGAGCCCGCCGACGATCTGGTCGGCCAGCTCCCGCAGCGACGCGTTGATGATGGTCGCGTTCTCCCGCTCCAGCAGGCCGATCCGGCCGATCTCGTGCGAGAGGGAGATGGCGACGTCCGGCCCCAGCTCGGCCGCGAGCACGCCCGCCGCCTCGACCTCGAACTCGCTGTTCACGGGCGCGAACACCGACGAGATCGCGACGGAGCGGAGGCCCCGCCGGGCGATGTCGGCCGCGTGCCGCTTCAGCTCGTCGTGGTCGAGCGGCGCGATGACCCGGCCGTCGAACTCGTGGCCGCCGTGGGCGAGGTACCCGGTGCCGCGCACGGCGTCGACCAGCGCCTCGGGCCAGTCGACGAAGGGCGGCAGCGACGCGGTCGCCGGCAGCGCGAGCCGCACGGCCGCGGTGGGCGCGAGTCGCCGGGCCTCGACGAGGGCGTTGATGAAGTGGGTGGTGCCGATCATGACCGCGTCGATCGCGGCCGGGTCGAAGGGGTGCTGCCGGTCGAGCTCCGCGAGCGCGCCGACGATGCCGGAGGTGACGTCCTCGGTGGTGGAGGACTTGATGCCGACGACCACGCGGTCGCCGTCCATGAGCACGGCGTCCGTGTTGGTGCCGCCGACGTCGATGCCGATCCTCATCGCCTCGCCCCCGTCCCGGCCGTGGCCGCGACCGGCGTCGCGGCTCCCGGCGCCGGGTGCGCGGCGCCCTCGGTGGCGACCTCGCCGACGCCGCGGATCAGGCCCGCCTTACCGAGCAGCGCGTAGAGCACGAAGGCCGTGATGACCGCGTTCAGGCTGCCGAGCCCGAAGGTCGCGTAGTAGCCGACGAGCGCGGAGACCAGCCAGATCCCGAGGCTCACCGGCACCCAGCGCGGCGCGCTCGCCGGGAGCGCGCCGGTCGCGCGGGAGGCGTCGAGCGCCGGCCGCCAGTTCCTCACCACGAAGTACTCGGCGATCATGATCCCCACGATGGGCGGGAACGCCACGCCCAGCAGTGTGAGGAACGCGGTGAACTGGCCGAGGATCCCGGCCGCCGCGAGCACCGACCCGACCAGGCCGACCACCACGGTGACGAGCGCCCGGTTCACGCGCCGCCCGAACACGGCGTCGATGAAGTTCACGATGCCGAGGCCCGACGAGTACAGGTTCCAGTCGTTGATCTTGATGGTGCCGAGCAGGATCACGAGCACGCCCACCCAGCCCACCGACGACAGGATGATCGCGGAGACGTCGGCCGTGCGCACCGCGTGCGCGAGCAGCACACCGGACAGCCCCGTGAGGTACTCGCCGACCGTGATGCTCACGACCGTCTGCTTCACCACGTCGATCGCCGAGCGGTTGTAGCGGGTCTGATCGGGTGAGATGAGCGCGCCGACGATGAAGCCGCCGGCCACGATCGAGGCGCCCGCCAGGATCGACATGGGCGGGCCCGGCGCCGGCTGCATCACGAGCTCCGAGATGTCGTGCTCCTTCAGCTCGAGGACGACGGCCCAGCCGACGAGCAGCAGGAAGAGCGGCACCGCGATGTTCGCGACCCACTGCATGCCGTGGAAGCCGAGCATCACGACGGCGGTGATGATCAGGCCGAACGCGAGCGACCAGGCCCACACCGGCAGCCACGGCATGATCGAGTGCAGCCCCGAGGCGGAGACGCCCGACTGGATGCCGAACCAGCCGATGAGGCTGACGCCGATGGCCAGCCCGATGACGGCGGAGCCCGCGTGCCCGAATCCCGTCCACCGCGACAGGATCGAGGTGTTCAGCCCCTCGCGCTGCCCGATGAGCCCGGTGAAGACGCAGACGACCTCGAGGATCACGGCGCCGATGGTGATCGCCCAGAAGGCATCCCAGAACGACATGCTGAAGCCGAGCGTGGCGGCGACGACGAAGGCGCTCAGCGCGGACAGCTGGCCGACGCGCTGGGTCGCGATGGGGAACCAGTGGTAGCGCGCCTCCTGCGGGACCCGCGCGAGCGCGTAGTCGTCGGGTGCGGTGGATGCCATGGGGACTCCTCGGGTGTCACGACGGGTTGCCACAGCGTAGGGATCCGCCCGCGGAGGGCGCCATGTGCAGAGTGCCCCGTCGGGAGCGGGGAGCGGGGCGGAGTGCTGGGGGAGAGTCCGGGCGGGTCGGCTCCGAGCCTGCGAGCATCGGGAGTCTCATGGACGACGCGCGACCTCGGAACCCCGACTCCTGGGAGCCGCCGGGCCTGGGGGCGGCCCTCGTGGGACACCTCGTCCTCGGGGTCGTGAAGGCGCCGGTGGTGCTCGTGCTCCTCGGGCTCGCGACCCTCCTGCCCGCCGTCCCGTCGCCGGGAGCCGGTGGACTGGTGGCGCTCGTCGCCGTGGCCATCGGCGTCGGCGCGCTGATCGAGGTCCTGGTCGAGGACCCCTTCGCCCGGCGGCGGAGGCTCTCGTCGCCGGGCGGCTGGGACTTCGCGCTCGTGCCCCCGCTCGTCGCGCTGGTGGGGGTGGTGGCCCTCGGCTGGCTCATGAGCCGCTCGCTCGCCGTGGGCGTGGCGGTGGGAGCCGCCTGGGGGCTGGCCTCCGCGGTCGGGATCGCCATCGGCCGCCCGTGGGAGCCCGGCATGACGCAGGACGAGCACGACGCCAAGTGGATCGAGCTGAAGGACATGACCCGCGAGACCTTCGCCCCCGACGTGGAGGAGATCCGCCGACGCGCCGGGGAGCGGAGCATGCAGCGCTACCGCGACGCGATCGAGAGGAAGCGGCGGGAGCAGGACAGCGAGGGCGGGTGAGCCCGGACGATCCGTCCTACGTCGTCGTGGGGATGTAGCGACGCAGATGCTCGCGCAGCTCGGGATCGACCACGTGCACGAAGGTCCCGCGGATGCCGCGCGTCATGAGCACCGCGTAGATGTTGCTGATGAGCAGCCGCAGGTCATCGTCGGAGAAGGTGATGCCGAGCGTCGGGTTGTTCTCCTGGCCCTTCTTGTCGAAGTAGGACTCGCGGTGCATGAACAGGCTGCCGCCCTCGGAGTCGTATCGGAGATCCGGCCCGATGATGACGCCGGCGTAGTTCAGGTCGTATCCCTGCACCGTGTGGATCGAGCCCACCTCCTCCAGCGCGTTCGTCGACGCGATCCAGTCGCGTTGAGTGCTGTTCCACTTCGCCCGGTAGTCGCCGATCCGGATGTCGAACGCCTGAGGGTCCTTCTTCGAGACCCACTCCCATGCGTACCCCGCCACCATGCGCGCGAGCCCGTGCTCCCGGTCACGGTCGCGGATGGCCGCATGCATGGCGCCGACATCGTCGAACATCCGCAACTCGTAGTCGCCGAGGGCGTCCGCGGTCAGCGGCTCCTCCGGACGCGAGCTCGGCGTCGCGCCGAGGACGCGGCGGATGTACCCGATGTAATCCGTCGCCGCTCGCACGCGCATCTGCGACATGAGCGGCTGCCAGCGGCGACCGCGTCGTGCCTCGGCGATGACGCCGTCGATGATGTCCGCGCCGAGATCGGCGGGCCGAACGCTCTGCGCGGGGTCGATCATGAGGATCTGATGCGTGCTCTTCGCGCGGATCCAGTCCAGCTGCGTCTTGTGCTTGTCGTCCTCCCCGAAGAGGGCGACGGTGATGTCCTCGAACTTGCGATTCAGCGGCCCCGAGGCCTGGTTCGCCCGGCGGTTCAGGCGATGCGCCTCATCGACGATGAGGAGGTCGAAGCGGCCTGCGCTCTCGCCGACCTGGAAGGGCGTCAGGACCTCGACGCCTCGTAGCCCGGGCGTGCGCGTGAACACCTTCTTCACGCTCTCTCGCAGCGACTGCTGGGGAATGACGAAACCCGTGCGCATCCCCTGGAGCGCCTCGCGGTTCTCGCCGAGGAAGAAGTCGGTGAACACGGAGTCGCTGTCGAGGACGTCGTCGACCGGGAGCCGCCCGATGTCGGCGATCAGCTTCAGCAGGTAGATCGCCACGACGGTCTTCCCGGTGCCGGGCTCGCCCTGGATCACCATCGTGCTCTCGATCCCCGTCTGCCGGTCCGCTACCAGACCTTCGAGCACCTGCTCCAGCGCGACCTCCTGGTCAGGCGAGAGCGCCTTGAACGGGGAAAGCTTGAAGAGGTCGCCGTTCTCGATCTCGGCGATGGAGCGCTGGAACAGCCCCTCGCGTCGAAGCGTCTCGAAGACCCTCTCGAACTCCGCGGTGTAGGTGACTCGGTCGTAGTAGTCCGCGTTCGTGATCCCGATGTTGCGGTTCAGGACGGTGTAGACGCCGTCGCCGGAGAAGAGGTTGATGAGACGCGACTCGAAGTCCAGGCACACGGACTTGTTGAAGGTCTCACCGACGATCACGCGCGCGGTCGCCAGATGTCCGCGTGCGTCGGACTTGAGGTGCTGTGCGAGACGCGCGGCTGCCCGGAGCGATTCCCCGACGTAGAGGTCGTCGGGTGCGCGGCGGCTCGGCCGCGTTCCGGCGGGCGGACCGTCGAGGACGTAGACCACCGGCCAGTTGGAGTTGCGCGGATGCTCTGCTCCCCATCGGGCGACGGCGTCACCGGAGAGTGCGACGCGACGGACCTCAAAGTGCGTCATACCGGGCGCTGCGTCCGCGAGCCTTCTCCACCGGGTACTTGGCTCGCGTGACGGCCAGCTTCTCGCGCACGATCTCCTCCGGGTCGAGGTCCATCCGCTCGGCCAGGAGCAGGCAGTACGTCAAGACGTCGGCCAACTCGCCCCTCACCTGCGCAGGGTCGCCCTCGGCATCCCACTGGTAGCACTCGAGCAGCTCGCCCGCCTCGATCACGATGCTCTTCGCGAGGTTCTCCGGCGTGTGGAACTGCGCCCAGTCCCGTTCCGCGACGAACGCGGCGAGCTCGTCGCGCACGTCTCGGCTGACCATGCGGTCACGGTAGCAGGCGGTCCCCGATCCCGAAGTGGGGGCACCGCGCTTCCATGAGCGCGCATGGACATCCGTATCGTCAGGATCACCGAGACGAGGGAGTCCCCATGGAATTCGCCGAACGACTGGCCGCCCTGGCCCTGAAGGTCCGCAACCAGCGCGAGGCCATCCAGACGGAGGAGGCGACGAAGAACGCGTTCATCATGCCGTTCATCTCCACGATCCTCGGATACGACGTCTTCAACCCGCTCGAGGTGGTCCCCGAGTTCACGGCGGACCTCGGCCTCAAGAAGGGCGAGAAGATCGACTACGCGATCATGCGCGACGGCGAGGTGCAGATCCTCATCGAGTGCAAGAAGTCGACCGAGCCGCTGAAGATCGAGCACGCGTCGCAGCTCTTCCGCTACTTCGCCGTCACCAACGCGCGCATCGCGGTGCTCACGAACGGCGACACGTACCACTTCTACACGGACCTCGACGCGCCGAACCGCATGGACGAGAAGCCGTTCCTCGTGCTCGATCTCGCGGACATCGACGAGACCCTGCTGCCCGAGCTGATGAAGCTCACGAAGGACGTGTTCGACCTCGATTCGATCATCAGCGCGGCCGGTGAGCTCAAGTACGTCGGTGCGCTGAAGCGGGCGATCGCCGCCGAGTTCCGGGAGCCGACGCCGGAATGGGTGAAGCTCCTCACGCGGCGCGTGTACGAGGGCTCGTTCACGGAGAAGGTGCGCGACCAGTTCACGACCCTCGTCGGCAAGGCGTCGAAGCAGTACCTGAACGAGCAGGTGAACGACCGCCTGAAGACGGCCCTGGGCGCTCCCGCGTTCCCGTCGGCGCCGACCGCGGTGTCGGCCGACGCGATCACCAGCGAGGAGGCCGTGGAGGCCGACCTCGACCGCGACACCGAGATCGAGACGACGCTCGAGGAGCTCGAGGGCTACCAGATCGTCAAGGCCATCGCCTGCAGCGAGGTGAAGCCGCAGCGCGTGGTGCACCGCGACGCGAAGTCTTACCTCGCGATCCTCCTCGACGACAACAACCGCAAGCCCATCGCGCGCCTGCACTTCAACGGCAAGAAGCAGAAGTACCTGGGGCTCTTCGACGCGCACAAGGTCGAGACGCGGCACCCGATCGGATCGCTCGACGAGATCTACGCGCACGCGGACGCGATCCGGGAGGCGATCCGCGGGCACGCGGGGGAGCCGGTCGGCGCGTAGTTCCGGGTCACTCCGCCAGCGCCTCCGCGATCCGCGGGAACTCCACCGCCACCACGCGCCACAGCACCTCCACGTCCGTGCCGTCGTAGTCGTGGGCGACGAAGCTCCGTACCGCGCGGATCCCGCTCCAGTCGACGTCGGGACGGGCTTCCCGGAAGGAGGTGGGGAGGCGGTCGGCGGCGCTCGAGAGGTCCACGACGAGCGAGCGCGCGATGCGGCGCTGCTCGTCGTCCGCGGGGTCGACGAAGCGCGCGTGGCCGCGCGCCGCCACCCGTCGAGCGGAGACCGCGAACCGCGCGATGTCCGCCAGCAGCGCCGGGATGCGTTCGCCGTCGATCATCAGAGGGCCACGGCCTCGGTTCGGATGCGGTCCATGACCGGCCCCGTCCCACGATCGGAGACCACGTCGACGTGCAGGCCCAGCAGTTCCGTGACCTCGGCCATGAAGCCCGCCAGGTCGAAGAGGGACGCGTCCGGCGCGGGATGCACGAGGAGATCCACGTCGGATCCCGCCGTGGCGTCCCCGCGCGCCACGGATCCGAAGACGCGGACGTCGCTGAGGCGTCGGCGGGCCGCGACCTCGAGGATCCGCTCCCGCGACGCCCGCACGCGCTCGAGCGACGGGACCCGCAGCACCGACCCCAGCCGCTCGAGCGTCTCGGGGGACGGCTGCCGGCGACCGCTCTCGTACGCGGCGATGTTCGGCTGCGGGACCCCCGTGCGAGCGGCGAGCTCGCGTTGCGACAGCGCCACCTCGCGGCGCAGCCGACGCAGCTCCTCGCCGACGGTCGCCTCGCTCATGTCCGCGATGATAGCGGGCCGATATCGCGAGGCGGAGGGTGCCCCTGGAGGGACTCGAACCCCCAACCCTTTCCTTAGGACGGAACTGCTCTTCCATTGAGCTACAGAGGCTGACGGGCCCATGGTAGCGGAGGGCCGCGGGCTCGGCTGAGGTGGGCGGGCGCCGGGAACGGACACGGGCGGCTGTCCGCCGAGCCCCCCCGGATCGACCCCCGCGCGGCCCCGCCTGCCCGTTTCCCCACCCGCCGCGTCGTACTGTTGCCGGGTGTGGCGTGCCAATGAACGATCCGACGACGACGACGACCTGCTCTCCGGGTTCGCCGCCGAGCATCTTGAGGACCCCCACGTGAACGCTTCCCACAACAGCACCAGCCCCCACGACCTCCGCGTCGGCGACGTGCAGCTGGGCAGCGGCAACGTGGCCGAGCCCCGCTGGCGCGAGTGGCGCGAGCAGCTGGCCGGCATCGGCGGGCCCTCGCCCCTCCTCCACTTCGTCGACGTGCCCGGCGCGCGCATCGAGCTGAGCACCACGCATCCCGGCGGCCTCGCGCAGTTCATCACGGGCAAGACGACCCTGCTGTCGTCCCTCATCCGCGACGAGCTCGCGCTCCGCAGCGCCCGCAAGGCCGCGAACAGGATCACCCAGAAGGGCATCGAGCTGGTCTCGGCCCGGGGCATCGAGTCGATCCACCTCGCCATCGGCCTCGCCGAGTGGCGCTTCGCCGACGAGCAGTTCCGCGCGCCGGTGCTCCTGCGCCCGCTCGCCATCCGCCGCCACGGCAGCGACTACGAGGTGCGCCTCAAGGGGCAGCCGTTCCTCAACCCGGCGCTCGCTCGGGCGCTCGAGGAGCAGTTCCAGATCACGCTCGACGCCGAGTCGTTCGTCGCGCTCGCCGTGCAGAACGGCGCGTTCAAGCCGCAGCCGGTCATCGACCGCCTGCGCGGCCTCACCTCGCACCTGCCCGCCTTCGCGGTGCAGCCGCGCCTCGTCGTCTCCTCGTTCGCCGAGGTCGGCCGCGCGCTCGCCGAGGACGCTGAGCACCTCGACCACCTCGTGATCGACGCCATCGCCGGCAACCCCACCGCCAAGTGGGGCGTCGGCGAGGCCTACGCGCCGGTGGATCCGATCCCGCAGGACCAGCGCCCGCCCGTCACCGACACCCTGCTGCTCGACGCGGATCCGGAGCAGGAGTACGTCATCGCGCAGATCAACGCGGGCAACTCGCTCGTGGTGACGACGCTTCCCGGCACGGGCGGCACGCAGACGATCGTCAACTCCATCGGCTGCCTCGTCGCGCAGAACAAGCGCGTGCTCGTGGTGAGCCCCCGCGCCTCCTCGCTGAAGGGCATCGGCCAGCGCCTGGCCGACGTGGGGCTGCCGGGCCTCGCCGTCGCACCGAAGTCGCTGAAGCGCGACGTGGTGCAGTCCATCGTCCGCAACGAGAAGGCCGCGCCCGCGCAGACCGCCGAGGTCGACGACGCGCTCGTGCGTCTGCGCCACGTGCTGCTCGACTACCGCTTCGCGCTCGGCCGCCCCGACGCCGAGCTCGGCGTCTCCGTGCTCGACGCGCTCGGCGAGCTCTCTCGCCTCGCGCTGCTCCCCAGCCCGCCGGCCACCACCGCGCGCCTCACCCGCGCCGCCGTGACGGCCATCGCGCACGACCGCGCGAGCGCCGCCGCCTCCCTCGTGAAGGCCGCGAGCCTCGGCGAGTTCCGCTACGGCCCGGGCGACTCGCCCTGGTACGGCGCCACCTTCCCCACGAGCGCCGCCGCGAGCCACGCGCACGACCTCGCGAAGTCGCTGTCCGCCGACGGCCTCCCGCGCCTCCTCGAGCGGGCCGACGAGCTCATCGGCCAGACGCGCATGCGCGCCTACCGCTCCATCGACGAGCTCGGCGTGTACCTCCGCCTCCTGCTCGACGTGCGCGAGACCCTCGACAAGTTCCAGCCCGTCGTCTTCGACCGGTCGCTCAGCGAGATCATCGCGGCCACCGGGTCCCGCCGCGACGCCCCCGAGATGACGAGCATCACCCGCCGTCGCCTCCGCAAGCTGGCGCGCGAGTACGTGCGCCCGGGCGTCCACATCTCCGACATGCACGAGAGTCTCCAGGCGATCCAGAAGCAGCGGATCCTGTGGCAGCGCTACGTCGCGGTCGGCTCGACCCCGGAGGTCCCGCGCGGCATCTCCGACGTGCACGTCCGCTTCCAGGAGGTCGCCGCCGACCTCCGCGTGCTCGACGAGCCGCTGAGCATGCTCACCCGGCCCACCCCGCTCGCCGAGCTGCCCGTCGACGAGCTGCGCGAGAAGGTCGCCCAGCTCGCCGAGGACAGCGAGGTGCTGCAGAACCTGCAGGAGCGCACCTCCCTGCTGGCCGAGCTCCGCCGCCTCGACCTCGACCCGCTGCTCCGCGACCTCTCCGACCGGCACGTGCCGCAGGAGGCCGTCGCCGCCGAGCTCGAGCTCGCCTGGTGGCAGTCCGTGCTCGAGCAGATGCTCGCGGGCGACAAGGCGCTCCTCAACGCGAACACGAGCGTGCTCGACCGGCTCGAGTCCGACTTCCGCCTCGTCGACGAGGCGCACGCGACCGCGAGCGCGGGCCTCCTGGCCTGGCAGCTCGCGGAGACGTGGAAGATCGGCGTGGTCGACTGGCCCGAGGAGGCGCACCACCTGCGCCAGCTGCTCGGCGGATCCGCCCCCGTCGACGCCGCGGCCCTCCACCACTCAGCGCCCCACCTCTCGCGCACGATCGCGCCGGTCTGGCTCGCGTCGCCCTACGAGGTGCCGGCGATCACCGACGAGATGCCCTTCGACGCCGTGTTCCTCGTGGACGCCGGCGCTATGACGCTCGCGGAGGCCCTCGGCGGCATCCGGCGCGGCAAGCAGACCGTGGTCTTCGGGGATCCCGTCACGCAGACGCCGTCGCCGTTCACGATCGCGGTCGTGCCGCAGCCGGAGCGCTCGACGCCCCAGCTCGCGGACGACGACTCGACGCTCGAGGAGCGCCACGCCGACTCCGCCCTCGCGCGCCTCGGCGAGCTCCTGCCCTCGCTCGCGCTCACCCGCAGCTACCGCGCCGGCGGCGAGGACCTGGCCGAGCTCGTCAACCGCCGGTTCTACGGCGGTCGCATCCAGTCCCTCCCGTGGGCCGGCACGTTCCTCGGCCACGGCAGCCTGTCGCTCGACTTCGTCGCCGACGGACACGGCATGCCCGACGAGGACTCCGGCGCGGTCGAGAGCGTCGACGCCGAGGTGATCCGCGTCGTGGAGCTGGTGCTCGACCACGCGAGCCACCGCCCGCGCGAGTCCCTCATGGTCATCACCGCGAGCGCCCGGCACGCCGTGCGGGTGCAGCAGGCCGCGCTCCACGCGGCGGCCAAGCGCAGCGACGTCACCGAGTTCTTCATCGGCGACCGCGCCGAGCCGTTCATGGTCGCGACCCTCGAGCAGTGCGTCGCGCAGAGCCGCGACCGCGTGATCTTCTCGGTCGGCTACGGCCGCACCCCGCACGGCCGCGTGCTGTCGAACTTCGGCTCGCTCGCGGCTCCCGGCGGGGAGCGCCTGCTCGCGGTCGCCATGACGCGCGCCCGCCGCTCGATGGTCGTGGTCTCCTGCTTCCAGCCGTCGGACATCGACCAGGACCGGATGAAGCACGGCATCGTCGCGCTCGCCCAGATCCTGTCCGAGGCGGAGGCGCGCTTCCGCGAGGACCCGATCCCGGACGACGGCGACGCCATGCTCGTCGACCTCGCCCGCCGCCTCGAGGGCCTCGGCCTCGCGCCCGCCCTCGGCCACCGCGACAAGCTCGGCCTCGTGGCGTCCTACGGCGGCCGGGCCATCGCGATCGAGACCGACCCGGTCGTCAACCAGACGAGCCTCCGCGAGTCGCTGCGCCTGCGGCCCGAGATGCTCAAGCGGCTCGGCTGGCACTACCTCCGCGTGCACTCCTTCGAGCTGTTCGCGGATCCGGACGCCGTCGCCCGCCGCATCGCCACCGCCCTCGGCGCCATCTCGGACGCGCATCCGGTCACCGCGCCCGTGCAGGTGCAGGCCGGCGCGCACCGGGCGGATTGATGCCGGAGCGCGATCCGTCGGACGCCGACGGCCACCCGCACGCCGCGGGGGAGCCCCGGCCGGCGCGCCGGTCGCGGCGCGCGTCGACGCCGCCCGTGCCGGGATCCGACCCCACGCCCCAGGCCGACGCGCGCGTCCCCGCGGTGCGCGCCGCCGAGGACGCGCCGCAGGGCTGGGGCGACGCGCCCGCGTCGGCCGACACCAACGACGACCGCCTCCGGCTCGACCGCCCGCCCCACTGGGGCTGAGCGGACGGACCGGAGGCGGTCGGTCGTGCGGGAGCGCGGATCCCGCTAGGCGGGCTTCCCGGTCTCGGCCGCGTGCTGGCCGGTCGGCGACGGCACCGTGTGCGAGCCCTCGGGCGAGGGCCGCCCGGCGAGCAGGTCGCGGATCTCGATGAGCAGCTCGGTCTCGGTCGGCGGCACGTCCTTCGGCGTGGCCTCCTCCTCGGCCTTCTGCTTGGCGAACGCCACCTTCTTGAGGTGGTTCACGGGCAGCACGAGCGCGAAGTAGACGACGGCCGCGACGATGAGGAAGTTGAGGACCGCGGCGATCACGGCGCCGAAGTAGATGGTGGCCTCGCCGCCCGACGCCTTCGGGATCCCGACAGGCAGAGCCTCCGCGAGGTCCTTCGCGTCGAAGAGCGCCCCTATGACCGGGTTGAAGACCGACGTGACGATGGCCGTCACGATCGCGGTGAACGCGGCGCCGATGACGACCGCGACCGCGAGGTCGATGACGTTGCCGCGGAGGATGAACTCCTTGAAGCCCTTCACGGGTGCTCCTGTCGTGCGGGCCGCCCGATCAGGTGGACGGCGAGGACGGACCGGAGCCCGAGGACGCGGGACCGGAGGGGGTGCTGGGGGCCACGGTACCGGAGCCCTGGCCCGTGGTGCCCGACCCGGACGACCCCGAGGAGTCGGACGACGAGGACGACGAGGACGACGAGGACGACGAGTCAGACGAGGACGACGACGAGTCGGACGACGAGGACGACGACGCGTCGCCCGACTTCGCCGACGACGACCCCGACGACGACCGCGACCGCTTCGCCGCGTCCTCGGTGCGCGAGTCGTTGCGGTAGAAGCCGCTGCCGGTGAAGCTCACGCCCACCGCCGCGAAGAGCTTGCGGAGCTTGCCGCCGCACACGGGGCACTCGGTGAGGGAGTCGTCGGTGAACGCCTGCACGATGTCGAAGGCGTTGCCGCACAGCGTGCAGCGGTAGGAGTACGTGGGCATGGGTCCCTAGAAGGAGTGGATGAGGGTCGGGGTCACGATGCCGTCGACCGGCATGTCGTGCTTCTCCCGCGGGAGCTCGTCGACGAACTCGGCGTCGAACACCACAGCGTAGACCGGGGGACAGGCCTCCATGGATCCGAGGGTCTTGTCGAAGTAGCCGCGGCCCCAGCCCATGCGCATGCCGCCCTGGTCGACCGCGGCGGCGGGCACGATGATCAGGTCGACGTCGTTGATCGCGATCGGACCGAGCAGCTCGCCCACCGGCTCCGGCAGGCCGAACAGGCCCTCGGTCTCGGTGCCGTCGCTGACGACCCAGTCGAGCAGGCCGTCGTCTCGGGACACCGGCAGGAGCACCCGGAGGCCGTCCGCGTGCAGCCGCTGGAGGAAAGGCCGGGTGGTCGGCTCGTCGACGGTGGAGAGGTAGCAGGCGACGCGACGCGCGTCATGGTTCGCCACCAGCTCGGTCAGCCGGCTGGTCAGCCCGTGGGCCGCCTCGTCGCGCTCGGTCGAGGTCATCTGGCGACGACGCTCCCGCAGCTGGGCCCGCAGGGCCCTCTTCTCGTTGGGGACATCGCTCGGCATGGGTCGAGTCTAGGTAGCTTTTGTGGATACGCTCGATCGCATGGTCACCCACATCACGAAGGCTGTCATCCCCGCGGCGGGGCTCGGGACGCGGTTCCTGCCCGCCACGAAAGCGATGCCGAAGGAGATGCTGCCGGTCGTGGACCGCCCGGCCATCCAGTACGTGGTGGAGGAGGCGGTTGGCGCGGGCCTCCACGACGTCCTCATGATCACGGGCCGCAACAAGACCGCCCTCGAGAACCACTTCGACCGCAACGCCGAGCTCGAGGCCACCCTCCAGCTCAAGGGCGACGACGCCAAGCTCCGCAAGGTCAACGAGTCCACCGACCTCGCCGACATGCACTACGTCCGCCAGGGCGACCCGAAGGGCCTCGGCCACGCGGTGCTCCGCGCCGAGATGCACGTGGGCCGCGAGCCCTTCGCCGTGCTCCTCGGCGACGACATCATCGACAAGCGCGACGTGCTCCTCTCCCGCATGATCGAGGTCCAGCTCGAGCGCGGCTGCTCCGTCGTCGCGCTCCTCGAGGTGGATCCCTCGCAGACGCACCTCTACGGCGTGGCCACGGTCGAGGCGACGGACGACGACGACGTCGTGCGCATCACCGGGATGGTCGAGAAGCCGGCCGCCGGCACCGCGCCGTCCAACCTCGCGATCATCGGCCGCTACGTGCTGCGCCCCGAGGTCTTCGACGTGCTGCACAAGACGGAGCCCGGCAAGGGCGGCGAGATCCAGCTCACCGACGCGCTCGAGAAGATGGCGGCCGCTCCCGAGTGGACCGGCGGCGTCTACGGCGTCGTCTTCCGCGGCCGCCGCTACGACACGGGCGACCGGCTCGACTACCTGAAGGCCATCGTGCAGCTCGGCGTCGACCACGAGGACCTCGGCGAGGGCCTCCGCGAGTGGCTGCCCGAGTTCGTCAAGACGCTCGAGCGCTGATCCGCGCGCACGGCGGTCGGCCCGCCTCCGGGGATCCGCTCCGCGCGGCATACCCGGCGCGCGGCGCCACCCGACCCGGTCGGGCCTAGGCTCATGGACGTGCCGCAGACCGTACCCACCATGCGGGACGGGCGCATCTCCGTCCGCCCCATCCGGCTCCGCGACTCGCGGGCCCTCGAGCGCTCGCTGCTCGACAACCGCTCGTGGCTCCGCAAGTGGGAGGCGACCAGCCCCTACGCGCCCATGGCGTTCGACACCCGCGCGAGCATCCGGTCGCTCCAGGCCAACGCGCGGGCGGGCCTCGGCGTGCCGCTCGTCATCGAGTACGACGACGAGTTCGCCGGCCAGCTCAACGTCTCGTCCATCGCCTACGGCTCGCTCTCGAGCGCGACCATCGGCTACTGGGTCGGCCAGGACTTCGCCGGCCGGAACGTGACGCCCACGGCCGTCGCGCTCGCCACCGACCACTGCTTCACCACGCTCGGGCTCCACCGGATGGAGATCTGCATCCGCCCGGAGAACGCCCCCAGCCTCCGCGTCGTGCAGAAGCTCGGCTTCCGGTACGAGGGCCTGCGACGCCGCTACATCCACATCAACGGCGACTGGCGCGACCACTTCTGCTTCGGCCTCGTGGTGGAGGAGCTGTCCACCAGCGTGCTCGACCGCTGGAAGCAGGGCGGCGTGGACCCGGAGTGGTCGCGCGTGCCCGACGCCGATGTCGAGGCGGCCGCAGCCCCGCTCGCCGTGCAGCGCCGCATCTGACCCGGGATCCGGCGCCGGTCCGGCTGCCGGCCGGGTCCGGCCCGCGCCTGCGGATGCGCCGGTCCAGCGGTGGACACGCGGCGCGCTTCCCGCGCCGTGCGCCCCCGACCTCCTAGCCTCGGGACATGCAATCCGGCGGCATCATCATCGCGCTCTCCGCGGTGCTCTGGCTCGCCTACCTCCTGCCCACGTGGCTGCACCGGCGCCAGTACATGGCGACCGAGCGCAACGCCGTGCGGCTGCAGCAGACCCTGCGGATCCTGGCCGAGACGGCCGAGGTCCCCGACGCGGTGCGGGCCGAGACCAGCGCCCGCAGCGTCGTCGAGCAGCAGCGCGCGCTCCGCCGCGCCGCCGAAGAAGCCGAAGCCGCCGCGCGCGCGCGAGACGCCGCCGCCCAGCGCGCCCTACCGAAAGTGGCCCCCGTGTCCGCAACGTCGCCCTCCGCCGCCACGCGCCTCCGCCGCACCCGGCTCGTCGCCACCGCGATCCTCGCGCTCGCCCTCGTGGGCGTCGTCGCCGGCATCGCCCAGGTCGCCGGCGGTGCCGCGTGGACGCTGCTCGTGATCTCGTCCCTCGCCACCATGGGATCGCTCGCGATCCTGCAGCGCATGTCCCAGGTCGCCGCCGCCCGCCGCCTCCAGGCGCCCGAGGCCCGGCCGCGACCCCAGACCGGCTTCACCGACTTCCACGAGTCCGCCGAGCAGCCCGCCGCGCCCGTCGCCGAGCGGGAGGAGGGCGAGTCGTGGACCCCCGTCCCCGTCCCGAAGCCGCTCTACCTCTCGCGCTCGCAGGCGCCCGGCCCGCGACCCGGCGCCGGCAACGCGCCGCGCACGCCGCTGTCGCCCGTCGAGGAGATGCGCCGCGCCGCCGCCGCGTCGGAGGAGACGCTCCGCCGCGCGCACCTCGAGCCCGAGGTCGCGCGCCTGTCCGCCGAGGAGGAGGCCGCGCCCGCCGCATCCGCCGCTCCGCTCGCGCCCGCCGCGCGCACCGCTCCGGACAGCCGCTTCTCGCGCATGGGCATCGTGGATGACGCCGAGCCCGGCATGGGCGACCTCGACGAGGTGCTGCGGCGCCGCAGGGCCGTCGGCTGACCCCTCGTCTCCGGGCCGCGCGGTTCGGAGGGCTCCCCGTGACGTGGTAGTCTCGTGGAGTTGTCAGGGCCTATGGCGCAGTTGGTAGCGCGCCTCGTTCGCATCGAGGAGGTCAGGAGTTCGAATCTCCTTAGGTCCACAAGAACCCCGCTCCGGCGGGGTTTTTGCTTTCTCCCGACCCGTCCGCGGGCTGCCACGGGAGGTGCGCCCGACCGGTGACCGCGGGGGATCCCGGCCGAGCCGACGGGCAGCGCGCACGCGGTGATGACGGGGATGACGGGGATGACGACGCTGCACGCCCCGCCGATCCGCAGTGCGACGTTCACCCTCACGTCCTGTGAGGGATGTTCCCGAGCGCCCTCCGAGCCTCTTAGCCTTCCCCCATGAAGACACGAAGAGGCCTCACCACTGCACTGCTCGGACTCCTCCTCCCGGTCGCGCTCGCGGCGGCAGGAGCATCGGCTGCCTCGGCCTCCGCAGCCGACCCGGGCGCCGTCGCGCGCACCTCCGCCGCCTCGACCGCCGCGACGGCCGCCTCCGGGTGGCTGCACACCGACGGCGGGAGGATCGTCGACGCATCCGGATCCACGTACACCATCCGCGGCGCCGCCTGGTTCGGGCTCGAGTCGTCGGGCTGCGTCCTCCACGGGCTCGACAAGATCACGCTCGACAGCGGCATGAAGCACCTCCACGACATGGGCTTCACCACGGTGCGCCTCCCGTACGCCAACGAGTGCCTCCACGCCTCCAGCACGGCCGACTGGCTGAACGCGAACCCAGACCTGCGGGGCCTGTCCCCGCTGCAGCTCATGGACCGCGTCATCGCCTCCGCCAAGGCCAACGGCCTCAACGTGTTCCTCGACCAGCACCGTCCCACCACGAGCGGGCAGTCCGAGGTCTGGTACACGTCGGACCTCCCGGAGTCGCAGTGGATCTCCGACTGGAAGATGCTCGCGGACCGCTACAAGGACGACCCGACGGTCATCGGCGTCGACCTGCACAACGAGCCGCACGGCCAGGCATCCTGGGGCACGGGCGACACGGCCACCGACTGGCGGCTCGCCGCCGAGCGCGGCGGGAACGCGGTGCTGTCGGTCAACCCGAAGCTGCTCGTCATCGTCGAGGGCACCGACAAGCAGCCCGACGGCTCGGGCACCTGGTGGGGCGGCGCCCTCGGCGCCGCGGGCGACAAGCCGGTCCGGCTGAGCGTGCCGAACCGCGTCGTCTACTCCCCGCACGACTACCCGTCGAGCATCTCCGGCCAGTCGTGGTTCAGCTCGCCCGAGTACCCGAAGAACCTCACGAGCGTGTGGGACACCCACTGGGGCTACCTCGCGAAGACCGGCGTCGCCCCCGTGCTGCTCGGCGAGTTCGGCACCCGGCTGGAGACCACGAGCGACAAGCAGTGGCTGTCCACCCTGGTGTCCTACCTGCAGACCACCGGCATCAGCTCGTCGTTCTGGTCGTTCAACCCCGACAGCAATGACACGGGCGGGCTCGTGAAGAGCGACTGGGTGACCCCGGAGCAGGCGAAGCTCGACGCGATGGCGCCGATCCTGCACCCGGCGGCATCGTCGGGTTCGGGTTCCGGATCCGGCGCCAGTTCCGGCTCGGGATCCGGTTCCGGTGCCCAGCCCGCTCCGCAGCCGCAGCCGCAGCCGGCACCCGCCACGTCGGGCGCCGTGGCGGCGACGTGGCAGCCGGGCGGTTCCTGGTCGTCCGGCTACGTGGCCGATCTCGACATCACCGCGAAGTCCGCCGTCTCCGGGTGGACCGTGTCGTGGGCGAGCTCCGGCACGACCTCCGTCGGGAACAGCTGGGGGATGCGCTGCGGTGTCGCCTCCGGCACGGTGACCTGCACGGGCGCGGACTGGGCAGGTGCGCTGTCCGCCGGCCAGACCGTGCACGTCGGCCTGCAGGCGGCCGGTGGTCCCGCTCCGAGCGCGCCGCAGCTCACCGTCACGAGCCGCTGACCTCCACCTCACCACGGCGCCGGTCGTCGGGCTCCCACCCGGCGGCCGGCGCCGCCGCTCGTTAAGATCGGTCAGTGCCCCGCCCCGCGATCCCGTCCGTGACCATCGCGACCCCGGAGGTGCGGGCGCTCCGCGCCGACCTCGAGGCGGCGCCCTTCACCCTGGCCTCGGCGCTCGGCGTCTGGGGCGACGCGGCCGGGCAGGCCCTGCACCGCGGCAACCGGATCCCCGCCCGCCGCGCCGTCGCCGCTGCGCGCACCGCGGACGGCCTCCCCGCCCCCGCCGCGCTCGCAGCCCTCTTCGTCCTCGGCGACGCCGTGGACGCCGCCGACCTGCGACGCGCACTCCCGGCGCTCGGCCTCGACGGTGCCGCGCGCCTCGGGCTGGTCGAGGTCGACGGCGACCGCGTGCGCCCGGCCGTCGACCTCCGGCCCTACGGCTTCATCGACGCTCACGGCGTCGGCGAGTGGTGGATCGCGTCCGACCTCGGGGAGCTCGCCACGGGCGGCGCCCTCGACGAGGACCACGTGCTCGGCGTCGGCGGCGCGTCGGCGACCCTCAGCGGCCTGATGATCTCCACCCCGGTCGCGAACGCGCTCGACCTCGGCACCGGCTGCGGCATCCAGGCGCTGCACGCCTCCCGCCACGCCGACCGCGTGGTCGCCACGGACATCTCCGCGCGCGCGCTCGCCTTCGCCGCTCTGAACGCGGCGCTCAATGGCGTCACGACCATCGAGCTCCGCCTCGGCAGCCTGTTCGAGCCGGTCGCGGGGGAGCGCTTCGACCACATCGTGTCGAACCCGCCGTTCGTGATCACCCCGCGCGCCGACGGCGTTCCCGCGTACGAGTACCGCGACGCCGGGCTCGTGGGCGACGCGCTCGTGGAGGGGGTGATCGCCGACCTCGCCGACCACCTGACGCCCGGCGGCGTCGCGCAGCTCCTCGGCAACTGGGAGCACCGGGCGGGGGAGCCGGGCCTCGAGCGGGTGGCGGGCTGGCTCGACCGCGCCGCGGCGCGCACGGGAGCCGGCCTCGACGCGTGGGTGGTGGAGCGCGAGGTGCAGGACGCCGCGCTCTACGCCGAGACGTGGATCCGCGACGGCGGCACCCGCGCCGGCACACCGGAGTCCGAGTCGCTCATGGGCGCGTGGCTCGACGACTTCGCCGCCCGCGGGGTGGACGCCGTCGGCTTCGGCTACCTGACCCTGCGTCGTCCCGCCGCGGGCGCGCCGACGCTCCGCCGCCTCGAGCGCCTGCCCGGCGGACTCGGGCACAACCCCACCGGTCTGGGTGAGCACCTCGCCGCGTCGCTCGCCGCGCACGACGGCCTCGCGCTCCTCGACGACGACGCGCTGGCGGCGACCGCGCTCGTGGTCGCGGGCGACGTCACCGAGGAGCGGCACCACTGGCCCGGCGCCGAGGACCCCACCGTGATGATCCTCCGCCAGGGCGCCGGCTTCGGCCGCGAGCTGCCGCTCGACACCGGGTTGGCGGCGCTCGTGGGGGCGTGTGACGGCGAGCTCACCGTCGGAGCCATCGCGGACGCCGTGGCGCAGCTCACGTCCGTGGATGCCGCCGCCCTGCGCGCGGAGCTGCTGCCGCGGATCCGCGCGCTCGTGGCCGACGGGTTCCTGCTGCTGCCGGACGCGGCGGCGGACGCGGATGCGGGACAGGGCGCCGCCCGCCCAGGCGACGACGCCTAGGATCTCCGGGTGACCCGCCGAACCGCCCGCCCCGCCGCCCGCCCCGAGATCCTCCGCGCCGCCGTGCTCGACGCCGCGCTCGTCGTCGTCTTCGTCCTCATCGGGCGCGCCAGCCACGGCGAGGACCTCGCGCCGTCCGGCGTGCTCGGCACCGCGTGGCCGTTCCTGGCGGCGGGCGTCGTGGGCTGGATCGTGGCGCGCGCCTGGCGCGCGCCGTCCCGCATCGTGCCCACGGGCCTCGTGGCGTGGGGCGTCACGGTCGTCGTCGGCATGGTGCTGCGCGCGCTCACCGGGGAGGGCGTGGTGGTGCCGTTCGTGATCACGACCGCGATCATCCTGGGGATCCTGCTCCTCGGCTGGCGCGGCATCGTCGCCGTCGCCGTCCGCCGCCGGGCGCGCGCCTGATCCGAGTCGTCGCGGCTCCGGCGCCGGTCGCGACTAGGCCGCCGCCTCCATCACGGCGATGAGCGCCTTCGCGTAGGCCTCCTCCGCCTCGAGGTCGCGGTGCTCGACCTCCTCGCCGGCGATGACGACGAACACCACGTGAGCGCCGTCCTCGGCCCCGCCGATCTCGCGTCGCAGCGAACGGAAGGCGCCGCCGAGGAGCGCCCGCAGCTGGTCCTCGCGCGGGAGCCACAGGCTGTCCTCGAGGGCGACCGAGTCGAGCGCCCACTCGGTCGTGCCGTTGAAGCCGAGCACCGTCCCGGTCGCGTGCTCGTGCGCCTCGATGGTGAGCTCGCTGATGGTGAAGACGTCCGACTCGAAGCCCTGGCCGCGGATCCGGAACCGGTCGCCGGGCTCGGGCTGCCACTCGAGGCCGAGCTCCAGGAGGGTCGTCGCGTGCGCGGTGGAGATCATCCGTGCAGTATGCCCGGCCCTCCCGGGCGTCGCCTCCGCGGGTGGGGGAATGCCGGTGCATTAGATTCGGGGCACCGACCGCGGCCGCCGACCGCCGCCGTCCGGGACCGGGAGGACCATGCGCGCGACAGTCAAGGACGTGGCCGCGCGCGCCGGCGTCTCCCCGAAGACCGTCTCCAACGTGATCACCGGCCGTGTCGCCGTGAGCCCCGCCACCCGCGAGCGCGTCGAGCAGGCGGTGGCCGCGCTCGACTACGTGCCCAACCTGTCGGCCCGCGGGCTCCGCAACGGACGCACGGGCGTCATCGCCGTCGCGCTGCCGGACCTCGGCACGGCGTACTCCGCGGAGCTCGCGCACCACCTGGTGGAGGTGGCGCACGAGGCCGGGTACAGCATCCAGATGGAGGAGACCGGGTCGCGGCCGGACCGGGAGCGCGACCTCATGTCCCGCGCGCGCGAGCACTTGGTCGACGGCCTGATCCTCAACCCGGTGCTGCTGTCGCAGAGCGCCATCGTGCGCGCGGAGTCGCTGCCGCCCGTCGTGGTCATCGGCGAGGTGGAGCAGGAGATCGCCGACCGGGTGGGGGTCGACAGCGTCCAGGCCTCCTACGACATGACGCGGTTCCTCCTCGGCACCGGTGCCCGGCGCATCGCCGCCGTCGGCACGGCCACGCGCGAGGAGTCGGCGGCGGGCGACCTCCGCCGCATCGGCTACCTCCGGGCGATGGAGGAGGCGGGCGAAGCGCCGATCGAGATCGACCGGACCGGGTGGAACAGCGCGTCCGGCGCCGAGGCCGTCGACTCGTACCTCTCCAGCGGGAACCCGCTGCCCGACGCGCTGTTCTGCTTCACCGACGGCCTGGCCTTCGGCGCTCTGCGGGCGCTCGCCGACCACGGGATCCGCGTGCCCGAGCAGATCCAGGTCGCCGGCTTCGACGACGTCGACCAGTCGCGCTTCTCGATCCCGACCCTCACGACCGTGCACTTCGACATCCGCGCCTACGCGGAGGCGGCGGTCGCCCAGCTCGTGCGGCGCATCGAGGAGCGCGAGGGACCGCCCGTGCACGTCGTGATCCCGCACCGCGTCGTCGTGCGCGGCAGCACGCGCTCGACGCTCGTGGGCTGATCGCTCCGCCCCGGTCCGCGCCGACCCCCGAGATCGACCCCGGAAACGTTGCGCTCGCCATTACAACGATGTAATGATCGTCGCATCACGAAGGAGTGGTCAATGGATCCTGTTGAGGGAAAGGCCGGGGCGCGACCCACGGCGTGGTCGAGGCGTCAGCTGATCATGGGCGGCGCGGCCGCCCTGGGCGGCGCGTTCCTGGTCGGGGGTCTCTCCGGCTGCGCGCCCCAGGTGGCGGCGGCCGGCGGCATCGTCGACCTGAAGTACTGGCACCTGCTGTCCGGCGGCGACGGCATCCGCATGACGGAGATGGTGCGGCAGGCGGAGGCGACCAGCGGCGACTTCGACGTCACCGCCACGGTCCTCGCCTGGGGTCAGCCGTACTACACGAAGCTCGCCATGGCCTCGGTCGGCGGCCGCGCGCCCGACGTCGCCGTGATGCACGCGGCCCGCGTCCCCGGCTTCGCGCCCGGCGGCCTCCTCGACCCCTGGGACCTCGACGTGCTCGCCGAGCTGGGCGTCACCCAGGCCGACTTCGAGCCGCGCGTCTGGGACAAGGGCGTGGTGGACGGGAAGCTCTACTCCATCGCGCTCGACAGCCACCCGTTCGTGATGATGTACAACACCGACATCGCGGGCCAGGCCGGCCTCCTCGGCGACGACGGCCAGCTCGCCCCCCTCGACTCGCCCGAGGCCTTCGCCGACGCGATGCGCGCGATGCAGGGGATCACGGGCGTGCACGGCCTCAGCTACGGCTACCTCGGCGACGGCACCCAGATGTGGCGCCTCTTCTACACGCTCTACAAGCAGATGGGCGGCGAGATGGAGCTGCCCACGGGCGGCCAGGTCGTCTACGACCGCGACAAGGCCCTCACCGCGATCGAGTTCATCCGCACGCTCCTCGACGGCACCATCGCGACCGCGAGCGGCGACGCCGGCACCGCCATCGCCGAGTTCGCCGGCGGCAAGAGCGGCGCGATCTTCACGGGCGTGTGGGAGCTGCCCACGTTCCAGACCGCGAAGCTGCCCTTCGACGCGATGCCGATCCCGACCCTCTACGGGACGCCCGCGTCCTTCGCCGACTCGCACGCGTTCGTGCTCCCGCACCAGAGCGCACCCGATCCGGACAAGCGCCGCAAGAGCTACGAGTTCGTGACCGACCTCCTGAAGAACTCGCTCCAGTGGGCGGGCGCCGGGCACATCCCCGCGTACAAGCCCATCATCGACAGCCCGGAGTACGCGGAGCTGCTGCCGCAGGCGCACTACGCGTACGCGGCCGAGCAGATCGAGTACGACCCGGTGGCGTACTTCACCGGATCCGGCTCGGACTTCCAGACCTTCTTCGCCGAGAACATGCAGAACGTGTTCCTCGGCCGGCAGGATCCCGCGGCCGGCCTCGACGCGTTCATCGGGCAGATCGACGCGCTGCTCGCCAAGCCCAACCCCCTTTAGCGGGCCGCGGCCGCTCCCCGCGGCCCGGCGCCCCATCCTGCGAAACGACGAAGGAGTCCACTCGTGACGACAGCTGCACCACCCGCCCCGGTCGCGCCCGCGACCGGACCCGCCTCCCCGCCTCCCGTCGCGGGCCGCCCGAGCCCGAGGCCGCGCGCGAAGGAGCAGATGCAGGGGATGCTCTTCATCGCCCCCTTCGTCGTCACCTTCCTGCTCTTCCTCGTGTGGCCGGTGCTCTACGGCTTCTACCAGAGCCTCACCGGCCAGAGCCTGACGGGCGCGAACGGCGGCTTCATCGGCTTCGCCAACTACGCCGAGGCGTTCGGCGACTCCCAGATGTGGCGCTCGCTCGGCAATACCGTCGTGTTCACGGTCGCGAGCACCGTGCCCCTCCTCCTCGTCGGGCTGGTCCTCGCGCTGCTCGTGAACCTCGGGCTGCCCGGCCAGTGGCTGTGGCGCCTGTCGTTCTTCCTGCCGTTCCTGCTCGCGTCCACCGTTGTGTCGCTCTTCTGGCTGTGGATGTACAACCCGCAGCTCGGGGTGGTGAACGCGATCGCCGGATCCCTGGGCCTCCCGCAGCCGGCCTGGCTGCAGGACCCGTCCCTCGCCATGGCGAGCGTCGTGATCACCACCGTGTGGTGGACCGTCGGGTTCAACTTCCTCATCTACCTGGCGGCGCTGCAGAACATCCCCGACCAGCAGTACGAGGCCGCGGCCCTCGACGGCGCCGGGAAGTGGCGGCAGCTGTTCTCCATCACGATCCCGCAGCTCGCCCCGACGACGGCGCTCCTCGCGATCCTGCAGGTGCTCGCGTCGCTCAAGGTCTTCGACCAGATCTACCAGATGACCGCGGGCGGCCCCGGCGGCGCGACCCGGCCCATCGTGCAGTACGTCTTCGAGACCGGGTTCACCGGCTTCCGCTTCGGCTACTCGGCCGCCATCTCCTACATCTTCTTCGCCCTGATCGTGGTCATCTCGATCGTGCAGCTCACCGCCACCCGGAGGAAGCCATGACCACCGCCACCCGCCCCGCCTTCTCCGCCGGCACGCTGGCCCGCAAGCCGGCCACGACCTCGGCCGCCCGCGCCGGGCGCACGGGGACCCCGCGGTTCGCGCCCTCGCGCATCGCGGCGCTGCTGATCCTCCTCGTGCTCGCGGCCGCGTGGCTGCTGCCGTTCCTGTGGGCGGTGCTCACGTCCTTCAAGTCCGAGACGGACGCGGCGGCGTTCCCCGTGACGCTCTTCCCCGCCGGCGGCTTCACGCTCGACGCCTACGCCTCGGTGCTCAAGGGCGGCACCATCCCCCTGTGGACGTGGAACAGCCTGCTCACGAGCAGCGTGATCACGGTGGTGGCGGTCGTGTTCTCCGCGCTCGCCGGCTACGCGCTCAGCCGCATCGACTTCCGCGGACGCAAGGTGCTGATGGGCGCGATCGTGGCGTCGATCATCGTGCCCCCGCAGATCCTGATCGTCCCGCTCTTCTACCAGATGCTGTCGTTCGACCTCATCGACACCCTCTGGGCGGTGATCCTGCCGCAGCTCGTGCACCCGGCCATGGTCTTCATCCTGAAGGCGTTCTTCGACCAGATCCCGATCGAGCTGGAGGACGCGGCGCGCGTCGACGGCGCCGGCCGGGTGCGCGTGTTCCTGCAGATCGTGATGCCGCTGTCGCGCCCCATCCTCTCGGCGGTGGCGATCTTCATCTTCATCGGCGCGTGGAACAACTTCCTCTGGCCGTTCATCGCGACCAACGACTCGAGCCTCATGACGCTCCCGGTCGGGCTGCAGACGGTGAAGAGCGCCTACGGCATCCAGTACGCGCAGAACATGGCGTCGGCCGTGCTCGCGGCGCTGCCGCTGATCGTGGTGTTCCTCTTCTTCCAGCGCCAGATCATCAAGGGCATCTCGACGACCGGGTTCGGCGGGCAGTGACCCGCACGACGACGGCCCGCCCCGCGCGATGCGGGACGGGCCGTCGTCGTCGTGGCGGAGCGACGGTCAGCTGACGGGGCCCTCCGTGAGGGTGACCTCGGCCGTCTTCTGCGCGCCGGCCGCGGTGGTCCAGCCGAGCTTGATGCGGTCGCCCGGCTTGTGGCCGGAGACCGCGGTGCTGAGCTCGGACGCGGAGGCGACGGGCTTCCCGTCGACCGAGGTGACGACATCGCCCTGCGCGAGCCCGGCCTTCGCGGCACCGGATCCGTTGACGACGCCGGAGAGCGGCGCGCCCGCGACGGTGCCCGGCTGGTTCGCGAGCAGCACGCCGAGGAACGCGGGGTAGCCGATCTTCACGGTGCCGGACTCGACGCCGTTCTCGATCTGCTTCGCGATGGACATCGCGCGGTCGATGGGGATGGCGAAGCCCGTGATGTCGGCGGATCCGCTCGAGGCGGCCGTGTCGATCCCGACGACCTCGCCGTCGGCGTCCTTCAGCGGTCCGCCGGAGTCGCCGGAGACGATGGGCGCGTCCGTCTGGATCATGTCGGTGAGCGTCTCGCCGGCCGCCGTGCCCTCGGACTGCGTCGTCACCGACTGGCCGAGAGCGGTGACCGCGCCGGACGCCGCCGTGAGCGTTCCCGTGCCGCCCGCGTTGCCGACGCCCGTGACGGCCTCGCCGACCTGGACGCCGTCGGAGTCGATCTTCGCCGGGGTGAGGCCGGATGCGCCCTCGAGCTTCAGCACGGCCACGTCGTTCGTGGCGTCGGTGCCGACGACCTTCCCCACGTACGCCTTGCCGGTGGACTCGACGGTGACGCGGATGCTCGTGGCGCCGCTGACGACGTGGTTGTTGGTGAGGATGGTGCCGTCGGACGACAGGATGATGCCGGTGCCCGCGCCCGCCGCGTTCTCGTAGGTGAGGGCGGAGTCGACGGTGACGACGCCGGAGATCTGGTCGGCCGACGCCTCGGGGGAGGTCTCCGAGGCGCCGGTGCCGGATCCGGATCCGCGCTGATTGCCGGAGCCGCCGTCGGATCCCTGCCCGGTGCCGCCCGTGCCGCGTCCGTGGCCGTGGCCCTGCCCGGGGACGAAGGAGCCGGGGTCCTGGACGCGGGAGTCGCCGGCCGCCGTGGAGTGGCGCCCGAGGTCGGCCATGAAGCCGACCGCGGTGCCGCTGCCGAAGGCGAGGAGGAGGGCGAGGGCGGAGGCACCGGCGATGAGCCCGGTGCGGAGGCCGCGGCCCATCCGCTTCGGCGGGACGGGGTGGCCCGCGGCGTCCACCTGCAGGGGGCGGCCGAACGCGTCGGTCGCGGGCGCGGGCCAGGGCGATCCGGCTGGGGCGCCGTGCCCGACGGACGGCGACGCGGTGGCGTACGCGGCGGTCGGGGCGGCGGGGCCGGCCGCGGCGGGTCCGGTCGGGGCGGCCCAGGCTGCGGTGCCGGTGGTGGAGGTGGGAGTCGCGTCGGTGGGAGGCGTGGTGGCGGAGGTGGGAGTCGCGTCGGTGGAGGGCGCGGGGGTGGTCGTGCCGGCGTCGCCGGCCGGGGCCTCGTCCGGACGTCCGGTCGGCTCCTGCGGTGTCTCGTTCATGACGGTCCTTCGTGTCTCGGGTGGCCCGGTGGGGGCGATGAGGAGATCACACCGCCCGTCCCTATGAGCAGCCCATGACGAGCACGAGCGTCGGCCATGGATCGCGGCACCCCCGGCGCCCGGCCCGGCGCCCGCCCCGCGCGTAGGCTCGACGCATGGAGCAGAGAAGCCTCGGCAGGACCCATCGGAACGTCTCGGTCATCGGACTCGGGACCTGGCAGCTCGGCGGGGACTGGGGTGACGTCGCCGAGGACGACGCGCTCGCCGTGCTCGATGCGGCGGCCGACGCGGGCATCACCTTCTTCGACACCGCCGACGTCTACGGCGACGGCCGCAGCGAGACGATCATCGGATCCTGGCTCCGTGCGCACCCGGGCTCCGGCGTCACGGTCGCCACGAAGATGGGCCGCCGCGACGCGCAGGATCCCGCGAACTTCACCCTCGACCGCTTCCGCGAGTGGACCGACCGCTCGCGCCGCAACCTCGGGGTCGACACGCTCGACCTCGTGCAGCTGCACTGCCCGCCCACGCCCGTCTTCTCGAGCGACCGCGTCTACGACGCCCTCGACGAGCTCGTCGCCGACGGCGCCATCGCGTCCTACGGCGTGAGCGTCGAGACGACCGACGAGGCCCTCCTCGCCATCGCGCGGCCGGGCGTCGCGAGCGTGCAGATCATCCTCAACGCGTTCCGCCTCAAGCCGCTCGACCGGGTGCTGCCCGCTGCGGCGGAGGCCGGGGTCGGCGTCATCGCGCGCGTCCCGCTCGCCTCGGGCCTCCTCAGCGGCCGCTACTCGGCGGACACGACCTTCGCCGAGACCGACCACCGCAGCTTCAACCGCAAGGGCGAGGCGTTCGACGTCGGCGAGACCTTCTCCGGCGTCGACTACGAGCAGGGCGTCACCGCGGCGCGCGAGTTCGCCGCGGCCGCGCACGAGGCCGCGCCCGACCTCACGCCCGCGCAGGTCGCGCTCGCCTGGATCGTGCAGCGCGAGGGCGTCTCCACGGTGATCCCCGGCGCGCGCAACGCGGAGCAGGCACGCGCCAACGCGCAGGCCGGCGACGCCCCCGCGCTCGGCGAGGTCTTCGAGCGGCAGGTGGCCGACATCTACGACCGGTGCTTCCGCGAGGCCGTGCACCCGCGCTGGTAGCCGCCCGCACGTGCGACGGCCCCGACCCGCTCTGCGCGGGTCGGGGCCGTCGATCGTGGGAGACCGCTACTGCAGCTTGTCGCAGGCGGACGACATCTGCGTCTTCAGGTCGGCGCTGAGGGGCTGGCCGACCCCGGGGGCGATCTGGTCGGCGAGGGCCGTGATCTGCTGGCCGGCCGCCGCGGCGCCGTTCTCGGGCGAGGCGGAGATCTCGGTGCCGAGGTCGCGGAACGCCTGGACGTCCGACTCCTCGAGCGTCGACTTGTCCTTGAGACCGCAGGCGATCTCGCGGGTCTTCGCGGCGATGGCCTCTTTGGATCCGGTCGCGGCGGCGTCGCCGGAGCCGGCGCTCGCGCTCGCGTCGGGCGTGGGGGCGGCGGCCTCGGCGGGGGCGCTCGCGGAGGCGGAGGGCGCGGGGGTGGCGGCGTCGTCGGCGGCGGGCGAGCTGCAGCCGGCGAGCGTCAGGCCGAGGACGAGCCCGAGCCCGGCGATCCCGGCCCGCAGGCGTCGCGTGGTCAGAGGGGTCTGCTGAGAGGTCATGCCCTCACACTATCCAGCCGGGCGGCTCCGTTTTCCGCGGGGGCGGGAACTCTGGGGTGCGGAGCGGACCCGCGCTGGCAGCCCGCGTGTCAGGTGACGATGGCGACGGGCTCCGTGTCCGGGATCGGCCCGGCGTCGCGTCCGCGGAGGTCCGGACTGTGGCGGTGGAACACGGCGGCGATCGCGGTGCCCGCGGCGAGCAGCGCGGCCGCCACGACGAAGGCGCCCTGCGCGCCCTGTGCGTCGATGACGAAGCCGGCGGCCGCGGACCCGAGGGCCGCGCCGATGAGCTGGCCGGTGCCGACCCAGCCGTACGCCTCGGCGGTGTCGCTGAACCGCACCGACGAGGACACGACCGCGAAGAGCACCGCGAGGGCGGGCGCGATGCCCACGCCCGCCAGGAAGAGGAACACGGAGAGCCAGGCGAACTGCATCCAGACGGCGGCGAGGGCCGTGCCGACCAGGATGATCGTGAGCCGCCGGGCCATGGCCCACGGGCTGATGGGGATGTGCCCGAGCGACAGGCCGCCGATGAGCGAGCCGACCGCGAAGATCGCGAGCACGAAGCCGGCCTCCGGGCCGCCGTGCCCGTAGACCGCGACGACGCCCGCCTCGATGGCGGAGCACGCGGCGATGAGGAGGAAGCCGACCACGGTGCTGAGGAGCACGGGCGGGCGCCCGAGCACGACGCCGAAGCGGCGCTTGCTGCGCGGGATGCGCACCCGGCCGAGCTCGGGGGAGGAGATGAACCACGCGCCGCCGCCGACCAGGAACGCCGCCGCGACGAGGATCCCGGCGCTCGTGTCGACCTGGATCGCGAGGAAGGTCGCGATGACGGGCCCGAGGACCCAGATGATCTCCTGTGCCGAGGCGTCGAGCGAGAACAGGGGCGTGAGCTGCTTGGAGTTGACCATCTTCGGGTAGATGGTGCGGACGGCGGGCTGCACGGGCGGGTTGGCGAGGCCGGCGACGAGGCCGAGCACCATGAAGACCGGGACCGAGGTGCCCGCGTCGCCGAGCGCCACGGCGACGACGGCGACGGTGCAGACGATGGACGTGAGGACGAGGACGGGCCGCATGCCCCAGACGCCCATCCACCGGCTGGTGAGGGGACCGGCCACGGCCTGGCCGATGCTCGTCGCGGCCAGCACGAGGCCGGCTGCGCCGTACGAGTCGTGGATCCGCTCGACGTGCATGAGGAACGCGAGCGAGAGCATGCCGCCGGGGAAGCGCGCCACGAGCTGGGCGGCGATGATCCGGCCCACGCCGCGGGTCTTGAGGAGGCTTCCGTACGTGCTCACGAGGGTCAGATCCTACCGTCCGTGAGGCATCCGCCCGCAGCCCCGGGCGCCACCGGACAGGGATGTCGGGGGACCTCCGTAGCCTGTGGAACCTGTGGACAAGTCCGCGGAGTTGTCCACACCTGTGGACGACACGCCCACTACATATGGGGTTGGGCTCGGCCGGGGGCCCGCATATATAGTGATGGGACCGCGGGACACCCCGCCGCCTTTGCTCCCCGGAGCCGGGCGGATGAGGGCCCGCCGAGCATTTCCCCTGGTGAGGACCAGGGCTGGTGAGGCACATGGCGCGGCGGGCACGACCCGCACCGCGTCGCCGCCGACAGCAGGACGGTCCGCAGCCGATCAGGGCGGACGACGAAGACGACGAGGAGCAGAGTGTCCATCACCGTAGTGAAGCGCGACGGCACGCGGGAGCCGTACGACGCGAACCGCATCAACCTGGCCATCGAGGACGCCACGCAGGGCCTCGATGAGAACATCGGCTGGGTCACGCAGATCGCGTCCGAGCTGGAGATCACCCTCTTCGACGGGATCACCACGCAGCAGCTGGATGAGGCGGTCATCCAGGTCGCGCTCCAGAACGTGAAGGACGACCCGGCGTTCGACACCGTCGCGGCGCGCCTCCTCCTCAAGACCATCTACAAGCGCGTCCTCGGCGACTACTCGTCGCCCGAGGAGCTCAAGCGCCTCCACGCGGAGCACTTCGCCCGCAACATCCAGCGCGGCGTCGACGAGATGCTCCTCGACTCCCGCCTCGTGCAGCTGTTCGACCTGGAGCGCCTCGCCCAGGCCCTGGAGCCCGCGCACGACGAGCTGCTCAAGTACATCGGCGTCGTCACGCTGAACAACCGCTACGGCATCAAGGGCCGCAACGGCGACGCCCTCGAGGTGCCCCAGTACTTCTGGATGCGCATCGCGATGGGCCTCACGCTCAACGAGCAGGACCCGACCGCGACCGCCATCGCCTTCTACGAGAAGATGTCGAAGCTCGAGTACCTCGCGGCCGGCTCCACCCTCGTCAACGCGGGCACCATCTACCCGCAGCTCGCGAACTGCTTCGTCATGGAGATGCAGGACGACATCGAGCACATCGCGAAGACCACGCGCGACGTCATGTGGCTCACCAAGGGCACGGGCGGCATCGGCCTCTCCGTCTCCAAGCTGCGCGCGCAGGGCTCGCCCATCCGCTCGAACAACACCACCTCCACGGGCCCCATCCCGTTCATGCACACCATCGACTCGGTGCTCCGCGCCGTCAGCCGCGGCGGCAAGAAGTTCGGCGCCCTGTGCTTCTACATGGAGAACTGGCACCTCGACTTCCCCGAGTTCCTCGACCTGCGCCAGAACTCGGGCGACCCGTACCGCCGCACCCGCACCGCCAACACGGCCGTGTGGATCAGCGACGAGTTCATGAAGCGCGTCCAGAACGACGACGACTGGTACCTCTTCGACCCGCTGGAGGTCTCCGACCTCAACGAGCTGTACGGCAAGGCGTTCTCGGAGCGCTACGCGTTCTACGTCGGCGAGGCCGAGGCCGGGCGCATCCGGATGTTCAAGCGCATCAAGGCGCGCGAGCAGTTCAAGTCGATCCTCATCTCGCTCCAGACCACCAGCCACCCGTGGCTGACCTGGAAGGACACGATCAACAACCGCGCCCTGAACAACAACACGGGCACGATCCACCTCTCGAACCTCTGCACCGAGATCACGCTGCCGCAGGACGAGGACAACGTCTCCGTCTGCAACCTGGCGTCCATCAACCTGTCGCAGCACTTCGCCGACGGCAAGATCGACTTCGCGAAGATCGAGCAGAGCGCGCGCCTCGCGGTGCGCCAGCTCGACAACCTCATCGACATCACGCGCTCCAGCGTGAAGGAGGCGGACTTCTCCAACCAGCAGAACCGCGCGGTGGGCCTCGGCGTCATGGGCTTCACCGACGTCGTGGAGAAGCTCGGCTTCTCGTACGAGTCGGAGGAGTCGTACGACCTCATCGACGAGATCATGGAGCACGTCTCCTACGCGGCCATCGACGAGTCGGCCGATCTCGCCAAGGAGCGCGGCGCGTACCCGAACTTCGCGGGCTCGCGCTGGTCGGAGGGCCTCGTGCCGCTCGACTCGATCGCGCTCATGGAGGCCGACCGCGGCGTGCCCGTCAAGGTCAACCGCACCACGCGCCTCGACTGGGACGCGCTCCGCGCCAAGGTCAAGGGCGGCATGCGCAACGCGACGCTCATGGCGATCGCGCCCACCGCGTCCATCGGCCTCGTCGCCGGCACCACGCCCGGCCTCGACCCGCAGTTCTCGCAGATCTTCAGCCGCTCCACCTCCTCGGGCAAGTTCCTCGAGGTCAACCGGAACCTGGTGAAGGACCTGCAGGAGCTCGGCCTCTGGGAGACCGTGCGCGAGAGCATCCTGCGCAGCCAGGGCGACATCCAGAACATCGCCGCCATCCCGGACTCGGTCAAGGCCACGTACCGCACGAGCTTCCAGCTCTCGCCGTACGCGTTCCTCGAGGTCGCGGCCCGCGCGCAGAAGTGGATCGACCAGGCCATCAGCCGCAACATGTACCTCGAGACGCGCGACCTCGGCGACATGATGGACATCTACTTCGCCGGCTGGGAGCGCGGGGTCAAGACCACGTACTACCTGCACATGAAGCCGCGTCACACCGCCGAGCAGTCGACCGTCAAGGTCGACAAGTCGCAGGACGCCGACGGCACCAAGCGCAAGGGCTTCGGCGGATTCGGCGGCGGCGCTCCCGCGGCCGTGCCCGCCACCGCGGCTCCCGCATCCACCGCGACCGCGGACGCCCCGGCGCCGCAGTCCGCTCCGGCGCCCCGCAAGGGCTTCGGCTTCGGCGGAGTGGGAGGTGCACGCTGATGAACGACGACACGTTCGGCGACTACGTCGTCCCCATGGACCCCATGGACGAGCTCCAGTGCGACTCCTGCCAGTAGGCAGGACCGCCGCAGCGGGTCGCGCAGCCCGCGCGGCGCGACCCGCCCCCACACGAACGACGAGCTAGAAGCAACAGGGAAGAAGAAGCAGATGTCGAAGATCCTCGGCACGGGAATCCAGGAGGGCCTCCTCCTCAAGCCCGTCAACTACCAGTGGGCCATGGACCTGTACGACCAGGCCGTCGCCAACACGTGGTTCCCCAACGAGATCCAGCTCGGCGAGGACATCGCGGACTTCAAGAAGATGACGGACGAGGAGCGCCACGCGATCACGTTCCTCATGAGCTACTTCAACCCGAACGAGCTCCTCGTGAACAAGGCGCTCGCGTTCGGCGTCTACCCCTACATCAACGCGCCGGAGTGCCACCTCTACCTGGCGAAGCAGATGTGGGAGGAGGCGAACCACTGCATGTCGTTCGAGTACGTCCTGGAGACGTTCCCGATCGACCGCGAGGCCGCGTACAACTCCCACGTCGACATCCCGTCGATGGCCCGCAAGGAGGAGTTCGAGGTCAAGTTCATCAAGCGCATGACCGAGCAGACCCTCGACATCACCACCACCGAGGGCAAGAAGGACTTCGTCCGGAACCTCGTCGCGTACAACGTGATCCTCGAGGGCATCTGGTTCTACTCGGGCTTCATGGTGTCGCTGTCGTTCCGCCAGCGGAACCTGCTGCGCAACTTCGGCTCGCTCATGGACTGGATCGTGCGCGACGAGTCGCTGCACCTCAAGTTCGGCATCAACCTCATCCTCACGGTGCTCGAGGAGAACCCCGACCTGCAGACGGAGGAGTTCGCCGCCGAGATCAAGCAGATGATCCTCGACGCCGTCGAGATGGAGGAGCAGTACAACCGCGACCTCCTGCCGAACGGCATCCTCGGCCTCAACGCGAACTACATCAACCAGTACGTGAAGTACCTGGCCGACCGCCGCCTGGAGGAGCTCGGCTTCGAGGCCGAGTACAAGGTCTCCAACCCGGCGAAGTGGATGGCCACGGCGAACGACACGCTGCAGCTCGTCAACTTCTTCGAGTCGACCAACACGTCGTACGAGTCGAACGCGTCCGCCACGGTCGGCGCCAAGTAGGACCGCACCACCCGCCGCGGAAGACCGCGGCGCCGCACCACCTCACCACCCGACGCCGCCCGCGCCGCGCATCCGTCGATGCCGGGGCGGGCGGCGTCGTGCCGCCGCCCGCATCACCATCGCCGCCATCGAGAGGGCCCATGGACCAGCAGCACGACTCCGCCCCGCGTCACGTCGCCCGCGACGGGCGGGCCTACCGCACCGAGGTCGTGGGGTGGGACGACCCGCGCGGCGCCCGGATGCGCCGCGCCATGGAGGACGAGATGGACGTCCGCTACGAGGGTCGGCACGCCGACGACCCGGACTGGCCGGCGAAGGCCGCCGTCGCGTTCGCGATCGACCCCGCCGACGTCGAGGCGGTCGTGCTGCTCGTGCCGGAGGGCGACGATCGCGAGGCGGCCGCGCACGGCGTCATCCGTCGGCTGCGCGGCGAGCTGGAGCTGAAGAAGGTCGTCGTGGATCCGGCGCACCGCGGCACGGGGCTCGCCCGCGTGCTCATGGCCGAGCTCGAGCGGGTCGGACGGGAGCGCGGCGCGCACCGGATGATCCTGCAGACCGGCGACCGGCAGCCCGACGCCGTGCGGCTCTACGCGACGGCCGGCTGGCTGCCGATCGACGTGTACCCGCCGTACATCCCGGTCACGAACTCGATCTGCTTCGAGAAGCCGCTGCGCTGAGGGCGTCGTCGACGAGGAGGGCGAGCAGGTCGGCGAAGGCGAGGCCGTCGGCGGCGAAGCTGCGCGGGACCTGCGACGCGGCGGTGCAGCCCGGCGTCGTGTTCACCTCGTTGAGGACGGGGCCGTCCGCGGTGAGGAAGAAGTCGACGCGGACGACGCCGCGGCAGTCGAGCGCCTCCGCCATGCGGGTGGCCGCGTCGTGCAGGGCGGCCAGCTCCTCGGGCGCGAGCGGGGCGGGGATGGCGAAGCGGGCCTCGCCGCCGTACTTCGTCTCGGCGTCGAACACGCCGTCGGCGAGGATCTCCACCGCGGGGCCGATGCGCACCGCGCCGTCCGCGGCGCGGATGACGGGCAGGTCGATCTCGCGGCCCGACATCAGGTCCTCGACCAGCACGCGGTCGTCGACGGCGAAGGCGTCCGCGAGCGCGGCGGGCAGGTCTCCGGCGGACTCCGCGAGGCCGACGCCGTGGCTGGATCCGCCCACGGCCGGCTTCACGATGACCGGGTGGTCCCATGCGTACGCGGCCGCCGAGCCGCGCGTGAGCTGCACGCCGGGCGCGACCGCGATGCCGATCGAGGTCGCCAGGAGCTTGGTCTGCAGCTTGTCCATGCCGATGGCGCCCGCGCGCACGCCGGACCCGACGTAGGGGACGCCCGCGAGCTCGAGGAGCGCGGCGATCGTGCCGTCCTCCCCGTCCTGCCCGTGCAGCATCGGGATGGCGACGTCGCAGCCGGCGAGGACGTCGATCGCACCGGCCAGCGTGAGCGCCCGGCCGGACGCGTCGAGCCAGCCGTGGTCGCGCAGCAGGGTGAGCGGGACGGCGTCGAAGCGCGCCGGGTCGAGCGCGGCGGCGACGCCCGCGGCGGAGGCCAGCGACACGTCGTGCTCGGTGCTCCTCCCGCCGCCGATGACGGCGACGCGCGTGCATGCGGCGTCCCGGGCGGTGCGGGGGGCGTGGGGGGTTGCGGTCATGCGCGGATCTCCGTCCGGTCGCGGGGCGGGGCGGGGGTGCCGGATGCGTCGGCCGGGGTCGGGGCCGGGTCGACGGACGCGGACCCCACGTCGCCGTGCGTCGCGAGGGCGCTCCCGACGGCGGTGAGGACCTCGTGCGGGATGGTGCCGGCCCAGCGGGCCCAGTCGCCCGCGGTGGGCGCGCCATCGGATCCGTCGCCGAGCACGACGGCCTCGTCGCCGACCGAGTCCGCGGAGCCGGGGCCGAGGTCGACGACGGTCTGGTTCATGGACAGCACGCCGGCGACCGGCACCCGGCGGCCGGCGACCTGCACGGAGGCGAGCGGGGAGGCGGCCCGGGGGAGGCCGTCCGCGTAGCCGACGGGGAGCAGGCCGAGCATCGTGTCGCGCTCGGCGGTCCAGGTGCCGCCGTACCCGACGGACGTGCCCGCATCGACGCGGCGCACGTCCATCAGCGGGGCGCGGAGGGTCAGCGCCCAGCGGAGGCCGGCGGATCCGCTCGCGTCGATCCCGGCGAGGCCGGCGCCGATCCGCACCAGCGTGCCGCGCGAGGCGGGATCGAGGAGGGCGGCGGCGGACCCGGCGGCGTGGCGCTCCTCGGGATCCAGCCCCGCAGCGAGGAGGGCCTCCCAGGCGCGCTCGAAGGCCCGGCGCTGGGCCTCGTTCGCGGGAGCCGCCGGGCGGTCCGCCGAGGCCATGTGCGTCATGGCGCCGACGACGCGGATCCGGCCGCGTCGCTCGGCCTCGGCGGCGCGAGCGGCGAGGAGCTCCCAGTCCGCCTCGGGGAAGCCCTCGCGCGTGAGCCCGGTGTCGATCTGCAGGTGCACGCGGGGCGCGCCGTCCGCGTCGATCGCGCGTCCGAGCTCCGCGAAGGTGCCCACCGCCACGTCCACGCGGTGCTCGGCCGCGACCGCGAAGTCGACGACGGCCGTGTTCAGCCAGCTGAGCGCGGGCACGCGGATGCCGGCCAGGCGGAGGCGCACGGCGTGCTGCACGGCGGTCACGCCGATCCAGGTCGCGCCGCCCTCGATGCCCGCGCGCGCCGCGGTGAGCGCTCCGAGCCCGTAGCCGTCGGCCTTGACGACGGCCATGACGGGCGTCCCCGTCCACGCGGCGAACACCGCCGTGTTGTGCCGGATCGCGTCCGGGTGGACCTGGGCGCGCACCTCGCCTCGGGGGTCGTTCACGCGCCGTCACCGCCCTGCCCGGACGGGAGACCGTCCTCGAGCACGGGACTGCGCATCCCGCAACCCTAGGGGGTCGAGGCGTCGATCCCGCCTGCGAGCATGGGGGACATGTGGATCACCCTCACGCCGGCCGAGCTGGATCACGCCCTCCGCACCCGCGACGACGTCCGGGTCCTCGACGTGCGCTGGTCGCTCGGCGGCCCTCCCGGCCGGCCGCTGCACGAGGCCGGGCACATCCCGGGAGCCGTGTACGTCGACCTCGACGAGGAGCTGTCGCGGCACGGTGCGCCGGAGGAGGGGCGGCATCCGCTGCCGGATCGGGAGGCGCTGCAGGAGGCGGCCCGGCGCTGGGGGATCCGGACGGGCGACGTCGTCGTGGCGTACGACGGCGGGGGCGGCCTCGCGGCGGCCCGGGCCTGGTGGGTGCTGCGTGACGCCGGGATCGCCGACGTGCGGATCCTCGACGGCGCGCTGCCCGCCTGGACCGCGGCCGGGCTGCCGCTCGAGACCGGCCCGGTGGTGCCGGCGCCCGGCGACGTGACGCTCACCTCCGGGCTCCTCGCCGTGGTCGACGAGGCCGGCGCCGCCCGCGTCGCGCACGACGGCGTCCTGCTCGACGCGCGCGCGGGGGAGCGGTACCGCGGGGAGGTCGAGCCGTGGGATCCGCGCGCCGGCCACATCCCGGGCGCCCGCAGCGCGCCCTCCTCGGACGCGCTCGACGCCGACGGCGCGTTCCGCTCGGCCGCGGAGCTGCGCGCGCGGTACGCCGGGCTCGGCGTGCCGGAGGCGGGGGAGGTCGCGGTGTACTGCGGGTCCGGCGTCAGCGCGGCGCTCGAGGTCGCGGCGCTCCGCATCGCCGGGATCGACGCGGCCCTGTACCCCGGATCCTGGTCGGCGTGGGCGAACCGGCCCGAGCTGCCGGCCGCGACCGGTGCGGAACCGGGCGGGCACTGACGCCGTCGCGTGCGGCACGTCGGGCGGGGACCGACGCCGTCGCGTGCGGCGCGCCGGGCGGGGCGAGGTCGCCGGGCGCGACGGCCGGCGTCAGACGAGACGGCCGGCGTCCAGCGTGAGCACCCGATGCGCGCGGAGGGCCGCCGCGTCGCTGTGCGTGATGAGCAGGACCGCGAGGCCGGTGCGCGTGCACGCGTCGTCGAGGGCGTCGAGCACCTGGCGCTCCGCCGGGGGATCCAGGGACGCCGTGACCTCGTCGCACACCAGCAGGGTCGGTGCCGCGGCCATCGCCCGGGCGATCGCGACGCGCTGGCGTTGACCGCCGCTCAGCTCGTGCGGCCGGCGGTCGAGCAGGCGCGGATCCAGCCCGAGGCGCTCCAGCAGCTCGGCCGGAGCGGCGGGGACGGCGCCCTGGCGGACCGCGGCACGGCCGGCACGCGCGATGGCCGTGCGCACCGTCTCCTCCGGGTGCAGCGCCGTGCGGGAGTCCTGGAGGACCAGCCCCACGAGCATCCTCTCGGCACGACGGCGGTCGTCGCCCGACCAGGGGACCCGGCGGCCGTCCACGCGCAGCTCGCCCGCCTCCGGCGCGAGCAGGCCGGCGAGCGCGCGGCCGACGCTCGTCTTCCCGGACCCGGACCGGCCGCGCAGGGCCAGGATCCCGCCGGGCGGGATGCGGAAGGAGCCTCCGTCGACGACCGCAGCGCCACCGAGGCGGATGCGGAGGTCGACCACATCGACGCCGGCGGGGGCCGCGCCGCCGGCGGGGGCCGCGTCGTCCGGGGTGTGACCGGGCGCCTCGCGTGGGAGGCGCGCGGCCGGCTCCGTCGCCCGGGATCGCGGGGTCGCCCTTCCACCGGCGCGTGCGGGCCCCGCGTCCGCCGGGACGGCCGGCTCGCCGAGCACCCCGTCGCGCAGGGTGAGGATGCGGGCGCGGGAGCGCGCGAGGACGTCGGGGGCGTGGCTCGCGAGGACGACGGCCGGGAGCCAGGGGAGGTCGGCGAGGCGGCGCGCGACCAGGTCGGCGGTCTCGGCGTCCAGGTCGCTCGTGGGCTCGTCGAGGAGGACCACCGCGGGACGGCCGACGAGCAGCGCGGCCAGGATCACGCGCTGGGCCTGACCGCCCGAGAGCTCGCATCCGCGTCGGTGCAGCAGCGCGGGGTCGAGGTGGGCGTCGTGGGCGGCCGCGAGCACGAGCCGGTCGAGCTCCGCGCGCCCGGAGCGGCCCGTGGACCGCCGGGCTCGCGAGCGCAGGTGGTGCATCGCCGTCCGCGCGGGATCGAGGGCGCTCGCGGGATCCTGCGGCAGGTGGCCGACGACGCGTCCGCGCAGGAGGCGTCGGCCGGCCGGGGCGAGGGGATCCGCGCCATGGACGCGGACGGTGCCGGCCGCGACCCGCATGCCGGGAGAGACGTGGCCGACGAGCGCGTGCAGGATGGTCGACTTGCCGCTGCCAGACGGCCCGGACAGCCCGACGACCTCGCCGGGCGCGACGCGCAGGTCGATCGCGCGGAGGAGCGGCGGTCCGGCGGTGCCGGGTGCGGACGTCCCGTGGATAGTGAGGCCCCGGACGTCGATGGCGTGGATCATCGGTCGACCCCGCGACGCCGGCCGGACGCGTCCACGGCCAGCGTGACGCCCAGCGAGACGGCCACGAGGAGCCCGGCGGGGACGAGGGTCGCGAGCGGGTTCGCGCGGAGGCCGACCACGTCCTCGCGGACCATGCGCCCCCAATCCGCGGCGGGCGCGCTGGCGCCGACGCCGAGGAAGCCGGCGGTCGCGGCGATCTGGAGCGCGGCGATGAAGCGGAGGCCCGCGTCCGCCAGGGCGACCCGGCGGATCCCGGGGAGGATGTCGTGTCGCAGCCGGCTGCCGATCCCGTCGCCGCGCGAGCGGGCGACCATCACGTGGTCGGCCGCCGCGACGGCGCGCGTCCGCTGCCGGATGACGCGCACCGAGAAGGGCGCGCTCACGAGGGCGATGGCGGCGACGATCGCGGCCGGCTGCCCGGGAGCGCCCGCCGCGATGACGAGCAGGACCAGCAGCGCCGGCAGGGCGGTCACCGCGTCGAGGATGCGCACCGCCGCGTCGGCCCGGCGGGAGGGGCGGAGTCCCGACCAGATCCCGATCGCGAGTCCGGCGGCGCTCGCCGCGAGGGTCGCGCCCAGGGCCTCGAGCACGAGCCCCTGCCCGCCGGCCGCCACGCGCGCGAGCAGATCGCGCCCCAGCAGCTCCGTGCCGAGCGGATGCGCGGCGTCGGGCCCCGCGAACGGCCGGCCGACGACCTGGTCCGGCGAGCCGAGCGGCAGCAGCGGCCCGAGGAGGGCGGCGCCGACGACGGCCGCGGCGAGCACCAGGGCGGCGACGCGGGCGCGCGATCCGCCGGGCGCGTCGGTCATCCGCCCACCCGCTCGGCGCCCCGGCGGCGTCGGAGGAGGGCCGCGCCGACGTCGCCCGCGAGCACGATCGCGAGGGCCGTGGCGCCGAGCGTCAGCGCGACGGCCTCCACCGTGGGCACGTCCCGCGCGGACACCGCGCGCGTGAGCTCCAGGCCGATGCCCGGGAGGCCGAACAGCGTCTCGACGACGATCCCGCCGCCGAGCAGGCCGGCGGCCACCAGCGTCAGCGACTGCAGCGCGGGAGCCGCGGCGTTCGGCAGCACGTGCACGAGTGCGAGGCGGACGCCGCGGGCCCCGTTCAGCCGTGCGTGCTCGATGAACGGCGCGCGCATCACGTCGACGACGGCGGCCCGCATCATGCGGGCGGCCGGCCCGGCTCCGCCGAGCGCGAGCGTCGCGACGGGCAGCACGAGCACCTCCGGATGCTGCCACGCGCTGTCGCCGAGCGGCAGGAGGGCCACCGCCGGGAGCAGCGGGACGAGGGAGGTGAGGAGCGCGAGCAGCGCGGTGGCGGTGAGGAAGTCCGGGGTCGACATCGTGAGCACCGTCAGGGCGGTGAGCATCCGGTCGGCCGCGCTGCCCTCCCGCATGCCGGACGCGAGGCCGACCCCGGTCGCGGTCGCCGCGATGACCGCCACCGCGATCGCGGTGACCGTCAGCGTGTCGGTCAGGCGCTCGGCGACCAGCGGCGTGATCTCGCGGCCGGAGACCAGCGACCGGCCGAGGTCGCCGTGCAGGGCGGCGAGGACCCAGGAGAGGTACCTCTCCGCCACGGGCCGGTCGAGGCCGAGATCCGTCCGCAGGGCGTCGCGTTCCGACGGGGTCGCGCCGCTGCCCGCGAGCGCGCCCGAGGCGTCGCCCGGGAGCGCGGACGCGCTCCCGAAGACGACGACCGAGAGCGCCACGAGGGTCACGATCGCGGCGCCGAACCGCCCGGCGATCCACCGGCCGAGCGGCGCCGCGGCGCTCACCGCGCCGCGACCGTCGCCCGGGACAGGTCGGGGAACTGCAGCTCGCGGATGCCGCCGACGCCGTCGGCTCGCGCGCTGACGGAGGGCACGAACACCGGCGCGATCGTGTACCCCTTCTCCCACAGGATCCGCTGCGCCCGGTGCGACGCGGCGAGCCGTGCGTCCGGGGTGGCGGCGCTGCGGGCCTCGGCGACGAGCGCATCCGCCTCGGGCAGGGCGCCGGGCACGTGGTTCGGCTCGAAGAGCGCCGGCGGCGTGTACCCGGCCGCGAACGGCAGCTTCTGGTACGCGGCGTAGTCGGCGTAGAGCTGGCCCGCCGGCAGCTCGGAGAGGGTCGCGTCCACGCCGATCGCGCGGAGGTCCTGCACGATGAGGGTGGCCGTCTCGACCATGCCGGGCAGCTCGGGGCCCGCCGTGAGCGTCACGGACATGCCGCTCTGGCCGGCGTCGGCGAGCAGCGCCCGCGCCCGGTCCGGGTCGTGCTCGCGCACCGGCAGGGTCGTGTCGTAGCTCGGGAAGCCGAGCCCCGGCACGTCGTCGCCCGCGAACGCGTGGCCGAAGTACACGGTGTCGACGATCTGCTGCCGGTCGATCGCGAGCTTGAACGCCTCCCGCACGCGCTCGTCGGCGAACGGGGCGAACGCCGGGTTCATGGCGAACTGGAGGGAGGAGGCGTACGGCAGCTCGCTCGTGGAGACGGTGATCCCGGACGCTCCCTGCAGCTCCTGGGCCTGCGCCGGGGCGAGTCCGCTCGCGTAGTCGACCTGGCCCTGGCGCAGGGCGTCCTCGCGGGCGGTCGCGTCGGACACGGACAGCAGCTCGATGGAGTCGAGCGTCGGCCCGGTGCCGAGCGCGGTGCCGTAGAAGCTCGGGTTCCGGGTGAGGACCGTGCTGCGCCCGGGCTCGAACCCGCTGATGGTGAAGGGCCCGGAGGACGGCGTCGTCGGGGTGAACTCCGTGGTGCCGTCCTTGATGGCGAGCATGCTCTGGCAGATGAGCTGGCGCCCGTCGGCGACCGGGTGGCGCGTCGGCAGCGTGACGGTGAGGTCGTCCACGGCGGCGGCGGCATCCACGTCGAGGTCGCGGGCGACGATCTGCGTGAAGGGCAGGCCGTGCAGCAGCCCGGGCGCGCGGAGCGAGTAGATGACGTCCGCGGCCGTGAGCGTGGATCCGTCGGTGAACGGCACGTCGGGCCGCACGTGCAGCGTGTAGGAGGAGAGGTCGGGGCTCACGTCGATGGAGGAGAGGGCGCCGTAGGCGACGCCGTCCGCGGCGGACGCGTCGAGCTCGCAGAACGGCGCGTGCACCAGCCGGGCCCGCACGTAGTCGAGCGCGGTCGGGCCGACGAGGTAGTCGAGGGTCTCGGACGCGCCGCCGCCGGGGAACGCCGCGCGGAGCGTGCCGCCCGTCGCGGCGTCCGCGGAGCCGGCGGGCGACGAGGCGCAGCCGGACAGCGCCGCCGTCATCGCGACGGCGACGAGCGCCGCGGTGGTCGCGGGGTGCCTCCTGGGGAGCGTGGTCATGGGATCCTCCGTGCAGCTGCGTGGGCTCCGCGCGACGGCGCGGGTCGAGGCGCAGGCTAGCCGCTTATCGAGAACCGTTCTCAGTAGATTCCACACACCGACCGCGTCGTCCGGTCGACGAGCCCGCGGGATCCGGACGGGAGGTGCGGCTCAGTCCGCCGCGCGCCGCACGGCGATGATCGTGCAGTCGTCCGCCTGTCCCGCCGGGGTGAGGGCCACGAGGGCGTCGATGAAGCGCCGCGCGGATCCGTGCCGCGCCAGGAGGTCGGCGAGGTAGGCGTAGGCCGCCTCCTCGTCGGGGAAGAAGTCGAGCAGCCCGTCGCTGAACACCACGAGGCCGTCCCCCGGATCCAGCCGCACGGACTGCTCCTGCCACGCGTCCTCCGCCTCGAGCCCGAGCGGGAGGTGGTGGCCGCGGAGGCGCAGCATCGCGCCGTCCGCCCGGAGGACGAGGGCGAGCCCGTGCCCGGCGTCGACGTAGGTGAGGATGCCCGTGGCGAGCTGGAGGCGCCCGTGGAACAGGGTGGAGAAGGATCCCGCGGTCGAGAGGTCGTCGACGAGCGCGGCGGCCGTGCGCACCATCGTCTCGCGCACGCCGTGGGAACGGGATGCGAGGCGGACGGTCGCGCGGACGCCCGCGGCGAGGATGGCGGCGCCGACGCCCTTGCCCATCACGTCGGCGAGGGTGAGGCGCAGGTCGCCGCCCTCGAGGAACCAGTCGTGCACGTCGCCGCCGACGACCTGCGCGGGGACGCTCGTGCCCGCGACCTCGTAGCCGTCCAGGTGCGGCGCGGCCTGCGGGCTGAGCGCGCGGGCGACCTCGGTGGCGCGGTGGGCGTCGGTCTCGCGGGCGAGCTCCTCGGAGAAGAAGTCGCCGATGAGGGAGAGGCGGGCACGGTCGGCCTCGTCGAAGGAGCGCGGCACGGTGTCGGCGACGAAGAAGACGCCGATGACGTTCCCGTCGGGTGCGCGCAGCTGCTGGGCGGCGTAGAAGCGGACGCTGAGCGTGCCCGTGGTGCTGGGGGAGGAGGCGAGCTCTCGATCCTCCCACGCGTCCTCGACGACGAGCATGCCGTCCGCGTCGAGGGCCGCCTCGGTGAACGTGCCGTCGCGCGCCCAGCGCGGGCTGGGCAGGCCGACGCGCGACTTCATCCAGATGGCGTCGGCGCCGATGATGCCGACCGCGGCGATGGGCACGCGGTAGAACTCGGCGATCATCACCGTGATGCGGTCGAACCGCGTCTCCGGGGCCGTGCCGTACACGTGCAGCGCCTCCAGCGACTCGAGCCGCTGGCGCTCCCGGAGCTCCGTGTCCATCCCGTGCTCCCCCTGCGCTCCTCCGGCGGATCCCCCGATCCGCGCATCGCGCAGGACACCGGACCGGTCGTGCGCGATGCATCGAGCCTACGCGCGTGCGGGCTTCCGTCCGGGCGTGGACGGGGAGGCGCTCGGGACCTAGGATCCGGCGCGTCCCGGCCGCTTCCCGCAGCCGTTCCCGGTGCGCGCCTCAGCCCGCGAGCACCTTGCGGATCCGCTGCAGCGACACCGGCTCGGCCGTCGGCAGGTGCTGGGCGAAGAGGCTGAGGCGCAGCTCCTCGAGCATCCAGCGGGCGTGCACGAGCGACTCGGGCGCGTGCGGCGCCGACGGGATGACGCCGCCGGCCTCGCGGTAGAGGTCGGTCGCCTTCTGCACCTCGGTCATCCACGCGCGGTCGCGGGCCGGCTGGTCGGGCAGGCGCTGGACGCGGTGGGTGAGGCCGGAGAGGTAGGCGGGCAGGCGCTGGAGCCGCGCGAGCCCGGTGGCCGAGACGAAGCCCGGGTGCACGAGGCCGGCGAGCTGCTCGCGCGCGTCGGTGAGCGCGCCGATGAGCTGCATGCTCGTGGCCTGCTTGATGGCGCGCTCGGCGTCGCGGTACCCCGTGAGGATCCGGTTGACGAGCGCGACCGTGTCGAACATCGAGTCCATGACGACGCCGGAGACGCGGTCGCGCGCCGTCTCGAACAGCTCCTTGGAGTAGATCGCGCCGCCCGGGGCCACGCGCTCGAGCACCTGGTCGATGCAGGCGAGCAGGCAGTCGTCGAAGAGCGCCTGCACGTTCGGGTACGGGCTCGTCGCGAGCATCAGCTTCTCCTGGCTCGTGAGGTGCTGCTTCACGTAGGCCGACGGGTTCGCGATGGCGAGCACAAGGAGGCGCCGCACGCCGCCGGGCATCGCGCGCGCCTGGTCCTCGGCGGTGGCCATGAGGCGGATCGCGACGGTGGATCCCTCGTCGACGAGCGCGGGGTAGGCGCGGATGACGTGGCGGCTGTCGCCCGTGCCGCCCTGCGCGGTGTCGACGAAGCGCGGCAGCTCGTCGAGGTCCCACGTGGTGAGGCCCGTGCGCTCCATGCCGCGCGTCGCGGGTCCGGATGCGCCGGCGACGCGCTCGACGGGACGCGCGGTGGCGCGGGCGACGCTGTCGCGGGCGCGGCTGGAGAGCCGCGCCTGCAGCTCGGTGAGGTCGCGACCGGCGGCGACCTCGCGGCCGCGCTCGTCGACGACCCGGAACGCCATGCGGAGGTGCGCGGGGATCCGGTCGAGGTCGAAGTCGTCGTCGGCGACGCGCACGTGCGCCTTCCGCATGATGAGGCCGGCGATGGTGGTGGTGAAGGCCACGGGGTGCTGCGGATCCGGGTCCGGCAGCCCCTCGATGAGCCGCGCGGCCCAGTCGGCGGCCGGCACGACGTTCTTCCGCAGCGCCTTCGGGAGGGCCTTGATCATCGCGGTGACGAGGTCGTGCCGCATGCCCGGCACCTGCCAGTCGAAGCCGGCCGGGCTGAGGCGCGCGAGGAGCGCGAGCGGCACCTGCACCGTGACGCCGTCGTCGGGCGCGCCCGGCTCGAAGCGGTAGGTGAGGGAGAGGCGCTGGTCGCCCTGCTGCCAGGTGGGCGGGAACGCGGCCTCGTCGACGTCGACGTCGACCGCGTCCTCGGCGAGGAGCTCCTCGGCGGTCATGGTGAGGAGCTCGGGCGTCTCCTGGCGCTGCTTCTTCCACCAGCCCTCGAAGGCGCGCGTGGAGGCGACGTCGCGCGGGATCCGCTTGTCGTAGAACTCGAAGACGGCCTCGTCGTCGTTGAGGATGTCGCGGCGGCGCGTGCGCTCCTCGACCTCGGCGAGCTCCTCGCGGAGCTTCCGGTTGGCGCGGTCGAACGCCTGCTGCGACTCCCAGTCGCCCTCGACGAGCGCGTGCCGGATGAAGAGCTCGCGCGCGTACGCCGGGTCGATCCGGGAGAACTGCACGCGGCGCTTGAGCACGATGGGGACGCCGTACAGCGTCACGCGCTCCCACGCCACGGTCGCGCCCTGCTTCTTCTCCCAGTGCGGCTCGCTGTGGGTGCGCTTCACGAGAGAGCCCGCGATGGGCTCGGCCCATGCCGGGTCGATGGCCGCGTTGGTGCGCGCGAACAGGCGGCTGGTCTCCACGAGCTCGGCGCTCATGATCGCGTCGGGCTGCTTCTTCGCGAGCGCGGATCCGGGGAACACGACGAACCGCGACTGCCGGGCACCGACGTAGTCCTTCTTCTGCGCGTCCTTCAACCCGATGTGGGAGAGGAGCCCGGCCAGGAGCGACTTGTGGATGCCGTCCGGGTCGGCCTTCGGCTCGTTCATCGTGAGGTCGAGCGGGCGGGCGAGCTGGCGCAGCTGCCGGAAGACGTCCTTCCACTCGCGCACGCGCACGTAGTTCAGGAACTCCGCCTTGCACATGCGGCGGAACGCGCTCGAGGAGAGCTCGGCCTCCTTCTCCTCCAGGTGGTTCCAGAGGTTGAGGAGGGTGATGAAGTCGCTCGCCGGATCCACGAACCGCGCGTGCTGCTGGTCGGCCTGCGGGCGCTTCTCGAGCGGGCGCTCGCGCACGTCCTGGATGGTGAGGCCGGCCACGATGATCATGACCTCGCGGCTCACGCCGTGCTTGCGCGACTCGACGACCATGCGCGCGAACCGCGGGTCGATCGGGAGGCGCGACAGATCGCGGCCCACCTTCGTGAGCGCCGGCGTCCCGTCGGGGGAGCGGACGACCGCGCCCAGCTCGGTGAGGAGGTCGACGCCGTCCTTGATGCCGCGCGAGTCCGGCGGCTGGAGGAACGGGAACGCGGCGATGTCGCCGAGGCCGAGCGACACCATCTGCAGGATCACGGCCGCGAGGTTCGTGCGGAGGATCTCCGGCTCGGTGAACTCGGGCCGGCGGAGGAAGTCCTCCTCCGAGTACAGGCGGATCGCGATGCCGTCGCTCGTGCGGCCGGAGCGTCCCGAGCGCTGGTTCGCGGAGGCCTGCGAGACGGCCTCGATGGGGAGCCGCTGCACCTTGGAGCGCACGGAGTAGCGCGAGATGCGCGCGGTGCCGGCGTCGATCACGTACTTGATGCCGGGCACCGTGAGGCTCGTCTCGGCGACGTTGGTGGCGAGCACGATGCGGCGGCGCACGCCCGCCTGCGTCGACGGCTGGAAGACGCGGTGCTGGTCGGCGGAGGAGAGCCGGCCGTAGAGCGGGAGCACCTCGGTGTGCGGGAGGTTCCGGCTGCGGATCGCGTCCTCGGCGTCGCGGATCTCGTTCTCGCCGCTGAGGAACACGAGCACGTCGCCCGAGGACTCGGCCGCCAGCTCGTCGAGGGCCGCGTTGATGCCCTCGAGGAAGTCGCGATCGTCGGCCGGGCGCTCCATGGGCGCGTCGGCGAGGTCGTCGTCCTCGCCCGCGACGGCGGCCTCCGCGACGAGCGGGCGGTAGCGGATCTCCACCGGATAGGTGCGCCCGGAGACCTCCACGATGGGCGCGTCGCCGAAGTGCTTCGAGAAGCTCTGCGGGTCGATGGTCGCCGACGTGATGATGAGCTTCAGGTCGGGCCGGCGCGGGAGCAGCTGCTTGAGGTAGCCGAGCAGGAAGTCGATGTTGAGGCTGCGCTCGTGGGCCTCGTCGATGATGATCGTGTCGTACTTCCGGAGCAGCCGGTCGCGCTGCAGCTCGTTGAGGAGGATGCCGTCCGTCATCAGCTTGATGCGGGTGTCGGCCGAGACCTTGTCGGTGAAGCGCACCTGGTAGCCCACGAGCTGGCCGACCTCGCCGCCGAGCTCCTCCGCGATGCGCTCCGAGATGGTGCGCGCGGCGAGCCTGCGGGGCTGCGTGTGGCCGATGCTCTCGCGGCCGAGCTCGAGGCAGATCTTCGGCAGCTGCGTGGTCTTGCCGGAGCCCGTGGCACCCGCCACGATGACCACCTGGTTGTCGCGGATGGCGTCGGCGATCTCGTCGCGCATCCGGCTGACGGGGAGCTCCGGCGGGTACGCGATGCTGAATTCCATGCTGGGGTCAGTCTATCCGCGAGCCGTCGGCCCTCCCCGGCGGGGGTCGCGGTGGATATGTTCGAGACAAGGCGCCGGCCACGTCGGCGCGCGGGCGGCACCGCCTCCCGAGTCGACGACGACCGACGGGATCCGCCCATGACCTCCGACACGCCCCTCCTCCCCGAGCACGACCGCGAGCAGGCGGGGACCGGATTCTCCTCGGTCTCGGTCGCCGCGATCCTCGCCGAGTCGGCCGACCGGCACGCCGACCGGGTTGCCGTGGTCGTCGGCGACGTCTCCACCACCTACCGCCAGCTGTGGGACGAGACCCGCGCGTACGCGGGCGCCCTCCGCGACCGCGGCGTGGGCGAGGGCACGCGCGTCGCGATGCTCATCCCGAACGTCGCCGACTTCCCGCGCGTGTACTACGCGGTGCTCGCGCTCGGCGGCGTGGTCGTGCCCGTGCACGCGCTGCTGAAGAGCGAGGAGATCGCGTACGTGCTGCGCGACTCCGGATCCGCGCTGCTGGTCTGCGCCGGCCCGCTGCTCGAGCAGGGCGCGAAGGGCGCGGCGCTCGCCGAGGTGCCCGTGATCAGCGTGCTCGTGCCGGCCGCGACCGACGGTGGACCCGACCGGCTGGAGGAGCTCGCGCAGGCCGCGGCGCCGATCCGCACCTACGTGCCGCGTCGGCCGTCCGACACCGCGACGATCCTCTACACGTCCGGCACCACCGGCCAGCCGAAGGGCGCCGAGGGCTGCCACCTCGCGCTCGTGATGCAGGTCGACGTGCTGCTGCTCGACACCTTCGACCTGCGCGCGGGCGACCGGATCCTCGGCTGCCTCCCGCTGTTCCACACCTTCGGCCAGACCTGCACGATGAACGCGTCGTTCCGCGCGGGCGCGACCATCGTGATGGTGCCGCGCTTCGACGGCGACGCGGCGCTCGCGCTCATGGTCGAGCACGACACGCAGGTCTTCATGGGCGTGCCGACCATGTACTACGCGCTGCTCGCGGCCGCCGGGCGGAACCCGGCCCGGCCGCACCTGCGCTACGCCATCTCGGGCGGGGCCGCGATCCCGGTGGCCGTCATCGACGCGTTCCGCGCCGCGTTCGACGCCGAGATCCACGAGGGCTACGGCCTCACGGAGACCTCGCCCGTCGCGTCGTTCAACCACGTGGGGGTCGCGGCCCGGCCCGGCACGGTCGGCACGCCCATCTGGGGCGTGCAGATCGAGATCGCCGACCCCGAGCACGAGGACCGGGTGGAGCTCGTCGAGCGCGGCGTGCTCGGCGAGATCGTGATCCGCGGCCACAACCTCATGAACGGCTACCTGCACCGCCCCGAGGACACGGCCCGCGCGGTCGTCGACGGCTGGTTCCGCTCGGGCGACCTCGGCACGATCGACGAGGACGGCTACATCCGCGTGGTCGACCGGACGAAGGACATGATCCTGCGCAACGGCTACAACGTGTACCCGCGCGAGGTCGAGGAGGTGCTCGCCCGGCACGAGGCCGTCGCGCAGTGCGCCGTGTTCGGCGTCGCCCACGACCTGCACGGCCAGGAGGTCGTCGCCGCGATCGTGGCGAAGTCGGACGCGACGGTGGATCCGGAGGAGGTCGTCGCGTACATGCGGGAGCGCATCGCCTCCTACAAGTACCCGCGGCGGGTCGAGGTGGTGGAGGCGCTGCCGCTCGGTCCGAGCGGCAAGGTGCTCAAGCGGGAGCTCGTCGAGCGGTTCGGCGCGTGAGCGCGGCCGTCCTCCGCACGCCCATCCCGTCGGTGCCGATGGGCGACGGGATCCCGATCCCGCAGTTCGGCGTGGGCACCTACAAGGTGTCCGACGACGAGGCCGAGCGGATCGTGGCGGAGGCGCTCGAGGTCGGCTACCGGCACATCGACACGGCCGCCATGTACGGCAACGAGGAGGGGGTCGGGCGGGCGATCCGCGCATCCGGCATCCCGCGCGACGAGCTGTTCGTCACCACGAAGGTCTGGAACGACGACCACGGCCGCGACCGGGCGCGCGACGCGATCCGCCGGAGCCTCGACCGGCTCGACGTGCCCGCGGTCGACCTGCACCTCATCCACTGGCCGGCCGCCGAGCGCGGCCTCTACGTGGAGACGTGGGAGGCGCTCGCCGAGGCGCGCGAGGAGGGGCTGACCCGCTCGATCGGCGTCTCCAACTTCCTCGTGCCGCACCTCGAGGCGCTGGATGCCGCCGGGCTGCCGGCGCCCGCGGTCGACCAGATCGAGCTGCACCCGCGGCACCAGCAGCGCGCGACCACCGCGTACCTCGTTGAGCACGGGATCGCGGTGCAGGCGTGGAGCCCGCTCGCCCGCGGCGCGGTCGCGGACGCCGAGGTCGTGCGCGACGCCGCCCGTGCGCACGACCGCACCGACGCGCAGGTCGTGCTCCGCTGGCACGTGCAGCGCGGCACGATCGTCTTCCCGAAGACCACGCGGCGCGCGCGCCTCATCGAGAACGCCGACGTGTTCGACTTCGCGCTGACCGACGAGGAGATGGCCGGGATCACCGCGCTCGAGGCCGCAGGACGCGTCGGCAGCCACCCGGATCAGGTGGTCTGACCGGGTGGCGGGGATCCCGTCAGGTCAGTTGTGCCACCAGTTGATCGTCGGGTACCGCACGGGGTGCCAGAAGTCGAACTTGGACGTGTACTTGTAGATCTTGTTCGTCTCGAGGCCGTTGCACGGGTCCCACGACGTGCCGGTGATGCCCGTCCCGAAGGCCTCGCAGGTGACCATGTGGAACGTGAACTCCGCGGACGAACCGGGGTAGGCGAGACCGTAGTACGTCTGCATGAAGCCGACCTTGCTCTCGCAGGTCTCGCCGCCCCGGATCCAGATCTTGGCGACCAGACCCGTGCCGATGGTCGGCGCGACCGGCTGGTGGTACCGGATGCCGTGCTGCATGGACTCCGATGTGGAGGAGTTGAAGGCGCCGCACACCCGGTAGCCCGACTGGGCCTCGGCGGCGTCCCCGGGCGCGGACACGACGACGGCCGTCGCGAGCGCCGCCGTGACGAGGGATGCGGACAGGATGCGGGAGAGGCGGCTGCGGAGGCGCGTGCGGGTCATGGGGGTCTTCCTGGTCGGGATGCGGATGTGCTGAACCGCGCGTGCGCGAGGGACGTCGCACGTGAGGGGCGGCCCGCGCTGTCCTGCGGAGCGGAGGGGGGAGAGAGAGGTGGAGGAAGCGACCGCGTCCCGGTCGGCGTGGACGCGGACGGGGATCGGGCGCTGGCTGAAAGGTAGCGGGCTCCGCGGCGGCGCGTCGGCGGCCTGTGAGTGTCCACCCGCCGTCCACCCGCCGTCCACCGGGCGGTCGCCGGCGGATCGGGCCGCGCCGTCGCGGGTCGGCGCCGCCTCAGGGGAGCCGCGGGGGATGGCCGTGCGCGCCGGGTACGGTGTCCGTCATGTCCCAGCACCGCATCCGCACGCGCCTCAAGTCCGTGGTCTCCCGGGGCGTCGCGCCCCTCGGCGGCGGGCATGCGGGCGGTGCGGCGCGGGCGCGGTCGGAACGGGAGGATCAGACGGAGCAGGCGGGCGTGCGCCGCCCCAGCCTCGTCGACAACGGCGTGTACGTGGACGGCTGCCGCGTGGCCTCGCCCGCCACGCTCGCCGACACGTTCCGCGAGCTCGACGCGCGGCCCGACGCCATGGCCTGGATCGGCCTCTACCGCCCCACCGTGGAGGAGCTCCAGGCGCTCGCCGAGGAGTTCGACCTGCACGAGCTGGCGGTCGAGGACGCGGTGCAGGCCCACCAGCGCCCCAAGACCGAGCGCTACAGCTCTACCCTCTTCACCGTGCTCCGCGCGGCCCGCTACGTGGACGACCGCGAGGAGGTGGAGTTCGGCGAGCTGCACGTGTTCCTCGGCCGCAACTTCGTCATCACCGTCCGGCACGCCGAGTCGCCCGACCTCTCGGCCATCCGCACGCGCATGCAGGAGCGGCCCGAGCTCCTCACCCACGGGCCCCAGTCGGTGCTCTACGCGATCCTCGACGCGGTCGTCGACGGCTACGCGCCCGTCGTCACGGGCCTCGCCAACGACATCGACGAGATCGAGGACCAGGTCTTCGACGGGGATCCGGCCGTGTCCCGCCGCATCTACGAGCTCAGCCGCGAGGTCATCGACTTCCAGCGCGCGGTGCGCCCGCTCGGCGGCATGCTGCAGCAGCTGCAGGCGGGATCCGGCAAGTACGAGGTCAGCGAGGACCTCCAGCAGGCGCTCCGCGACGTGGCCGACCACGTCATCGTCGTGAACGAGCGCGTGGAGGAGTTCCGGGTGCTGCTGCGCGACATCCTCACGGTGAACTCGACGCTCGTCGGCCAGCGCCAGAACGAGGAGATGCGGGAGCTCAGCGAGTCGAGCAACCGGCAGAGCGTGGAGACCCGCAAGATCTCCGGCTGGGCGGCCATCCTCTTCGCGCCCACGCTCGTCTCGAGCGTCTACGGCATGAACTTCGACATCATGCCGGAGCTGCACTGGGACTGGGGCTACCCCTTCTCGATCGTGCTCATGCTCGGCGTGAGCGGCGTGCTCTACGGCATCTTCCGCAAGCGCGACTGGATCTGACGCTCGGCCCCTCCCTGACCCGCGCGTAGCGTGGGCGGCATGCCCAACCGCCTCGCCGACGCCGTCAGCCCCTACCTCCAGAGCCACGCGGACAACCCGGTCGACTGGCGGCCGTGGGGCGAGGAGGCGTTCGCGGAGGCCCGCCGCCGCGACGTGCCGGTGCTCGTCTCGGTCGGCTACTCCACCTGCCACTGGTGCCACGTCATGGCGCGCGAGACCTTCCAGGATCCGGCGCTCGCGTCGCGGCTGAACGACGGGTTCGTCGCGATCAAGGTCGACCGCGAGGAGCACCCCGAGGTCGACGCGGCCCTGATCACCGCGGCCGGCGCCTTCACGGACCAGCTCGGCTGGCCGCTCAACGTGTTCACGACGCCCGAGGGCCGCACCTTCCACGCGGGCACGTACTCGCCGCCCGAGCCGCGCGCCGGGCACCCGTCGTTCCGGCAGGTGCTCGACGCCGTCGCCGACGCGTGGACCACGCGGCGCGACCAGGTCGAGCAGGGCGCGGGGCAGCTGAGCTCGGCCATCCGGGAGGCCTCGGCGCGCGGATCCGTCGCCTCGCCGCTGCCCGACGACGCCGCCCTCGACCGGGTCGCCGCCGAGCTCGCCGGCTTCGAAGACGGGGAGCACGGCGGGTTCGGATCCGCGCCCAAGTTCCCCGTGGCGCCCGTCGTGCTGCTGCTCGACACGCTCGCCGAGTCCGGCGTGCTCGCCGCACCGCGCGCGGAGGCGACCCGCGCGCTCGTGCGCCGCACCCTCGACGCGATGGCCGGATCCGACCTGCGCGACCCGGTCGAGGGCGGCTTCTTCCGCTACTCCACGCGCCGCGACTGGTCCGAGCCGCACTACGAGCGGATGCTCTACGACAACGCGCTGCTCCTCGACGCGTACGCGCGGGCGGGCGACGAGGACGTCGCCGCGGGCATCGTCGCCTTCCTCACGGGGACGCTGCGGCGGGCGTCGGGCGGGTTCGCGTCCGCGCAGGACTCGGAGAGCACCGTCGGCGGGCGCCGCGTCGAGGGCGGGTACTACGCGCTGGACGCCGCGGGCCGCGCGGCCGAGGAGCCGCCCGCGGTCGACGGGAAGGTGCTCACGGGATGGAACGGGCTCGCGATCGGCGCGCTCGCCCGGGCGGGGCGCGCGTTCGACCGGCCCGCGTGGATCGACGCCGCGTGCGCCGCCGCCGACATGCTGCTCGCGGAGCACGTGCGCATGGACGGGTCGCTCGTCCGCGCCTCCATCGAAGGACGCGTCTCGCCCGCGGTCGCGACGCTGGAGGACCACGGGATGCTCGCCGACGGGCTGCTCGCGCTCGCGCTCGCCACGGGTGAGGTCGCGTACGCGGTGCGGGCGCGGGCGCTCGTCGACGCGCTGATCGCGGCCGCCGAGGCCGATCCGCGACCGGGCGCCGCGGGCTTCCGGGTGCCGACGGGCGTGGATCCGGTGCTCGCCGGCTTCGGCCTCGACCTCGCCGCCGACCCGTCCGAGGGCGCGTACCCGTCGGGCCTCACGGCGGCGTCCTCGGCCGCGCGCGTGCTCGGGCAGCTGACGGCGGATCCGCGCTACGACCGGGCCGCGCGCGCCGCGCTCGCGACGGTGGCGGCTGCCGGTGCCACCCGGCCGATCGCCTTCGGCGGCGCGCTCGAGCAGGCGGCGGCGATCGACGCGGCGGCGCGGCAGCTCGTGGTGGTCGTGCCGGACGCGGATCCCGGCGCCACCGACCCGCTCGCCCTGGTCGCGCGGGGCCGCGTCCGCCCGCCCGACGTGGCGATCGTGGTCGCGGAGTCGGCCGCGCGCGCCTGGGCCGACGCGGGCTTCGAGCTGCTCGCCGACCGCGACGCGGGATCCACCGGGACGGCCTACGTGTGCCGCGCGTTCTCGTGCCGCCTCCCCGTGACGACGGCGGACGCGCTCCGCGAGCAGCTGGTCGCGCTCCCCTGAGGGCGGGGGCATCGCGCGGAGGCTCGGTCCCGCGTCGCGCCCGCGAGTACCCGGGGAGGAACCGCGAGCGCGGGGGAGCGGAATCGCTAGCCTCCGTCCGCCACGGCATCCCGTGCGCGATCCCCCGCCCGAAGGAGCATCCCCATGCGCCCCACCCGTCAGCTCGCGCGCCTCGCGTTCGGCGCGTCCGCCACCGCCGGTCTCGTCCTCTCCGTCCTCGCCGCAGGTCCCGCTCCCGCCGCCGAAGCGCAATCGAACGTGCGCATCTGCGCCGCGTGGAACTCGGCGGTGTCCGGCGGGCTCGGCACGGGCCTCGTCGTCAAGGTCTACAAGAACGGCTCGTTCACGTGCGACCAGAAGCTCGAGTACATGTACGACCACTACGGCGAGGCCTACCAGGGATCCTCCGTCCAGCACGCGACGCGCCTCATGACGTGCGAGGACTTCGCGGGGCGCATCGGGTACCTCGGCGACCCGTGCTACCAGCTCACGCAGAACGCCATCTACGAGTACAGCTCGAGGTACGACTACGTCCACCCGGTCACGAACCCCGGATTCTCGTACTGGAGGTCCTGACTCTGTCGCGCGCCCGGACGCGGACCCGCGCGGTCCGCGTCCGGGGCCCGGGAGGAGCGCCGACCCGCGCCGCGGGGACTCGCTACCCTTCCCCCGCCACGGGATCCCGTGCGCGTCCCCCGTCTCGAGGAGCAGCCCCGCATGCCCATCCCGTCCCGGCTCTTCCGCCTCTGCCTCGGCGCCCTCGCCGCCGCCGGCCTCTGCCTCGCCACGTTCGTCGCGGGGCCCGCGCCCGCGGCCCACGCGCAGGCCAACTTCCGGGTCTGCGTCGCCTGGAACTCGTCGAGCTTCGCCAACGGCATCGGCACGGGCCTCGTCGTCAAGGTCTACAAGAACGGCGACTCCACGTGCGCCCAGAAGCTGCAGTACATGAAGGACCACTACCCCGAGGCGTACAGCGGATCCTCCGTCCAGCACACGGCGGTCATGATCCGCTGCGAGAGCCTGGCCGAGCGCATCGGGGTCGACGGCGACCCGTGCTACCAGCTCGTGCAGAACGCCATCTACAAGTTCACGTCGTCGGGGGACGCGCGTTACCCCGCCGACAATCCGGCGTTCTCCTACTGGCGCCCCTGAGACCGGCGCCGACCCCGTCCGACCGGTCGGCCCCGTCCGAGCGGGCACGGCCGACGAGTAGAGCGGCACGCCGATCGCGCGGTACGCGGCCTGGCTGGCCTCGGCCGTCAGCAGCCCGTTGAAGTGCCGGACCACGGCCGACCGCACGGCGGCACCCGGGCCCACCGCCTACCTCTGCTCCGGCTTCGTCTGCCGCCTGCCGGTCACGGACGCCCAGGCGCTCGCCGACCAGCTCGCAGCGACCGTGCGCTGATGTCCGGCTGACGTCGGTTCGGCGTCCGGCCGGGGTGCGGAAGGTGACTCGTCAGACATCCGACTGGCAAGCGCCGGTGTTCGGCGTGTTCCGCGTCTCCGGCTGTGGGGAACGTCCGCCCGCCCTCCCGCCGCCGCTCCCTACTCTCCTGATGCCGCGGCTCCGCGGCGCATCCCCACAGGACGGACACCACGATGAAGCGCTCCCCCGCCCGCTCACGACTGCTCGCTGGAGGCCTGGCTGCGCTGGCCGTCGTCTCCGCCGCGCTCACCCTCGGCGGCCCCGCGCCTGCAGCCCAGGCCGAATCGAACTTCCGCGTCTGCGGCGTCTTCAACTCCGCACGTTACGGCGAGGAGATCGGCACTGGGATGATCACCAAGGTCTACAAGTACGGAAGCTCGACGTGCGACTCCAAGATGAACTTCATGGCGCAGCGCTACGGGCAGGTGTACGGCGGCTCCTACCCCTACGAGAACTTCCACATGATCAATTGCGAGGACTTCGGGAGCCGCAGCGGCACCGGTGCGGATCCCTGCTATCAGCTCGATCAGAACATCATCTACACCTACACCTCGCCGAACGACCGGGTCCACCCGAACCCGCCGTCGTTCCACTTCTACAACCGCTGACCCGGGCTGATCCGACCGGCCCCGTCCGCTCGCGGGCGGGGCCGGTCCGCGTCCGGACGGGAGTCGCGGGCGCCCGTGCGCGGCCCCTCGAACAGGAGCATCTCCGCCTCCTGCTGGCGCCCCTGACCTGCGCCGATGCTCCGCGAACGGCCCCGTCCAGGTGGACGGGGCCGTCGTCCGCCGGCGGAGCGCGCCCCGGCAGGCGCGAGCGACGACGGCGCTCAGCCGAGCACGTCCTCCCCGTGCGCGAGGATCCGCTCGAGCTCGGCGAGCTGCCGGGGCGACGGATCCACGAGGGGTGCCCGCACGGGTCCCACGTCCACGCCGCGCAGCCGCAGCCCCGCCTTGATGAGGGACACCGCGAACCCGGGCGTCTGGTCGCGGAGCCGCACGAGCGGTGTGTAGAACTCGTCGAGCAGGAGGCGCTGCCGCTCGACGTCGTCGTCGCGGTACGCCGTGTAGAAGTCGAGCGCGATGCGCGGGGCCATCGCGAAGACGGCCGACGAGTAGAGCGGCACGCCGATCGCGCGGTACGCGGCCTGGCTGGCCTCGGCCGTCAGCAGCCCGTTGAAGAACTGCAGGTCGTGGCGGCCGGCGCGGCGCGCGGCGAGCACGAACCGCTGGAAGAGGGCCACGTCGCCCACGCCGTCCTTGATCCCCGCGAGGGCCGGCAGCGCGAGCAGCCGCTCCACGGTCTGGTCGGTGAGCTGCGCCGTGCCGCGGTGGTAGGCGATGAGCGGCAGGGGCGTGGCGCGCGCGATCTCCTCGACGTACGCGGCGACGCCGGACGGCGGGCCGGCCACGAGGTACGGCGGGAGCACGAGGATCCCGTCGGCCCCCGCCTCCGCGGCGATCTCGGCGCAGCGCCGGGCATGGCCGAGCGGCCCGCCGACCCCCGCGATGACGACGTGGCGCCCGCCCGCGGCGGCGACCCCGGCGCGCACGACCTGGGCGTGCTCGTCGATGCCGAGCGCGTGGAACTCGCCCGTGCCGCACGCGACGAACGCGGCGCCCGCGCCGTGCGCGAGCCCGTCGGCGACGTGGGCGGCGAGCACGTCCTGATCGACCCGGTCGGCCGCGTCGAACGGCGTCACGGGGAAGAAGAGCACGCCCTCGAACGGCGCGAGCGCGGCGGGGGCGGAGGGGACGGCGGCGGGGGCCTGGGCGGTGTCGGTCATCAGTACCTCGGGAGCGTGGGGTCGTAGGAGGGGTGGATGGTGCGCATGTAGCCGGTGTCGTCGCGCGTGGTGCGTCCCGCGTCCAGGTACACGCGGTGCTGCCGGGCGAGGGCGTCGCGGTCGAGCTCGACGCCGAGGCCGGGGCCCGTGGGCACCGCGACGGCGCCGTCGACGATCTCGAGCACGCCCGGCACGATCACGTCGTCGCCGCGGTTCCACGGGTAGTGCGTGTCGCAGGCGTAGGCGAGCTCGGGGCTCGCGGCGGCGAGGTGCGTCATGGCCGCGAGCGAGATGCCGAGGTGCGAGTTGGAGTGCATCGACAGGCCGACGCCGAAGGTGCGGCAGATGGCGGCGAGCTCGCGCGTGTGCGCGAGGCCGCCCCAGTAGTGGTGGTCGGAGAGCACGATCTGCACGGCGTCCTTCGCGAACGCCTCCGAGATCTGCTCGAAGGTCACCACGCACATGTTGGTGGCGAGCGGCTGCGCGACCTCGGCGGCGACCGTGGCCATGCCGTCGATGCCGAGCACCGGGTCCTCGAGGTACTCGAGCACGCCGTCGAGCTCGGCCGCGACGCGCGTGGCCGTCTCGTGGGTCCACGCGCCGTTCGGGTCGATGCGCAGCGGGTGCGTCGGGAACGCCTCGGCCAGTGCGCGGATCGCGGCGACCTCCTCGTCTGGCGGGAACGCGCCCGCCTTGAGCTTGATGGAGCCGAAGCCGTAGCGGTCGATGAGGAGGTGCGCCTGCGCGACGATGCCGGCCGGATCCAGCGCCTCGCCGAAGGCGTCGGGCTCCTCGCCCGGGTGCGCGGCCCACTTGTAGAAGAGGTACGCGCTGTACGGCACGGCGTCGCGCACGCGCCCGCCGAGCAGCTCGCTCACGGGCAGGCCGGTGATGCGCCCCTGGGCGTCGTGGGCGGCGACCTCGAGCATCGAGAAGACGACGCGGCGCTGCTGGCGGCTGAGCGGTCCGGCGTCGCCGCCGAGCGCGGCGTCGACCGCCCGCTCGATGCCGTGCAGGTCGAACACGGAGAGCCCGATGACGGCGTCGCGCGCGGCGGCGAGCCGCGCGGCGACGTCCGCGCCGCCCTGGCCCTCGCCGAGGCCGATGACGCCGCCGTCGACGACGAGCTCGACGATGGTGCGGAGGGCGAGCGGCTCGTGCACGCCGTCGGCGTTGAGCAGGGGCGGATCGCGGAAGGCGATGGGGGTCACGACGACGTCGCGGATGATCATGGTGCTATCCCTTCGTCGCGCCCGAGGTGATCCCCCGGATGAGCGACCTCTGCATGAGCAGGTAGATGACGAGGCTGGGCAGGAGCGCGAGCAGCGCGCCCGCGAGGAGCACGCCGGACCCGACGGTGGCGTCGGTCCGCAGCACGCTGAGCGCCACGGTGAGCGTGTAGTCGCTGGGGCTGTCGGCGGCGATGAGCGGGAGGAGGTACTGGTCCCAGATCATCATGAAGCCGAAGATCGTCACGACGCCGAGCACGGGCGTGCACAGCGGGAGGATGACGCTCCACAGCATCCGCAGCTCGCCGCAGCCGTCGAGGCGCGCGGCCTCCTCGATCTCCAGCGGGATGTCCTTCATGAACTCCGTCATGATGAGGATCGAGAAGCCCCAGACGGCGACCGGCAGGATCACGCCGAACGGGGTCCCGCGCAGGCTGAGGCCGGTTCCGCCCACGTCGCCGATGGCCTGCGACAGCGGAATCGCGATGATCTCCTCCGGCAGCATCATCGTGAGCAGGAACAGCAGCAGCACGAACGACTGCCCGCGGAACCGGTGCCGGGCGAGCGCGTAGGCGGTGAGGATCGCCACCGCGACCTGCAGCACCAGGCCGCCGCCGGCGATCACGAGCGAGTTGGCGAAGTAGCCGAGCACGCCCTTGTCGATCGCCACCCGGAACGACTCGAGCGACAGCTTCTGCGGCAGCAGGTGCACGCTCGTCGACGACGTGAAGGCGTCGAACGCGCCGGACACGATGATCACGAACGGCGCCGCGAACACCGCGAACGCGACGACGCACAGCACCAGCCGAACGGCATTGGAGGGCCGGAGCCCGGGCTTCCAGCCGATGGCGCTGTCGAACTGGCCGTCGCCGCTGCGACGGGCCGGGCCCTTCGGACGCTCGAGGATGCTCACTGGACCTCCTCCTTGCGGGACGACAGGGCGCGCACGCCCACGGTGAGGACCAGGGTCGCCACGAGCAGCAGCACCGACGCCGCCGACGCGACGCCCAGGTCGTTGGCCTTGAAGCCGAGCGAGAACACGCGGGTCATCCAGACCTCGGTGGATCCGGCCGGCCCGCCGCCCGTGAGCACGTACACCTCGGTGAAGGTGCGGAGGCTGCGGATCGCGGCGAGGGTGAGCACCACGCTCACGGCCGGGCGGAGCGCGGGGAGCACGATGTACCGGAACCGCTGCCGCATCGTGACCCCGTCCACCGCGGCGGCCTCGTAGAGCGTGCGGTCGATGCCGGTGAGGCCCGCGAGGATGATCACCATGTTGTAGGGCGCGCCCGTCCAGATGCCCACGAGCATCACGTAGCCGAGGGCCGTCGACGGGTCGCTGATGAACTGCTGCGGCGGGATCCCCGCTGCCCCGAGCAGCGAGTTGAGGAACCCGGTCTCGGTGGGGAAGTAGAGGATCCGCCAGATCTCGCCCACCACGGCCAGCGCCGTGACGACGGGCAGGAACACGGCTGTCCGCACGAACCAGAGCCGGCGGGAGGTGCCCTCGAGGAGGAGCGCGAGGGCGGATCCGACGATGAGCGCGCCCACGGTCTGCCCGACGCCGAGCAGCACGGTGTGCCCGAGCGCCTCGGTGAAGCGCGGGTCGCGGAGCACGCGCGCGTAGTTGTCGAGCCCCACGAACCGGTCGCCGAGGAAGGGCTGGACCTTGACGAAGCTCATCCGGATGCCGTCGAGCATCGGCAGGAACTTGAACAGGGCGCCGAGCACGAGGCCGGGTACGAGGAACGCCCACGGGATGAGCGCGCGCCCACGGAACGGGAGGCGGCCTGGCGCCTCGACCGGGCGGGGCGCGGCCAGGGCGCGGCGGTCCGGATCCACGAGGACGGGGGCGGGGGCGCCGATGCTCACCGCTGCACCCCCTGCTCGTCGAGCTCGTCGGAGAGCTGCGACTGGATGTCCTCCATCGCGCCCGGGATGTCGCTCGAGCAGTCCGAGATGACCCCGTTCAGACCGTCGGCGACGATCTGCCGGTACGGCGTGAAGTCGATCGCCCAGGGGAAGCTGCGCCCGTGGTCCTCGTAGACCTCCTTGGCGGTGTCCCAGCGCGGGTCCTGCTTCACCCGGCCGATGTCGACGGTCGTGTTGACGGGGATCCGCACGACCGGCTGCGCCGTGACGCCCTGCGCGTTCGTCTCCACCTTCATCGCGAGCTCCTGCGCCTCGGGCGTGATCATGAACTCGGCGAGCTGCTGCTGCAGGTCGTGCTTCTTCGAGGCCGCGCCGAAGTAGATGTCCTCGCCCTCCGCGAGCGAGTCGGTGCCGCCGCCGGGGGCCTCCGGGGTCGGGATCACCTCCACGTTGTCCTCGCCCACCGCCTCGTCGAACGAGCTGATGTTGTACGGGCCGGTCTGGTAGATGCCGGCGGTGCCCTGCGCGAAGAACGGGGTGTTCGCGGTGGTGAGGTTGACGGATCCGGGGACGACCGCGCCGGGCGTGCAGAACCGGTCGCGGATCCACTCCACCGCGGTCTCCGTGCCCGGGTTGTCGAAGTCGGCGGAGTACGTGCCGCCGCCCTCGTCCTTCAGGATGTCGCCGCCGGCCTGCCAGATGTACGACGCCGACCAGCGCGCGATGTAGCCGCTCTCGGCGCTGCCGGGCACGACCATGCCGTAGGTGTCGGCCTTGCCGTCGCCGTCGGGGTCGTCCTCGGCGAACGCCGTCGCGAGCGCGGCGAGGTCGTCCCACGTCTTCGGCACGGGCAGGCCGAGCTTCTCCCGCCAGTCCTTGCGGATCACGGTGACGTTCGCCTGGCGCGACCACGGGACGCCGTAGAGGTCGCCGTCGGTGCCGCGCGTGCTGTCCCAGGTGGCGTCGGAGATCTGGTCGGCGCCGGCGAGCGTGGCGCGGTCGACCGGGAGGACGAAGCCCTGCGAGACGTAAGTGCCGAGATTCCCGGCGTCGTTGACCATGACGTCCGGCAGGCTCTTCTGCTGCGCGCGGGCCTGGAGCTGGGTGTCGAACTCGGGGACCGGCTTGTAGTCGATCCGGATGCCCGTCTTCGCGGTGAAGGCGTCGAACACGAGCTGGTACGAGGCGGCGTCCTCGGGCGTGCTCCGCGTCCAGACCTCGAGGGAGCGGTCGTCGGCGGACGTCTGCCCGCCACCGCCCGGGGAGCAGGCGCTGAGGCCGCCCGCGAGCGCGGCGACGGAGACGAGGGCGATCGTCCGCCGCGCGAATCGGATCTTCATCATCGGATCTCCATTTACATGGGCGAATGCATTACGTCAGTGTGAATGCGCTGCTACCGTAGGTGGACCACCTGGTGATGTCAATCGCCGGGACCACCGGCGAGGAGGCACGGGATGGCGGACGCGAGGCGCATCGCGATGACGGGAGCGGCCGGCATGGCCGGGCGGGGCGTCCGGCCCCTGCTGCGGGCGGCGGGGCACGAGCTCGTGCTCCTCGACCTGGTGGATCCCGATCCCGTCGCGGGGGAGCGCGCCGTCGTCGCCTCGGTGCGCGACGTCGACGCCGTGCGCGAGGCCGTGCGCGGCGCGGACCTCGTGGTGCACCTCGGCGGCATCAGCCGCGAGCGCGCGTGGGACGACGTGGTCGCCGCCAACATCGACGGCACCCGCTGCGTGCTCGAGGCCGCGCGCGACGAGGGCGTCCGGCGCGTGCTGCTCGCGAGCTCGACGCACGCCGTCGGCTTCCATCCCATCCCCGCAGAGCCGGTCGACCAGCTGCCCCCGCGGCCGGACAGCTTCTACGGCGTGACGAAGGCGGCGATGGAGGCGCTCGGATCCGTCTACGCCGACCGCCACGGGATGAGCGTCGTGAGCGCGCGCATCGGCACCCTCCTCGAGCGCCCCACGGGCCGCCGCTCGCTCTCCACCTGGCTCTCCTTCCCGGACCTCGCGCGCCTGATCGAGGCCGCCGCCCGGCTGGAGGAGCCCGGCGCCCACGTCGTCTGGGGCGTCTCGCGCAACACCCGCGCGTGGTTCCTCCCCGACGCTGGCGAGCGGATCGGCTACTACCCTGAGGACGACGCGGAGGCCTTCGCGGACGGCGTGGTCGACGGGGACGACGCCGACGCGAACGGGCTCATCGGCGGCGAATGGGCCGCCCCGCAGCACGCGCTGGGAGACGCATGGTGACGAAGGACCCGGCGACCGAGCCCGCGACCGAGCCCGCCGAGGACCGCGCCGCGCGACCCGTGAAGTCGGCGGAGCGCACGCTCGCGCTGCTGGAGCGGCTGGCGGAGGCGCGCGAGCCGCTGTCGGTCGTCGACCTGCACCGCGCGTCGGGCTACCCGCGCTCGAGCCTGCACCAGCTGCTGCACACGATGGCCGCGAGCGGGTGGATCGAGATGCTGCAGGACGGCACGCACGTCTCCATCGGATCCCGCGCGCTCGTCGTCGGCACCGCCTACCTCGACCGCGACCGGGCGCTGCCGCACGCGCTGCCGGTGCTCGAGCGCGTCCGCGACGAGACCGGGTACACCGCCCACTACGCCCGGCGGGAGGGCGCCCGCGTGCTGTACCTCGCCACGCGCGAGACCACCGAGTCGCGCCGCGCCACCTCCCGCGTCGGCCGGCAGCTGCCCGCGCACGCGACCTCGCTCGGCAAGGCGCTGCTCGCCGAGCTCAGCCCGGAGGAGCGGGCGGAGGCGCTGGGCGACGGCCCGCTCGCGGCGCTGACCGAGAACACGGTCACCGACCGCCGCGCGCTCGACGCCCAGCTCGACGCGGCGCACGAGCGCGGCCACGCCCACGAGCGCGAGGAGAACCTGCTCGGCGTCAGCTGCGTCGCGGTCAGCGTGGGGTACCGGATCCCCGCGACCGACGCCATCAGCTGCTCGATGCCGATCGAACGCGCGACGCCCGCGGAGGTCGCGCGGGTCGCGCGCATCATCGGCTCCCATGCGGGCCGCCTCGCGCAGGAGCTCCGCTCGGCGGGCGTCCGGTGAGCGTCTCCTTCTGCGCGTACCCGTGGGACCTGATCGACGATCCCGACGCGGGCGCGCGCGTGCGGGCCGCCGGGGGAGACGGCGTCGCCATCGCCACCGCCTACCACTCGGTGCGGGCCGCGACGCCGCTGCATCCTCGCCACCGCATCGTGGATGCGACCTCGGCCGCGCTGTACCTGCCGGCGCGGGAGGAGGCGTTCGGCGCGCTCCGCCCGGAGGACCGCACGCCGTGGGTCGGCCCGGACGCCTTCGCGCGCGCCGCCGCCGTGGCGCGCGCGGCGGGCCTGGGCGTCGAGGCGTGGATCGTGCTCACGCACTCCACCTCGGTCGGCACGCGGAACCCCGAGTCCCGCGTCGTCAACGCGTTCGGCGAGGCGTACCCGTACGCGCTCTGCCCGGCGCGGCCCGAGGTGCGCGAGTACGCGACGGCGCTGGTCGCCGAGACGGTCCGGGCGGCCGACCTCGACGGCGTGATGCTCGAGGCGTGCGGCCCCATGGGCGTCGGCCACCTCGGGCACCACGAGAAGACCGCGGGCGCCGACTGGTCGGCGGAGGCGGAGGCGCTCATGTCCATCTGCTTCTGCGCGGTCTGCGTGGCGCTGCTCGCGGGGGAGGGCGAGGATCCGGACGCGCTCCGGGCCGAGGTCCGCGCGCGGGTGGACGGCGGCGGCGGCCTCGCCGGGCTCGATGCCGTCCTGCGCGTGCGCGCCCGAGCGCGGCGTGAGCTGCTCATCGGCTGCGTCGCCGCGGCCCGCGACGCCGGGGTGCGCCGCGTCGTGGTGCACGCGCAGGAGGATCCGTGGGCCACCGGCCCGTTCGCCGCGCTCCTCGACGACGTCGACCTCGTGGACGGCGTGGTCGTGCTCGACGCCGTGGCGCACGACCCGGATGCGATGCGCGCGCTCCGCGGACGGCTGCCCGGCACGCGCATCGGCGGCTACCTCTGGGCGCTGCCGCCGGCCACGCCCGCGAGCATCCGCGACGGCTGGCCCGGCGCCGTCGCGCGGCTCGACGACACGTACGTCTATCACCTGGGCCTCGTGGGTCGGGCGCGGCTGGCGGCGATCGGCGACGCCCTCAGCGCGGCGGGCGCAGGGGCCTGAGGGCGTCGCCGACCCCGCGCATCCGCCCGTGACGCTCGCCCATGTCCGGTCATGGGGAACGTTCCCTGGTGCGCGTGCGGCTCGGCCCTATGCTCCGAGAGCCACGGTCCCGTGGTTCCCCGACAGGACGGATGATCCATGAAGCTCCCCCGCGCCCTCCCGCGCCTCCTCGCCGGCGGCCTCGCCGCCTTCGCCCTCGTCTCGGCAGGCCTCGCGGCCGGCCCCGCACCGGCTGCCCAGGCGCAGTCCAACTACCGCGTGTGCGGCACCTGGAACTCGTCGCAGTCCGACGGGGAGATCGGGTCGGGCCTCATCGTCAAGGTCTACAAGGGCGGCCCGGACACCTGCCACCAGAAGTTGAAGTTCATGTTCCAGTACTACGGCTACGCGTGGCAGGGCTCCTCGGCGGAGCAGAGGTTCGACATGATGACGTGCGAGGAGTTCGGGCAGCGCAGCGACACCGGGACCGACCCCTGCCCCGGACTCGACGTCAACGCCATCTACAAGTACACGTCGCCCTTCGACAAGATCCACCCCGTGAGGACAGGCGGCTTCTCCTGGTGGCACCGCTGATCCCGAGGTGAGCCGGGCGGCCCCGTCCCACGTGGGCGGGGCCGTTCAGCGTCCGGGATCGCGCGTCCGAGTGACGGCCTTCGCCGCGCGCCCCGCGCGGAAGGTGCCCCACGCGATCCCCGCGACGAGCAGCAGCGCGCCCCAGGTCGCGACGCTGTTCATCCCCACGCCGCTCGCGGCCGCGCCGATCACGCCGCCGATCGCGACGGGGATGCAGGTGCCGCGGAGGGCGGGCAGGGCCGCGCGGTGGCCGGCGCGCCAGGCCTCGTCGCTCGCCATGAGGGGGCGCGTGCGGATCCCGATCCAGCCGTTGCGCTTGAGGCCGCCCCACGCGGCGACCTGCGTGGTGCCGAGGATGAGCAGCGCCGCGACGGCGAGGAGCAGTGCGGGAGCGCCCATGCGGACAGCCTGTCACGGCGGGGCGCGCCCGCCGCCCTCAGCACTCGATGACGTTCACCGCGAGGCCGCCCGTGGACGTCTCCTTGTACTTGGTGGACATGTCGAGGCCCGTCTGCCGCATGGTCTCGATCACGGTGTCGAGCGAGACGAGGTGCGTGCCGTCGCCGTGCAGCGCCATGCGCGCGGCGTTCACGGCGGTCGACGCGGCGATCGCGTTCCGCTCTATGCAGGGGATCTGCACGAGCCCGCCCACCGGATCGCAGGTGAGGCCGAGGTGGTGCTCCATCGCGATCTCGGCGGCGTTCTCGACCTGCCGCGGGGATCCGCCGAGCACGGCGCAGAGCGCGCCCGCCGCCATCGCGCACGCCGTGCCGACCTCGCCCTGGCAGCCGGCCTCCGCGCCCGAGATGGACGCGTTCGCCTTCACGAGCGAGCCGATCGCGGTCGCGGTGAGCAGGAAGTCGCGGATGCCGCCGCGGTCGGCGCCGGGCACGAACCGGAGGTAGTAGGAGCCGACCGCGGGGATGATCCCGGCCGCGCCGTTCGTCGGCGCCGTGACCACGCGGCCGCCCGACGCGTTCTCCTCGTTCACCGCGAGCGCGAACGCGTGCAGCCACTCGTGGCTGGTGTCGCGCGTGCCCTCGGCGTCGATGGTCGCGAGCTGCGAGGCGACCCGCGCTGCCCGCCGCCGCACGTTGAGGCCGCCGGGCAGCGTGCCCTGGCCGTCGAGCCCTGCGGAGACGCACGCGGCCATGGCGTCCCAGATCGCGTCGAGCCCCGCGACGGCCCGGCGGGATCCGTGGATCGACTCCTCGGTGTCGCGCGCGACGTCGGCGATGGAGCGGCCGGTCGACTCGGCGAGGGCGATGAGCTCGTCGGCGTTGGAGAAGGAGTGGGGGAGCCCGGTGGGCAGCACCGCGGAGGGCGCCTGGTCCTCGCGCAGCACGAAGCCGCCGCCGACCGAGAACCACGTGCTCTCGAGCACCGTGCCGCCGTCGGCGTCGAGGGCCGCGAGGTGCATCGCGTTGGGGTGGCGGGGGAGGCGCGTGAACGGCTCGAAGGTGAGGTCGCGTCCGACCATGCGCACGGGGTGGATCCCCGCGAGCGGCACGTCGACGCCCTCGCCGAGCCCCGACCAGCGCCCGCGCACCTCGTCCGGGTCGCACGTCTCGGGCGCCAGCCCCGCGAGCCCCGCGACGACCGCGTCGGGCGTGCCGTGGCCGAGCCCGGTCGCGCCGAGCGAGCCGTACAGCCGCACCGTGACGCGCGCGATCTCCGTGAACCGGGGCGACGCCCTGCACTCCTCGGCGAAGAGCAGGGCCGCGCGCATGGGGCCGACGGTGTGCGAGCTCGACGGCCCGATCCCGATGGAGAAGAGGTCGAGTGCCGAGACGTACGCTGTCATCCCGCCAGACTATGCCGCCGCCTCCGCGCGGTCCGTCGCGGGAGCCCCCGGGCGATCGGGGCCGCGACGGGCGGGTCCGTACGAGGCGAGCGCGAGCCAGGTCCAGCCGATGGCGAGGCCGAGCATGGTGATCACCCCGCGCGGGAAGAAGATGTGGCTGTCGACGAACGAGACGGCCGCGACCACCGCGATCACGGAGCCCGGGAGCGCCGGGAGGCCCGCGTGCCGGATCACGAGCGCGCTCGCGAGCACGGTCGCGGCGACGTACGACCAGACGCCCGTCACGACGATGCCGTCGGCGAGCGCGTACATGGTGGTCACGCCCTGGCCGCCCTCGAGCTTCAGGGCGCCGGCCGCGATGCCGGCGAGGATGTCGAGCGCCTGGTAGCAGACGGCGTAGGCGAAGCCGAGGACGACCGCGAGGATCCCGAGGCGGCGGTCGTGGCGGCGCGTGAGGAGGATCGGCGCGATCGCGAGCAGCGGGAAGACGGGCAGGAGCGCGATGTGCATGTCGCGCCAGTGCATGGCGGTCGCGTCGGTCAGCTGGCTCGGGTGGCTGAGCCCGGCGGCGGCGAGGGCGAGCGGCGGGAGCGCGACCGCGACGAGGACGGCGGCGGTGCGGGAGCGGGAGGGGGAGGAGGGAGCGGCGGCGGGCATGCGGTCATCGTAGGCACGGGCCGACGCGCGACCCGCCCGGCTCAGGAGCCCGACATGACGAGAGCCCCCGCCGCCGATCCGGTCCGGATGGGCGACGAGGGCTCCGCGAGCTGCGGGAAGGGCTAGGCCTTCTTGCGGCCGGTGATCGCGCCGTAGACCAGCAGGACGATGATCGCGCCGACGATGGCGAGCGCGAGCGAGCCCAGGTCGAAGCTGTCGACGCCCTTGTTGAACAGGGCGCTGCCGATGAAGCCACCGAGGAAGGCCCCGACGACGCCCAGGATCAGCGTGACGATGATTCCGCCACCCTGCTTGCCCGGGAGGATCAGCTTGGCGAGCGCTCCGGCGATCAGACCCAGAACCAGAAAACCGATGATGCCCATGTGCGTTACTCCTCAAAGATGACGTGCTGTGTGACACCCGAATGCGGGTGGACGTGCCCCAGTCAAGCACCCTGAGGACCATTCGTGCAAAAACGTTTAGTGGATGCGCCTTTACTGGACGGGGGCGCCGGGCCCCTGCTTCCGCGGGATCCGGGGCGCTCAGGAGCCCGCGGTACCGTCGGCGCATGCGCATCCCCCCGGCCCGTCGTCCCCGCGAGATCCCCGGCGAGGGGCAGGAGTCCGTGTGGGACTACCCGCGTCCGCCGCGCGTCGATCCGAGCGGCGAGCACGTGGTGATCGAGCTCGGTGGCCAGGTCGTCGCCGACTCCCGCGCCGCCGTCCGCGTGCTCGAGACGAGCCACCCGCCGGTCTACTACATCCCCTCCGCCGACTTCGCGGCCGGCGTGCTCTCCTCCGCCGCGGGCCGCTCGTGGTGCGAGTACAAGGGCGAGGCGTCGTACCTCTCGCTCGCCGCCGGATCCGTCACGGCCGAGCGCTCGGCCTGGTGGTACCCGTCGCCCACGCGCGGCTTCGAGGTGCTCGCCGACATGGTCGCCGTCTACCCGTCGGCGATGGACCGCATCACGGTCGACGGTGTCGTGGTCGAGGCGCAGGAAGGCGACTTCTACGGCGGCTGGATCACGCCGCGCGTGGTCGGCCCGTTCAAGGGGGCGCCGGGCACGTTGGGGTGGTGACAACTCCCCCTCGGATCCCGACCGGTCGTCTACTTTCCGGGCATGACCGAATCCCCTGAGCTCTCCGCCCTCGTCGATGCCGGCGCCTTCCTGTCTTTCGAGTCCCAGCTGCACTTCTCGGAGCTCACGGGCAGCGTCGACCAGTGGGACGCGGATCTCACCGTCCCCGTCATCTCCTTCCGCACCGGCGGTGTAACGCGCGTCTACGACGCGCAGGTGCTCGGCTCCGCATCGACGGAGACGTGGATGGCGTCCTGGGCGAACCCGTCCATCCGGGATGGCGCTCGGGTGCTCTCGCGGGAGCTGTCCGAGCACGCCCGGCGCGAGTCCGTGCGCGAGCTCGCCAGCGAGCAGCTGAAGCTCGGCGACTGGCCGGATCACGACCCGATCCGCACCCGGCTCGCGATCGCCGCGGGCGCGCTCCGCCCGGAGTGGCGCACCTACTACGCGGCTCCGCTCGGCAGCTCGCACGCCATGGTCATGATGCGACACCCGGAGCTGGAGCTCCCGGCGCCCGCCATCCCGCGCGTGATGCGGGTCTTCGCCGAGGGCGTGGGCTACACGAGGCTGCACCGCATGACCGATGCCGTCGAGGCGTACGCCATCGGCCGCGGGATCCCCGTCGAGATGAGCGCGTCGAAGGCCGAGCTGACGCTTCCCGGCGGCGCGGTCGTCGTCGAGTTCGACCCGGAGACCGCGCGCATCGTCGGGGTCCGAGGGGAGGCCGGCGGCAACAGCGTGGAGGCGCCCATCGCCCCGACGGTCGGGGCGACCGCGAAGAAGGGGTGGCTGTCCGGCCTCTTCGGACGCCGTCGGTCGGCCTAGGCGCGCGACGTGACCGAATCCCCTGAGCTCACCGCCCTCGTCGACGCCGGCGCCTTCCTGTCCCTCGAGACCCAGCTCCACCTCGTCGATCTGCTCGGCGACTACGACAGGTGGGACATGGACATGCGCGAGTGCACGCTGATGTTCCGCACCGGCTCCACGACGCGCGTCTACCCGGCGCAGCTCCTCGGCACCGCGGCCGGGGCGACGTGGTTGGCCGCGTGGGCGAACCCCTCCGCTCGCGAGGGCGCGCGTCGGCTCTCGGAGGAACTGGCCGAGCTCGGCCGCCGGGAGCCGGTGCCCGAGCTCGCGAGCGATCACCTGATGCTCGACGACTGGCCGGAGGACGACGCCGTCCACAAGCGGCTCGCGATCGCCGTCGGGGTGCTGCGCCCCGAGTGGCGGGCCACCTACACGGGGCCGACGGACATCTCGAAGACCATCCTCATGCTGTGCCATCCGGATCTGGAGCTGCCGGCTCCCACGCTGCCCCGTACGGCGCGCGTGCTCGCGCAGGGCCTGGACTACACCCTGATCCGGGACCACCGGGTTGCGGTGGAGAAGTACGCCGCCGGCCGCGGCATCCCGATCGACATGGGTGAGTCGCGGGCGGTGCTGACGCTCCCGGACGGCGTGCTCACGGTGGAGTTCGATCCCGAGACGTCGTTCATCAGCCGCATCGCCGGCGGCTCCGAGGACGCACCGCCGGAGGAGGCGATCGACTCGGCGCCGGTCGCTCGGACCCGAGCGTCGGGATGGCTGTCGCGCATCCTCCGCGGCGCCGGGGCGTGACCGCGCGCGCGTCCGGGTCGCGCTAGCCCGCCGCCTTCCGCGAGCTGATCACGCCCGTGTCGAAGCCGAGCAGGTGGAGGCCGCCGTGGAAGCGGGCGTGCTCGACCTTGATGCAGCGGTCCATCACCACCGTGAGGCCGCGCGACTCCGCATCCACCGCCGCCTCCTGGTTCCAGATGCCGAGCTGCACCCAGATGACGGGCGCGCCGACGGCGACCACGTCGTCCACCACCGACGGGATGTCGCTCGCCTTGCGGAACACGTCGACGATGTCCGGCACCTCGGGGAGCGACGCGAGGTCGGGGTACGCCTTCTGGCCGAGGATCTCGGTGGCGTTCGGGTTCACGAAGTAGACGCGGTAGTCGCTCGACTGCTGGAGGTACGTGCCGACGAAGTAGCTGGAGCGCGCCGGGTTCGGCGAGGCGCCCACGATGGCGACGGACTTCGCGCGGCGGAGGATCGCCTGGCGCTCCTTCGCGCTCGGGCCCGTCCACGTGCGCTCGGAGCGCAGCAGCGCGGCGAGCGGGCTGGAGCGGGGGATCGCGCAGGTCAGGCCGTTCTGGAGCTGCGTGGTCTGGGTGCCGTCGGCCTCTGGATCCGCGACGGGCTCGACGGGCGCGGCGTCGGTGTCGACGTCCTGCGCCTCCGCCGCGTCGCCTGCCGCGCGGTCGGCAGCCTCCTCGGCGGGATCCAGCGGCGCCAGGTCCGCGGGGGCCGCGGCCGGGTGGGGCGTGGATCCGGTGCGCTCGGGCGGCACCCCGCCGGTGTCGAAGCTCACTTCGCTCCCTCTGTCGCGGCGGCGAGCGCCTGGTCCAGGTCGTGGATGATGTCGGCGACGTCCTCGATGCCGACGCTGATGCGGACGATGCCCGGCAGCACGCCCGCGTCCACCAGCTGCGACTCGCTCAGCTGCGCGTGGGTCGTGGAGGCCGGGTGGATGACGAGCGTCTTCGCGTCGCCGATGTTGGCGAGGTGGCTCGCGAGCTCCACCGACTCGATGAAGCGCTGGCCGACCGCGCGGCCGCCCGCGACCTCGAACGTGAACACGGATCCGGGCCCCGTCGGCAGGTACTTGCGCGCCCGCTCGTGGTGCGGATGCGCGGGGAGGCCGGCCCAGTTGACGGCGGTGATGCGCGGATCCTGATCCAGCCACTCGGCGACGGCCCGCGCGTTGTCGATGTGCGCCTGCATCCGGTACGGCAGGGTCTCGACGCCCTGCGCGAGCAGGAACGCGGAGTGCGGCGCGAGCGCGGGCCCGATGTCGCGGAGCTGCTCGGCGCGGAGGCGGGTGAGGAACGCGTACTCGCCGAAGTTGCCGGTCCAGTTGAGGCCGCCGTAGCTCGGCACGGGCTGGTCGAGCAGGGGGAAGCGGGCGCTCTCCCAGTCGAAGAGGCCCGATTCGACGACCACGCCGCCGAGGGTGGTGCCGTGCCCGCCGAGGAACTTGGTGGCCGAGTGGATGACGATGTCGGCGCCCCACTCGATGGGCCGGTTGAGGTACGGGGTCGCGATGGTGGAGTCGATGACGAGCGGGACCCCCGTCGCGTGCGCCACGGCCGCGAGCCCCTCGATGTCGGCGATCTCGCCCGACGGGTTCGCGACGGTCTCCGCGAAGACGAGCTTGGTGCGGTCGGTGATCGCGGCGGCGTAGTCGGCCGGGTCGCTCGACTGCACGAACGTGGTCTCCACGCCGAAGCGGCGGAGGGTCACGTCGAGCTGGGTGATGGATCCGCCGTAGAGGGCCGCGGAGGCGACGATGTGGTCGCCGGCGCCCGCGAGCGACGCGAAGGTGATGTACTGCGCGCTCAGCCCGCTCGCCGTCGCGACCGCGCCGAGGCCGCCCTCGAGGCTCGCGACGCGCTCCTCGAAGGACGCGACCGTGGGGTTCGACAGGCGCGAGTAGACGTTGCCGTACTTCTGCAGCGCGAAGCGCGCGGCGGCGTCGGCGGTGTCGTCGAAGACGAACGCGCTCGACTGGTAGATGGGGAGGGCGCGCGCACCCGTGGTGGCGTCGGGGATGTTGCCCGCGTGGATCGCCCTCGTCTTGAACCCGTACTCGCGATCGACCATGGGGTCACGCTAGCCGGGGCTCCCGCGCGTTCCCGGGCCGGGCCGTAATGCGGCGACATGCGTGCGGTATGCAGCGACATGCGTGCGGTATGCGCCGGTATGCGCCGGCATGCGGCGACACGCGCGCGGCGCGGGCGGACGCGGATCAGGACAGGCGCACGGCCGCGAGCGCGAGGCCCGCGATGAGCGCCCAGGAGAGGAGGCCGGCGGCGAGCGCGGATCCGCCCTGGCCGACGAGCTCGCGGAGGCGCACCGCGGATCCGAGCGCCACGAGCGCGATCGCGAGCAGCGCCGTCTGCACGACCTGCGCGGCGTCGAGCACGCCGCCCGGCACCGGCACGAAGGTGCGCACGAGCACGGCCGCGAGGAACCCCAACACGAACAGCGGCACGATCGGCGGACGCGCGGCGCCCTCCACCCGGCCCTCGCGGCGGCGCATCACGACGCCCGCGACGGCGACCACGGGCGCGAGCAGGAGCACGCGCGTGAGCTTCACGGCGATGGCGATGGTGAGGGCGGCGGATCCGGCGATCTGCGCGGTCGCGACCACCTGCCCCACGTCGTGCACGCCCGCCCCGACCCAGTGCCCGAAGGCCACGTCGTCGAGGCCGAGCGGGCCGGCGAGCGGCGGCAGCACGGCGATCGCGAGCGTGCCGCAGAGGGTGACGAGGGCCACGGGCGCGCCCTGGTCGGCGGGCTTGGCGCGCGTGACGCCGGCCATCGCGCCGATCGCGCTCGCGCCGCAGATGGAGAAGCCGGTCGCGAGGAGGAGCGGCTGCTGCCCGGGCATCCGGAGCACGCGGGCGATGGCGTACGTGCCAGCGAACGACAGGACCACGACCGCGACCACGAGCAGCACGGCGCGCCAGCCCAGGCCGACGATGTCGGAGAGGCCGAGCTGCAGGCCGAGGAGCACCACGCCGATCCGCATCAGCCGCTTCGACGCGAGCGTGAGGCCGGGCTTGAGGGGCCCGGTGAGCGCGGGGCGGGCGGCCGGGATCTGCGCCGCGACGATGCCGAGCGCGACCGCGACCGTGAGCAGCGGGATCGCCGGGACGAGCGCGTGCACCGCCCACGCGACGAGCGCGGCGGCGGAGGCGGCCGCGAGGCCGGGCAGCGCGGGAGGGAGGCGGGCGGCGGTGGCGGGCATCAGATCCAGCCCGTCGGGATCCACGCGTGCAGCCGCCAGAACCAGGTCGGCACGAGCTGGCCGGTCCACAGCGGGTAGAAGAACACGCTGACGAGCGCGCACACCGCGAGCACCGCGGCCGCGATCACGATGCCGTGCGTCCGCCGGGGACGCGCGTCGCGCCGGTCGCCGAGGACCAGCCCGAGCACCATCGCCAGACACAGGATGAGGTACGGCTCGAAGGCGATCGAGTAGAACTGGAACACCGTGCGGTTCACGTACAGCAGCCACGGCAGGTACCCCACCGCGATGCCCATGAGCACGAGGCCCACCTGCCACTCGCGGCGGGCGGCCAGGCGGTAGACGAGGTAGAGCATCGCCGCGACCGAGAGCCACCAGATGATCGGGTTCGCGATGGAGGTGATGGACGACGAGCACGCGTCGACCGTGCAGCCCGACTGCCCGTATCCGGAGGCCTCGTAGTAGAACTGCGTGGGCCGGTAGAGGAGCAGCCAGAGGCGCGGATCCGCCCGGTACGGGTGCGAGACGTCGAGCCCCACGTTGAACGCGTACTGCTGCGCGAGGTAGTGCCAGAGGCTCTGGATCGACAGCGGCACCCACGCGAGCCCGCCCTGCCAGGCGTTCGTCCCCTCCGCGGCCCAGCCGCGGAAGTACCCGTTCGAGGTGGCGAACCAGCCGGCGTACGAGGCGAGGAACGCCATGATCGCGGGCGGCACGAGGAGGAGGAAGGAGATCGGACCCTGCACGACGGCGCCCGCCGTGAACCACGCGGCGAGCCCGTGGCGGCGGCGCAGCAGCATGTCGCTCAGCACCACGTAGAGGCCGAAGCCCGCGAGGAAGAAGAGGCCCGACCACTTGACCGACGAGGTGGCGCCGAACGCGACGCCGGCCGCGATCAGCCAGGGACGCCACAGGATCACGGGGCCGAACTCGAGCGGGGGCGCGGTCTCGGGGCGGGCGTCGCGGCGCACGGCGAGGAGCGAGGCGAACCGGCGCTCGTGCCAGGTGCGGTCGAGGAGGATCGCGCCCACGCCGAGCAGGCCGAAGAACATCACGTGCGTGTCGAGGAGCGCGATCCGGCTCATGACGATGGCGTGGCCGTCGATCGCGAACAGGAACCCGGCCATCGCGGCGACGACCGCGGATCCGGTGAGGCGGCGGGCGATGAGCGTGAGGAGGACCACGGCGAGGGTGCCGACGACGGCCGTCGCGATGCGCCAGCCCACCGGATCCGCCGCGCCGAAGACCGCGAGCCCGAGCGCGATGACCCACTTGCCGAGCGGCGGGTGCGCCACGAACCCGGGCGCCTGGAGGTACCCGTCCGTCTGGCCGGCGATGAAGGCGGGGTTGGGGTCGTTCGGCCACGACCCCTCGTAGCCGAGGTGGAGGAGGGTCCACGCGTCCTTCACGTAGAAGGTCTCGTCGAAGACGAGCGTGTCGGGGTGGCCGAGGTTCTGGATGCGGAGCACCGCGGCGAGGAGCGCGATCGCCACGACCGTGCCCCACTCGAGCGCGCGCCGGCGGCCGGGCGTGGTGACGAGGCGGGCCAGCAGGTCGTCGAGGCGGGATCCTCGGGCGACGAGGTCGCGCCGTGCGGTGCCGGAGCCGGAGCCGGGGCCGTCCGCCGCGGGATCGCGGTCCGGCGCGCCCGCGTCGATGCCGTGCTCGGTGGGGCGGTGGGGCATGTCGGGCACGGCTCATCATGGCATGCACGCGAGAGGCCGCCCGGGCCGCGGACGCTCAGTGGCGACCCCCGCTCGTCCCCGTGGAGGTCCGTCGCCGATCGGCCCGCCTGGACTCGGGAGCGATCGCCGCCCCGACCTCGTGGATCAGCTGCCGCAGTGGCTGTTCGTCACATCCGGGATCTTGACGTAGGTGTAGGGCTGCTTGTCGCCGATGCAGGAGAGCGCCAGGGCCATCAGCCCGAGGGCGACGCCGGCGGCGAGGGCGAGCACGGCGGAGCAGACGAACAGGGCGAAGCCGAAGCAGGTCCCGGCGATGGCGGAGATGCCGCCGGCGGCCCCGCCGCCCGCGAACGCGAGCTTCCGGGACTCGACCTTCAACGTGGCCCAGTGCTTGAAGTGGCTCCAGATCGACGCGCTCGCGGAGACCGGCGACGTGGAGGGCGCAGCAGGCGCGGCCTCGGACCGCCGGAGCTGCGCGATCTCCGTGGTCGCCCGGCGCACCAGCTCGGCGCGGTCGGACGTCGGGACGCCGGCCGCGCGCCCGGCGATCACGACGTCGACGACCTCGTCCGGGGTGATGCGGCCGGCGATCAGGTCGTGCTCGTAGGAGCCGCGATCGACGGAGACGGAGATGGCGGCCCGGGCGACCTCCATGGGTGCCTCCGAGGCACGTGCGGGGGCGGGAGCGCAGGTCAGGGAGGCGACCACGGCGAGGATCCCGACGATGGCGATGCCGGACCCGAGGCGCGGCGCGCGCAGCAGGGCGCGGAGGGCAGAGCGGGGACGGATCAGGGCGGGGGACGACGAGGTCATGGTGGCCTTCGGGATCGGCGGTCGGCCGGATGCGGCCGGCGGGCACGATCGCGCCCGTTCGAGACCAGAAGCTAGGGCGTGGGCGGCGCCGGGCGTGGGCGGACTGCACAAGGCCGCGCCCGCGATGCGGGCGCGGCCTCATCCGCTCCTACTGCTCGGCGTCCTCCTCGTCGGACTCGGGCGCCTCGTCGAGCAGCAGGAACAGGCCCGCGTAGGGCTCGAGCTGCACGGGGAAGCTGGACAGGTCGTCGACCGTGCCGACCTCCTCGCCCGTGGTGGCGTCGCGGACGGTCCGGCGCGGGGGCAGCTCCTCGGAGCGCACCGTCGCCAGGATCGGCTCGCCCGTGAAGTTCAGCACCGTGAGCTGCAGGCGCGCGTCGCCCGACGCGTCGCCGTTGTCGAGGCGGTGGACCATCACGAGCATGCCGTGGTGGCCCACGTCCGGGACGTCGACCTGCGTGCCGACGGCCACGTCGAAGCGCTCGCGCACCTCGAGCACGCTGCGGAGGCCCGAGACGAACGACGACGGGTCGTCGACCTGCGCGGGGAGGGACCCGTAGAGCGAGCGGCCGCGCGGCATGCCGGACGCGGATCCGGTCGCCTCGGGCGCCCCGTCGAGCAGGTCGTGCCCGCCGCGGTGCACCCAGCGCGTGTCGCCGCCCTCGATGAGGTCGGCCACCTGCGACGCGTGCAGCGGCAGCACGCCGAGCAGGTCCCAGGCGGAGAGCGCGAAGACGCCCGGCTGCCACGCGTTGAACTTGGCGAGCAGGAGGTGCGCGGCGCGGATCCCGGCCACGTCGTCGTCCCCGATCGCGTCGAGCGTCGTGAAGCCCTGCGCGGCCGCGATGACGGATGCCGTGGTGCAGGCGATGCCGTTCGTCGTGAACACGTGGTTGTAGTCCGCGCTCTCGCCCGTGAGCTCCTCGAGCAGGTCGCCGCGGATCGTCTCCGCGAGGTCCGCGCCCGTCATCTCGTCGCCGCGGAACGGGAACACGTCGGCGCAGTGCTCGGTCGCCCAGTGCACGAGCTCGTAGGTGAGCTCGTCGTGGTTCTGCAGCGCGTGCACGAGCGTGACGGGCTCGACGCCGACCTCGAGCGAGGTGCGGAGCGTGAGGCGCAGGAACTCGGTGTCGCCGGTCGCGAGCGCGTGCTGGTACGCGGGCCGGTTGATGAAGTCGTAGGAGAGGTCGGCGCCCACGCGGCCGGTGTCGCGGATGTCCTCCATCGTGAGGTTCAGCTCCTGGAAGGAGAACCCGCCGACCTTGCGCACCATGCTCGCGATGAGGTGGTTCGCGGCCTCCGAGAGCGGGTGGCCCTCGGACCACGCCGGACCCTCGACGCTCTTCTCCACGCCGAGGAAGCCGTTGGCGTCGAGCCGCAGCGCGCTCGCGCCGAGGTCGCCGAGCGAGTGCAGCGCATCGCCGATGACCATGCGCATGCCGGCGAACGTGGGGTCGAGCCAGTTGATGGAGGGCTGGCCCTGCTTGAAGTAGTGCAGGTACACCCAGCGGCGCGTGCGGCCGTCGACGCCGAGCACGGGCGCGGTGGCGCTCCAGTTGGTCTCCTTCACGCCGGGCGCGTAGAAGATGACCCGCTGCAGGCGGCCGATGATGTAGCCCTGGTCGGCGAGCGCCTGCTCGGCGGCCACGTCGAGGTTCACGGCGTCGCGGCCGGGCAGCACGTCGGGCAGGAGGTGCCAGTCCTCCTCGGGGATCTCGACCATGTGGTAGATCCCGGGGAAGTCCTTGTAGCCCATCTCGGCCAGGCGGAAGTCGGCGCCCTTGCCGGTGTGGCCGGGCACGATGTCGTCGATGATGCTGCCGCCGTGCTGGTCGGCGACCTCGGTGAGACGGCGGAACTCGTCCTCCGTGCCGAAGGCGGCGTCGATCTGCGTGCTGATGCGGTCGAAGTGGCCGTCGACGCTCGCGGTCTGCGACCACTCGGTGATGCCGCCGGCGAGCTTCACGGGGCCGGTGTGGATGGCCTCGATGCCGATGGACTGGAAGATCCGCCACAGCTCGGGGTCGCCGAGCGCGCTGAGGTAGGTCTCCTCGGGCTTCGTGATGAGCGAGATCGGGTAGGCGGTGAACCAGACCGACGCGGTGTCGATGGCGCGACGCGCGTCGGGCCGCGCGTACGGGTTCGACCACATGCTGGGCGAGCCGGAGAGGCCGCGGCTCAGCACGTCGGCGTCGCCGAGCATCGACTGGCGGCGGAGCCACTCCACGTAGGAGGGGTTCGACGCGTCGGCGGCGCGCGGGTCGTTCGACGACCGGCGGATCCCGCTCGCGCGCATCTGGGGGCGGGAGCGGAGCCGGGCGGGACGCGCGGGGAAGCGGTCCTCGTCGTAGGTGATCTCGGTGGGCTCCGGCTCGGGGATCGCGTTCTGCTCGGTGGCGTCGTCCACTGGTGCTCCTCGGGGTGGTGGTGCGTCGTGCCCGATACGGGCGACGTCGGCCCGCGGGGCCGCTACGACGAGCGTACGCAGGATGCGCGGGCGTCGTGGGCGGTGGCGGCGACGCCGGCGCGCGACCCGATCCCGCCCTGCCGTCGCCGCGCGGCCGGACCGTCCGGGGGAATCGGGGGACCCGCGCGGTCGCGCTCTCGGTAGCGTCGGTCGTCGCGCTCGACGCGACCCTCCGCATCCCACCCGCACCCCGTCAGGAAGGCCGACCATGATCGACGCATCGAGCATCGCCCCGCTCGCCGGCATCCGCGTGCTGGAGCTCGGCAGCTTCATCGCCGCCCCCACCGCCGGGCGCCTCCTCGCGGACTTCGGAGCCGAGGTGATCAAGGTCGAACGGCCCGGCACCGGCGACGAGCTGCGGAGGTGGCGCCTGCACGCCGGTTCGACGACGTCGATGCTGTTCCACGCCATCAACCGCAACAAGCGCTCCATCGCCCTCGACCTGCGCACGGAGGAGGGGCGCGACGCCGTCAGACGGCTGGCCGCCGAGTGCGACGTGGTGCTCGAGAACTTCCGACCGGGCACCATCGAGCGCTGGGGCATCGGACCGGACGTCCTCGACGCGATCAACCCCGAGATCGTCATCGGGCGGATCTCCGCCTTCGGCCAGACCGGGCCGCTCTCGCAGCGTCCCGGCTTCGCCGCCGTCGCCGAGGCGATGGGCGGGTTCCGCGACCTCGTGGGCGACCCCGACCGTCCTCCCGTGCGCGTGGGGGTCTCGATCGGCGACTCCATCGCCGGCCTGTACGCGGGCTACGGCGTCATGATGGGGCTGTACCAGAGGGAGGCGCGACGCGCCGCCGGTCTCCCGCCCGCGCCGCTCGACGAGCGGGTCGTCGACGTCGCGTTGAACGAGGCCATGTTCTCGATGATGGAGTCGCTCATCCCGGACTACCAGGCCCACGGCATCAGGCGGGAGCGCGTCGGCGGACGCATGGAGGGCATCGCCCCGTCGAACGCCTACACGTGCGCCGACGGCGCCAGCATCGTCGTCGCCGGCAACGCCGACGCCATCTTCCCGCGCCTGATGGAGGTCATCGGCCGAGCCGACCTCGCCGCGGACGAGGACCTCGGCACCAACGACCGGCGCTGGCTGCGCCGCGACGAGCTCGACGCGGCCATCGGCGCCTGGACCGCGACCCGGACCGCGACGGAGGCGCTGGACATCCTCGACGAGGCGGGCGTCCCCTCCGGGCCCATCTACACGGCCGCGGACATCAGCTCCAGCGACCAGTACGCCGCCCGCGACATGATCCAGCAGTTCGACGTCGACACGGGAGGGGGCATCATCCCCGGCGTCGGGTTCCCCGGCATCGTGCCCGTCCTCGGCGGCCGCTCCCTCCCGATCCGCACGCTCGCTCCCGAGCTGGGCCAGGACACCGAGGACGTGCTCGCGATGCTCGACGACCACCGCGCGACCCGCGACGACGACGATGCGGCGGGCGTCCGATGACCGGCGTCCGGCTCCGCGACGTGACCCTCCGCGACGGGCTGCAGCTCACCGGCGGGATGCTGCCGACCGAGCGCAAGGTCGAGCTCGCCCGGACCCTCTTCGCGGCCGGGGTCCCCGAGCTCGAGATCGGGTCGATGGCACGCGGCGACGTCGTGCCGCCGATGGCGAACACGCTCGAGGTCATCGCCGCGCTGACGCCGGAGGAGCGGGAGCGCTCGTGGGTGTGGGTCGCCACGCCCCGGCACGTCGCGCGCGCCGCGGCCGCGGGGGCGCGCAACTTCCAGTACTGCCTCTCCGCGTCCGACGCCCACAACCAGGCGAACATCGGCCGGACCACCGACGCGAGCCTGGCCGCCATGCCGGAGGCGGTGGATCTGGCGCACGGGGTGGGCGGGCGCATCCAGCTGTGCATCGCGACCTCGTTCACCTGCCCCTTCGACGGCGTCGTCCCCGAGCGGCGGGTGATGGACATCGCGAACGACCCGCGTGCGACGGGGGCGGAGGACATCGTGATCTGCGACACCCTCGGGCAGGCGCATCCGCAGCAGGTGTCGTCCCTCGTCGGCCGCGTGGCCGCGGAGACGCCGGACCGCGAGATCGTCTTCCACGGGCACGACACCTGGGGCGCCGGCGTCGCGAACGCGCTCGCCGCCATCCATGCCGGGGCGACGGTGGTCGACGGGGCGCTCGGCGGGCTCGGCGGATGCCCCTTTGCTCCGGGCGCGAGCGGCAACACCGCCACCGAGGACCTCGTCTTCGCGCTGCGCCCCGACTGGCTCACCACCGCGGCCTTCGCCCACCTGGTGCGCGCATCCGAGCGGCTGCTCGGCGACCTGGGCGAGCCGAACCGCTCGAAGGCCCGGCAGGGAGCCCGCTCCACCGCGCAGGCGTTCCCCTGGGTGGTCGCGGACGCCTGATCCGGTCGGCCGGTGCCAGCCGCGGCCGGCCCCCGCGCAGCCGGCCCCCGCGCAGGCGGCTCCCGATCGGGCGGTCCCCGCTCGGACGGCGCCCGCTCAGGCGGCCCGGCTGCGGCGGCCGAGGAGCCCGTCGACGCTGAAGCGGCCCGCTCCGACGAGCGCGACGACGACGAGGCCCGCGATCAGGGCGAGCACGAGCTCGTAGCCCCCGGCGTCGACGAAGATGCCCTTGCTGGCGTGCACGACGAAGAAGGCGCCGAGCAGGTTGACGATGTTCAGCGCCGCGACCACCGGGGTCAGGAGGCCGAGGATCAGCGCGGCTCCGCCGACGGTCTCGACCGTCGCGGCGAAGATCGCCGCCGCGGCCGGCACCGGGATGCCCATCTGCGTGAAGGAGGCGGTGGTGCCGTCGAGCGTGTACTCGAGGAACTTCTGGAGCCCGTGCGCCATGAGGATGAAGCCGATCGCCACGCGGGCGACGAGCAGGGCGGCGTCCTGGAGTACGGGCGTCGTGCGGGCGGGGTGGAGCAGCGTGCGCATGCGGGGTTCTCCTTCGTTCGGTGGTGCCTGGTGGTGGGCCGGCGGCCGCGGGAGGTCCGCCGACGAGGGGCGGATCGGTCCGCGTCGGTCTCCTCGGGCACGGCGATCACGCCGCGCACGACGATCACGCCGTGCGGAGGCCGCGCGACCCCGTCGGTCGCGCCCGGGTGGACGCCCGACGATCGTGCCGGGACGATCGAGGTCCATGGCGGCATCAGGCGGATGCCGCGGCGGGACCGCCGCGCGATCGGCGCGGTCCCCGGTGCCCCCAGCCCCTCGCGCTCATTCTTGAACGCTCAACGAACGTACGTGCCATGGTCCCGAGCCGTCAAGTCGCCCGCCCGTGGACGGGGGCGCCCGCCCGCCCCTCGCCGCCCGCGCGCGCCGTGCCAGCACGGATCCGTGCCCGGCGTCGAGTCCCGCCGCATCGATGGCTACGCGCGCGGCTGCGCGGACCCGATGGTGCTGGCGGCGGTGGGCGCCGGCGCGCCGGACGCGGGCTGACGCGTGTTCCTGCGGAGCCGGTCCCGAGGTCGCGAGACGTGGGGTCTCTGGATCCTCGGGCTCGGCCTGTGCGTGGTCTCGGTGCTCGGCCTCACGGGCGTCTTCGGCGAGTTGCGGGCCGGGCGCGGCACCGGCATCATCCTGTTCGGCGTGCCGCTGGGGATCTTCACGATCGGCCTGGGCATCGCCAACGCGATCCGCGGCGGGGGCGACACGGATGGGATGATCGACCGGTGATCATCCTCGGCGCGACCCCCATCGGCAACCTGGGCGACGCGTCGCGGCGGCTCGTGGAGGCGCTCGCCTCCGCCACGGTCGTGGCCGCCGAGGACACCCGCACGACCATCCGCCTGCTCACGGCGCTCGGCGTCGAGAACCGGCCGCGCCTCATCGCGCTGCACGACCACAACGAGCAGGAGCGCTCGGCCGACCTCGTCGAGCTGGCCCGCGAGACGGACGTGCTCGTGCTCTCCGACGCCGGCATGCCCGCGATCTCCGACCCCGGCTTCCACCTGGTGGAGGCGGCGGCCGCGGCGGGCGTCCGCGTCACCGTGATCCCCGGCCCGAGCGCCGTGCTCAGCGCGCTCGCCGTCTCCGGACTCCCCACCGACCGCTTCACGTTCGAGGGCTTCCTGCCGCGGAAGGGCGGCGACCGGCGCCGCGTGCTCCGCGAGCTCGTGCGCGAACGCCGCACCATGGTGTTCTTCGAGTCGCCGAACCGGCTCCAGGCGTCGCTCGAGGACGTCGTCGCCGAGTGGGGTCCGGACCGCCGGCTCGTCGTGTGCCGGGAGCTGACGAAGCTCTACGAGGAGGTGCGCCGCGGATCCGCCGCCGAGCTCGCCGCCTGGGCCGCGGAGGGCGTGCGCGGCGAGATCGTCGTGGTCGCGGAGGGCGCAGCCGCGCTCGAGGTGGACCTCGCGACGGGCGTCGCCCAGGTGCTCGAGCTGGTGTCCGACGGCGCGCGCCTCAAGGACGCGGCCGGCACCATCGCCGAGGCGACCGGCCTCGGCAAGCGCGACCTGTACCAGGCGGCGCTCCAGGCGCGGTGACGACGGCGCGGGACCGGCTGCCCGGTCAGTCGCCGCAGTGGCTGTTCGTGAAGTCCGGGACCTTGACGTACAGGACGGGCTGATCGTGCGCGACGCACCACGCGGCAGTCGACGCCAGGGAGGCCGCGACCGCGACGCCGATCGCCGCGACCGCTGTGCAGACGACGACGCCCTCGAAGAGGCGGGCGCCCAAGATGACGGCGGAGATCCCGGCGGCGCCGGCCCCCGCCCGCCACGCCTTGCGCGCGTTCACCGAGATGGTGGCCCAGTGGGTGACCTTGTTCCACCAGTGCTTGTCCTCGGCCAGGGGGTCGGAGGCGGGGCGTGATCCGGTGGAGGGGCTGAGCTCCGGGGTGGTCGGCTCGGCCCCGTGGATGCGGACGTCGGCGATCTCCTCGGTGGTCTGCCGGATGAGCGCCGCGCGGGTGGGGATCCGTGTCGCGTCCGCGTGGATCGCTGCGCGGGCGGCGAAGTCGACGTCGACGATCTGCTCGACGGTGATCTTCCCGGAGAGGACGTCCTCCGAGTAGGTGCCCCGGCTCATGGAGGCGGAGATCGCGGCGCGAGCGCCGTCGAGGGCGGCCTCGGAGGCGTGGGCGGGGGTGGGGGCGGTGAGCAAGGAGCCGGCGATGGCGACGAGTCCGGCGATGGCGACCCCGGTGGTGGCGCGTCCCATCCGGGTCCGGTGACGCCGTGAGGTGCGGGGAGCATGCGGGGCAGGGCGATGCGTCATGACGTCCTCTCATGGGGGTGCCGGGCGGGCGACCCGGCGCAGACGCGGGGGCCGCGCCCCCGCGATCGGAGAGCGTAGGCACGGGCGGACAGCACGCATGCACGCCCTGCACAGAGGGGCGCCGTGCGAACGGCCCGCCCGGACGCGACACCGCCCCGGTCGCCTCCTCGTGAGGCGGCGACCGGGGCGGTGGGCTGGGGCTGATCCGGGCATCCGCACGGGCGCGCCCGTGTGGGGCCCGTCTCGGCGAGGTCATCCCGTGGGGTCGTGCGTCACGCCATCAGTCGCGGCATCCGCTGGCCTTGAAGTCCGGGACGCTGACGTAGAGGAATGCATGGTGCTGGGCGAGGCAGTTCCCGGCTGCAGCGACCATGAAGGCGACGGCGGCGGTGGCCAGGAAGGCGAGGCCTCCGCAGATCACGTTGCCGCTGGCGAAGCAGGCGCCTGCGAGGATGCCGCCGACGGCGGCACTCGCGGCGCCGGCGCCGACGAGCGTCAGGGCGTCCGCCTTGAAGCCGAACCAGTGCGTCAGGTGGTTCCACCAGTGCTTGTCCTCGACGAGCGGATCGGTGGACGCGTGGGAGCGCGAGGAGCCGGTCAGGGTGGGTGCGGCCGGAGCGGCGGCCACGGCGCGGAGGCTGGCGATGGCCGAGACGGCCTGCTGGGTGACCTCCGCGCGGCTCAGGACCGGCCCGGCGCTCGGGATGCGCCCCGTGGATCGGAGATCCATGGTGACGTCCACGAGCTGGTCGACGGTGACCTTCCCGGAGAGGAGGTCCTCCGTGTAGGTGCCGTGGTTCACGGACGAGGAGATCGCGGTCCGGGCCTCGGCGAGGGTCGACTCCGAGGCGTGGGCGGGTGCGACCGCCGTGAGGAGGGAGCCGACGACGGCGGCGAGCGCGACGACGGCGATGCCGGGGGTCGTCCGGAGCGTTCCGCGGCGGCGGGAGCGGGCGGCTCCCCGAGGGGGGAGGGGAAGCGGGCGAAGCGTCATGACAGCCTTTCGACGGGAGGAAGGTGCTGCGGCGCGGTCGGGAGGATCGAGGGCATCCGCGTCCCGATCCCGCGTGCGACCCGAGCGTAGGGATGGGGCGCCTCGGCGCGTGCGCTTCCTCCACGCGCCCGCACGCGTCGCCGGCCGTCACGCGGGAGGCGTGGACCCGCGCCGCTCGCGGAACGCGACCATGTTCATCCGGTTGCCGCAGCGCACGCTGCAAAAGCGCTTCGACCCGTTGCGGCTGAGGTCGACGAGCACGCCGTCGCAGTCGTCGGCGGCGCACACGCGGAGGCGGTCGGTGGCGCCGGAGCGGATGACGTCGACCAGGGCCATCGCGGCCTCCACGAGGATCCGGTCGGCGAGCGGCGCGTCGTCGGGCGTCGCGTGCAGGTGCCAGTCGAGCGCGTCGTGCCGCACGAGCCGGGGCGATGCGCGGTGCCGGGCGAGCAGCTCGTTCACGGCGTCGACCATGTCGTCGCGGTCGAGGGTCCAGATGGCGCGGAGCCGGGTGCGCGCGCGGCGCACCTCCTGGAGCTCGCGGTCGTCGCGGTCGAAGCGGCCGGAGAAGCCGCTGCGGGTCATGAGGTCCTCGAGCTGCTCGGGCGTCGCGAGCAGGTCGGTGCCGGATCGGGTGGCGCGCGGCGCCGTGTTGAGGACGACGGCGTCGAACGTGAGCACGTCCTCGGTGTCAGGGGTGAAATGCAAGTTGACTCCTTATCCGCGACCAGTCTAGCGTCAGGGGCGTAGGTCGTTTGGCCCCTGACGAGACGAGAGCACCATGCCCCGACGCCATCTCACCACCGGACTCGTGCTCGCCATCGTGGCCGCCGCGTCCTTCGGGCTCTCCGGTGCCTTCGTGAAGCCGCTGCTGGAATCGGGCTGGAGTCCGGTCGCGGCGGTCGCCCTGCGCGCGCTCGTCGGCGGCCTGGTGCTCGCCCCGATCGCGCTCGTGCAGCTCGGCGGCGACCTGCGTCCGGTGCTCCGGGCCTGGCGGCGCGTGCTCGGCATGGCGCTCGTGGGCGTGGCCGGCGCGCAGGGCATGTACTTCGCGGCCATCGAGCGGATCCCCGTGGGCACGGCCATCCTCATCGAGTTCATGGCGCCGCTGCTGCTCGTCGCGGTCGCGTGGGCGATGACCAGGCGGCGGCCCGCGGTGCCGGTGCTCCTCGGATCCGTCGCGGCGGCCGGCGGGCTCGCGCTCGTGGTGTCGCCGTCGGGCGGCGGGGCGCTGGATCCGGTCGGCGTGCTGCTCGCGCTCGGCGCGATGGTGGGCTGCGCGGGCTACTTCGCGATCGCGGCGCGGGGCGCGGACGGCCTGCCGCCCGTGGCGCTCGCGGCCGCGGGGCTGCTCGTCGCGGCGGCGGTGCTGGGGCTCGTCGGGCTCACCGGGGTGCTGCCGTTCACGGGGTCCGTCGCCGACGTCGAGATGCTCGGCAGCGTGGTGCCGTGGTGGGTGCCCATGCTCGTGGTGGGCGTCGTCGCGACCGCGCTCGCGTACGGCGCGGGGATCACGGGCAGCGCGATGCTCGGATCCCGCCTCGCCTCCTTCGTGGGACTGCTCGAGGTGGCGGCCGCCGGCGCATGGGCCTGGCTGCTGCTCGGCGAGGAGCTGACGGCGCTGCAGCTGGTGGGCGGCGCGCTGATCGTGGCGGGCATCGTCGCGGTGCGCTTCGACGCGCGGGCGGATGCGCTGCCGGGCGCGGGCGGTGCCGGTGCCGTGGCCCTGGCAGCGGGCGGGGACGGCCCGGACGCCGCGCTACGGAGCCGGTGACTCCGCCGCGTCCACCGGCTCGAGGTGCCGCAGCACGCGCTTGAGGTGCATCGCCGTGAGGACGCCCGGTCCCATCGCGCGGCCGAGCTCCTGCGACTGCTCGTCCACCGCCTCCACGAGCAGCCGCACCTGCCGGGCGGCCTCGCCCATGGCGCGGTGGCGCTCGGGGGAGTCCGGGTCGTCGAGGTCGAGCACGTCGGCGACCGCGTGGCAGGCGTCGCGGATGGGCGCGCCGATGCCGTGGTCGAGGCCGATGGATCCGCGCTGCTGCCAGATGGTGTCGGCGAGAGCCGCGGACACGTCGCGGACGTGGAAGACGATCTGGTCCATCGCCTCGAGCCGGGCGTGATCGATGCGCACGTCCCGCTTGTTCACGAGCGCGCGCGGGTTGCCCTTGCGGCTCTCGTCGGCCTCCCGGAGGTCGGCGCGCACGGCCCGCGCGGTGCCGGCGAGGTCCTCGCTGGCGCGGATCCAGTCGGCGTGCGCGGGCGGCGCGTCGGACTCGACCGCGTCGCCCACCTCCCGCAGCCGCTGGGCGACCTCGCGCTGGAACGCGCTGATCCGGGCCGCCGCGCGTCCGCTCGACAGCGTCGGCGCGATGAGCACGTTGATGAGGAGCCCGGTCACCACGCCGACCGCCATCTGCACGAGGTAGCCGAGCGAGTACGTGTCGGCGTCCTGCCCGCCGATGATGAGCACGAACAGCGCGGCCATGGGCACGTACTCGCGACCGGCGCCGAACCAGCCGGAGCCGGACAGGATCACGCCGATGCCGACGATCAGGGGGATGGACCACCACGTCGGGCCGGAGGTGAGGATCACCGCGGTGGCGAGGACGATGCCCGCCGCGAGCCCGAGGAGCGTCTGCAGGCCCGTGCGGGCGGATCCCATGAGCGTCGGGTACATGCTCACGAGCGCGCCGAGCGGCGCGTAGTAGGGGTACTCGTTCGCGACGCCGGGCACGTAGGGGGCGACGGCCCACGCGATGCCGACCGCGAGCGCGGTCTTCGCGGCGAGGAGGAGGCGGTCCGGGGAGGTGGCGGCGCGCCACGCGCCGACGACGGCGTGCTGGACGCGGTGGATCCCCATGACCCGAGGCTAGCGAGGCGGGGAGCGCGCGACCGCATCGGTCGTCGCGCTCCCCGCTCCGCGGGCGGTGGGGCGTCAGGTCCGCGTCGCCTCGATCACCATGTCGTCGCGCGACGGGGTGCCGTCGGCGCGCTGGAGGCACGTGATGACGACGAGGCGGCCCGGGGTGTCGGCCCAGACCGCGGCGTCGTCGGGCAGCGCGCCCTTGGCGACCGCCCGGCTGGATCCGACCGCGTAGTCGACGCCCGCCACCTCGATGACCGCCCCGGGAGCGATGCGCGCGCTCCCGGCCCGGTCGTCGATGAGGAGGTCGCCCGGGCCCACGCCGCCGCCGCGCACCGAGTGCATGACGACGAACACCGTGCCCTCCGCCGCGTGCTCGGGCGCGACGCCGAGGTCGCGCACGCGGTACGCGGAGGCGAAGCCCGGGGGATCCACGACGCCGCCGACCACGTCGACGGCGCCGAGCGGCACGTCGAGCCCGACGGACGGCGCCCGGAGGCGGCCGAGGCCGGAGTCGACGGCTGGCTGCGCGGATCCGTCGTCGCCGGCGGAGGGCGCGGTCACGTCGGCCTGCACCGGTGCACCGGCGAGGTCGCGCGGGGCGTCGTCAGCGGGCAGCGCGCCCACGGCCGACAGCGTGCCGACGACCACGGCGGCGGACGCCGCGACGACCGTGGCGGCGGTGATGGCCCGCCGCCGGGTCGTCCGCGGATCCGTCGTCACCGCTGGTGCGACGCCCGGCGGCGACGCGTCGCGGCGAGGGCCGCGAGCGCGCCGAGCCCCAGGCCGGCGAGCGCGATGCCGGGCCACGGGGTGGCGGCGGCGACCGAGGTACCGCCGGTCGCGACCGCGGGGCCGGCGTGGTGCGCGGCCGTGGTCGTGCCCGTCGTCGTCGTGCCGGCGACCTGGGCCGCGCTCACCGTGAGCGACGCCGGATCCGTGACGGCGGCCCCTGACGCGTCGAGGAGCGTCAGCGTGTGCGCGCCCGCCTCGGTGCCCGCCGGGATCGTGACGGTGCCGGCGACCGCGCCGTCGGATCCCGCGGTGAGGGTGCCGACGTCGGTCGGCGTGGAGTGGAGCTCGACCCGGTACGCGGCGCCCGCGGTGAGGCCGGATGCGCGGACCGCGACCGTCCCGCCCGCGAGGGGCGCGGATCCGCCCGTCAGCTCGAGCCGCGCGAGGCCGGCCGTGACGCGGTACGTGCGCGTGCTGCGCCCGTCCGCGGCCGTGACGACGACCGAGACGACGCGACCGGCGACGGTCACGGACGCGCGGCTGCCGGCGTCCGCGAGCGCGACGTGGACGTCGGCTGGAGCGATCGACGCGCGGCCGACGGCAACCGTGGCGCCCGCGGATCCGGCGGCGTCGGCGAGCGGCACGGTCACGCCGCCCACGGTGATGGACGTGGCGGCCGCGTCGTCGGAGACGAGGAACTGCGCGCGGAGGGCGCGGATCTCCTGGTCGTCCACGCCGAGGGTCGTGCGGATGTAGGAGTCCATCCCCGCGTAGCGCGACGCGATGCCGGCCTCGAAGGTGCCCTGGAGGAGCGCGGGCTTCGCCCAGTCGACGCCGAGCTGCGTGTTGGAGAGCAGGTAGTCGTGGAGGATGTCGGAGCTGCCGACGCCGAGGATCCGGTCGAGCAGGTCGACCACGGTGCCCGTGCGGTCCATGCCGTGCGAGCAGTGGATCAGGATCGTGCCGTTCCCGGTGTGCGACGCGATGGCCTGCAGCACCTGGCGGTACGCGCTGATCATGACGCCCGGGTGGGCGGCGTCGACGTGGCCCTTGTCGATGAGGTCCTGGTACATGACCGTGTCGTCCGGGTAGTCGCCGTCGGCGCCGAAGAGCGAGATCGCGACGGTCTTCGCGCCGGGGATCGCCACGTCGGGCTTCTTCTGGATCTGGCCGGGCGTGCGCAGGTCGATCACGAGGTCGACGTGGTGCGCGGTCGCGAGCGTCGCGGCGCCCGCGGCGGTGATCTTGTCGAGCGACTCGGTGCGGATCAGGCGGCTCGCGTCGACCTGGCGCCCGTCGAGGCCGGTGAAGGCGCCGAGCTCGCGGCCGTTGACGAGGCCGGGCACGTCGGTGATGAGGTGGTCGCTCGCCGCGGGGGCCGGCTGGAGCGCGGGGTCGGCGGCGGCATGCGCGGCGGGGGCGCCGATGCCGACGGAGAGCACCACCGCGGCGGCCGCCGCGGTGAGGGCGCCGATGCGCGCGGGGGCGGCACGGCGGGCAGGGGGGATCTTCACGTTCGTCCTTCTGTGGTGGGATGCGCGCGGGGTCGCGCAGGCCGGCGCGCGCAGACGCGCGGGAGCTCGGCATCAGGATCATGGGGCGCGGCCCGGCCCCGTGCATGAACGGGATGTTCTGCTTCCGTGAACTCCCGGGACGGGGGCGGATCGCTCCTCCGCGCGCGCCGTCCGAGCCCGACCGGGGATCGCGGGGTACGTACGCTCGGGCCATGACCGACATCGACTGGGACTCCGGCACCTGGACCACCGCGTGTGGACCAAGGCCGGCGTCGAGCGCAGCGACGGCCAGGACGGCCTCGGCGCCGTCGTCACCCGCGGCATGTCCGACTGGTCGCTGGCGCCCGTCCCCGACTGGCACGGCCGGCTCGTGACGATCCGCACCAGCCGCTCCGGCGACGCGCTGACGGTCCGCGCGCGGGTGGACGACGAGCCGTGGCGCCTCGTGCGGGTGTCGCCGCTGGATCCCGACGCCGCCGTGACCGCGGGCCCCATGTGCTGCGCCCCGACGCGCGACGGCTTCACCGTCCACTTCACCGCGTGGCGGACCGGGCCGGCGGACGCTGGCCTGCACCCCGGCGACTAGGTGGCGACGGCGCTTGCGTCCGCGTCCGCCGTGCGCTGCGGCCAGGACACGTTCACTCCGCGATCGGCACCGTCGCGCGGAACATCGGCCCGGCGAGGCGTGCGCGGAAGCGCGACTGCCCCTCGTCCAGGCCGCCCGCGAATGCACGCTCGCTCCCGATCTCGAAGCCGGACGGGTACGCCTCGCCCCCGGGATCATCGGCCGCCCCGAAGAACTCGACGGCGAGCCCCCGCAGCATCAGCCCGACGGCGTGCTCGACCTGATCGAGGTCGAACTCCCCCTCGCTCGTCTCCACGAAGCGGACCAGCACGCCGGAGCCGGCCATCGCCCAGAGCTCGTCTCCGCGCAGGGACAGGCGGACCGTGATCTCCGACGACTCGTCCCAGACCATGGCCTCCGTCGGCGCTCCGGAGCACGCATGAGCTCGCGCGGACCTCCCCAGACGATCGAGCAGCACGGCGAACCCCTTGTCAGGTCCAGACTCCATGAACGCCTCCCATCAGGATCACGTCGGCCACGAAGTGGACGGCGCCGATCCACACCACGGACCCTCGGCACATCTCCCGGAGCACGCACATGGCGGCGCCGAACAGGCCTGCGAACAGCATCCCGACGCCGGCCGTCCCGTCACCACCAGAACGGCGGCTGCGTCACGTAGGGGCTCTCGAGCCGGGCGACCTCGTCGTCGGTCAGCTCCAGGTCGAGGGCGGCGACGGCGTCGGTGAGGTGGTGGGGCTTCGTCGCGCCGATGACCGGCGCGGCGACCGTCGGGTTCCGCAGCACCCACGCGAGCGCGACGCGCGCCATGGGCACGTCGCGCTCCGCGGCGACCTGCTCCACCGCGTCGATGACGGGGCCGTCGGCGTCGGTGTCGAACGCCTCGGCGACCTCGTCCGTCGCCGATCGCGCGGTCGTCGCGCCGCGAGGCCGGGTGAGCCGGCCCTTGCCGTTGGGGGAGTACGGCGTGAGGGCCACGCCGGTGTCGGCGCAGAGCGGGATCATCTCGCGCTCCTCCTCGCGCTTGAGGAGGTTGTACTGGTCCTGCATGGCGGCGAAGCCCGTCCAGCCGTTGACCGCCGCGGCGCGCTGGAGCTTCGCGAACTGCCAGGCGTGCATGGACGAGGCGCCGAGGTAGCGGACCCTCCCCGCGCGCACGACGTCGTCGAGCGCCTGCATCGTCTCCTCGACCGGGGTCTCCGGGTCGAAGCGGTGCACGTGGTACACGTCGATGTGGTCGGTGCCGAGGCGGCGGAGCGAGGCGTCGACCTGCTCGAGGATCGCGGCCCGCGACAGGCCGGATCCGCCGGGTCCGTCGTGCATCCGCCCGGAGACCTTGGTCGCGAGCACGATGTCCTCGCGCCGGGAGAAGCGGCGGATGGCGCGGCCCACGTACTCCTCGCTCGTGCCCTGCTGATAGACGTTCGCGGTGTCCCAGAAGGTGATGCCGAGCTCGACCGCCTGGCGGAAGAAGGGCGCCGACGCCTCCTCGTCCATGGTCCAGGAGTGCATGCCCCGGGTGGGATCGCCGTACGTCATGCAGCCGAGGGCGAGGCGGCTCACGCGGAGGCCGGTGCTGCCGAGTCGGGTGTGCTCCATGTGCCTGCTCCTTCGCGGTCTTCCCTCCACGTTACGACTGCGCGGATGCCGCGGGTCGGGCCGGCCGCGCTGGCCGTCCAGCTAGTCACCCTCCTCGGGCGCCTGCCCAGGTGGCCTCGACCCGGGTGAGGTCTCCGGGCGACCCACCACGCGAGATCGCGACCTCATGCGCGAAGGACCGTGACGTCGATCGAGGTGGACCCGCCGGCCGGCGTCTCGAGGACGACCGCGATGTCCTCGTCGCACGGGAAGACCTGCTCCGTGAGGACCACGGCCCCCTGATCCGCGAACACCTCGACGGATGAGACGTCGACCCAGATCTCGAGCGACACCGCTCCGTCGGCGTCGGCCGGGACGCGTGCCGAGGAGACGCTCGGGAACGCCGGCGAGAAGCCCACCTGTCCCGAGGCCCGCCGGTCGACGGTGAGGACGTCGCCGTCGATCCGGATGGTCGTGCCGCGGGAGCCGTCCGCCGCGGCACGGACCACCAGCGCGACCGCGCCCTCCCGCGGGACGCATCGCAGCCGGATCCGCAGCGCCCGACCGTGGGCCGCCGCGGGGAGGGGACCGGAGGGCGCCTCGCCCTGCGCCGCGAGCCAGTCGGGAGGGCCGGGGTCCGGGACCGCGGGGAGCTGGAGCACCTGCTCCCCGCGGAGCGCGAGGCGCCGGGGCAGCGCCATCGACCCCCGCCACGGCGAGGTCGGCACCGCGTCCGCGTAGTCCCAGTTGCCCATCCAGCCGATGAGCGTCGGCTCCGGGGCGTCGGCGACGGTCACGCCCGCGTAGAGGTCGCGCCCGTGGTCGAGCGGGCCCCAGGACGTGGCCGTGAAGGCGGTGCCGTCGAAGTCGCCGACGAAGCGCTGCATGCCGGATCCGCCGGCCGGGTTGCCGGGGTTGGTGGAGACGAGGAGCACCCACCTCCCGTCCAGCGGGAAGAGGTCCGGGCACTCCCAGATGCCCTCCGTCGATCCGGTGGGGCCGAAGACCGACAGCGGCGTCCACGACCGGAGGTCGTCGGAGCGGAACAGGTGCACCTGCCGGTCGAGCGCCTCGACGGCGACCATGATCCAGTGGTCGCCGTGCCGGAGCACCTTCGGGTCGCGGAAGTCCGTGGTCCCGCGGTCGAGGACGACGCCGTGCTTCGTCCACGTCCGGCCGCCGTCGGCGCTCGACGCGAGGGCCTGCGCCTGGCTGCCGGGGCGCGCGGAGGTGTAGAGGGCGACCAGCGGCGGGCGATCCGCCGTTCCGAGACCGGACGCGTTCCCCGCGTCGAACACGACCGAGCCGGAGTAGACCGCCTCGTCGTCATCGTGCCGGAGGGCGACCGGATGCTCGGTCCACGTGCGGAGGTCGACGCTCGAGGCGTGGCCCCAGCTCATGTGGCCCCAGTCGATCCCGTGCGGGTTGTGCTGGAAGAACAGGTGCCATCGTCCGTCGTGGTGGATGAGGCCGTTGGGGTCGTTCATCCAGTGGCGGGCGGGCGTGAAGTGGGTGACCGGTCGCGCGGAGGTCGTCATCGTGGGGACGTCCCCTTCGTCGCCCGGGGTGCGGCCGCGGGGTCGTGGCGCAGCGCCACCAGCCACACGTCCACCGCATCCTCCCGCTCGACCCGGAACCCCGCCCGCTCGTACAGCCGCCGCGCCGCGCTGCCCTGGAGCACGTCGAGGCGGAACGGGCGGCCGTCGTCGGGGCGGGCCATGATCGCGCGCAGCACCTCGCCGCCGATGCCGCGGCCCTGCACCGCGGGATCCAGGTAGAAGTGCTCGATCCAGCGCGCGTCGGGCTCCTCGCGGCAGGCGATGAGGCCCGCGTCGCGGCCGTCGACGCGGATCACCGAGGTGCGCTCGGCGGCCCATCCGTCGAGGAAGCGGCGGCGGACCCGCACCGGATCCCACCGGCCGAGCCGCTCGAGGTCCGGCCGGAGCGCGACGGCCCGCAGCTCCGCCATCCACGTCGCGTCGTCGGCGAGGGCGGGGCGGAGGATCCAGCGGGGGAGCGGCCCGGGCGCCACCCGCAGGTCGCGCTCCATGCAGACGCTCGTCGGATCCGCCGCGTACGGCCCGAAGCGCGGCACGTGCCGGTAGCCGCCGCGCTCGTACATCGCGATCGCCGCGGTCTGCGGCAGGCCGGTCTCGAGCCGCATGACGTCAGCGCCGAGCTCGCGCGCCCGCTCCTCCGCGGCGACCAGCAGCGCGCGCCCGACGCCGAGGCCGCGCGCCGCGTCCGTGACGAACACGCGCTTCAGCTCCGCGGATCCGTCGCCGCCGTCCACGACCGCCGCCGTGCCGAGCGCGCGGCCGTCCTCGCGCGCGACGAGGAACGTCACGCCCGACCGCTCGAGGTCGGCCGCGTCGAGCGCGTGGTAGTTCTCGGCCGGGTAGAGCGTGAGCGCGAAGTCGTCGGCCTGCCGCAGCAGCGGGAGCACGTCGGCGGCGCGCGGGGACTCCGGATCGACGGTGAGCACGCTCCAGCGTAGGACGGCCCCGGCGGTGGATACGCTGGACCGGTGCCGCGCGGACGAGGCCCCGAGCCCTCCGCGACAGGCGCCCGACCGTGAGGAAGAGCATGCAGATCCACCGCGTCCGCGTCCACCGCAGCGACGAGGCCCTGCCTCCCGGGGAGCAGCTGGCGGGGCGCATCGCCGCCGTCGCCGCGGATCCGGTCGAGGTCGACGCCGAGGTCACCGAGATGGTCGTCAACCGCATCATCGACAACGCGGCCGTCGCGACCGCGTCGCTCACGCGCGCCCCCGTCGTCGCGGCGCGCGCGCAGGCCCTCGCGCACGGGCCGTCCACGGGCGGCGCGGGCGCGACCGTCGTGGGCGCGGATCCCGCCACCCGCGTCAGCGCCGAGTGGGCCGCCTGGGCGAACGGCGTGGCCGTGCGCGAGCTCGACTACCACGACACCTTCCTCGCCGCGGAGTACTCGCACCCGGGAGACAACATCCCGCCGATCCTCGCGGCCGCGCAGCACGCCGCCGCGGCCGGCCGTCCCGACGGCCGCGCGCTCACGGGCGCCGACGTGATCCGCGGCATCGCCACCGGCTACGAGATCCAGGTGGACCTCGTGAAGGCCATCAGCCTGCACGCGCACAAGATCGACCACGTCGCGCACCTCGGCCCGTCGGCCGCGGCCGGCATCGGCACGCTCCTCGGCCTCGACGAGGAGACCGTGTTCCAGGCCGTCGGCCAGGCCCTGCACACCACGACCGCCACGCGGCAGTCGCGCAAGGGCGCGATCAGCACGTGGAAGGCGCACGCGCCCGCGTTCGCCGGGAAGATGGCCGTCGAGGCGATCGACCGGGCGATGCGCGGCCAGACCAGCCCCACCCCCATCTACGAGGGCGAGGACGGCGTCATCGCGTGGCTGCTCGACGGCCCCGCGGCCTCCTACGACGTGCCGCTGCCCGCACCCGGCGAGGCCAAGCGGGCGATCCTCGACACGTACACGAAGGAGCACTCGGCCGAGTACCAGGCGCAGGCGTGGATCGACCTCGCCCGCCGCCTGCACCAGGCCCACCCGGTGCTCGCCGACGCGGACGCGATCGACCGCGTCCTCATCCACTCGTCGCACCACACGCACGTCGTCATCGGATCCGGCGCCAACGACCCGCAGAAGTACGACCCGCGCGCCAGCCGCGAGACGCTCGACCACTCGATCCCGTACATCTTCACGGTCGCGCTGCAGGACGGCACCTGGCACCACGTCGACTCGTACGCGCCCGAGCGCGCCGGCCGCCCCGACACGGTCGACCTCTGGCGCCGCGTCACCACGACCGAGGACCCGGAGTGGACCCGCCGGTACCACTCCATGGATCCGGCCGAGAAGGCGTTCGGCGGCCGGGTGGAGATCCGCCTGACCGACGGCTCGACCATCGTCGACGAGATCGCCGTCGCCGACGCGCACCCGCTCGGCGCCCGGCCGTTCGCGCGCGCCGACTACGTGGGCAAGCTCCGCACGCTCGCCGACGGCGTGCTCGAGGACCGCGAGGTCGACCGCTTCCTCGCCCTCGTGGAGCGCCTGCCCGAGCTCACCGCCGACGAGCTCGCCGGCCTCACCGTGACCGCCCGGCCCGGCCTGCTCGACGGCGCCGGCTCCCCGAAGGGACTCCTCTAGTGCTGCACTCCACCCTCACCTCCGCCGCCAAGCGCCGCGCGTTCCGCGAGCGGCTGGCATCGGGTGAGCTGCTCCGGATGCCCGGCGCGTTCAACCCGCTCTCGGCCCGCCTCATCCAGGACAAGGGCATGGACGGCGTCTACATCTCGGGCGCCGTGCTCTCGGCGGACCTCGGTCTGCCCGACATCGGCCTCACCACGCTCACCGAGGTGGCCGGGCGTTCGCAGCAGATCGCGCGCGTCACCGACCTGCCCTGCCTCGTGGACGCGGACACGGGCTTCGGCGAGCCGATTAACGTCGCGCGCACGGTGCAGATGCTCGAGGACGCCGGCGTCGCGGGCCTCCACATCGAGGACCAGGTGAACCCGAAGCGCTGCGGCCACCTCGACGGGAAGCAGGTGGTGGACGAGTCGACCGCGCTGAAGCGGATCCGCGCCGCCGTCGACGCCCGCCGCGACCCCGACCTGCTCGTCATGGCCCGCACCGACGTGCGCGGGGTCGACGGCATGTCCGCGGCGGTCGATCGCGCGAAGGCGCTGGTGGACGCGGGCGCCGATGCGATCTTCCCCGAGGCGATGGCCGACCTCGCCGAGTTCGAGGCGATGCGCGCCGCGGTGGACGTGCCGATCCTCGCCAACATGACCGAGTTCGGGAAGAGCGAGCTGTTCACGACGCAGCAGCTCGCGGACGTGGGCGTCAACATCGTCATCTACCCGGTGTCGCTCCTGCGCCTCGCGATGGGCGCCGCCGAGCGTGGCCTCGACGCGATCCTCGAGGAGGGCACGCTCGCGTCGAAGGTGCCCGAGATGCAGACCCGCGCCCGCCTCTACGAGCTGCTCGACTACGCGGGCTACAGCGCGTTCGACGAGGACGTCTTCACGTTCACGCTCGAGGGGAACCGCGGCGGGGCGTGATCCTCACGCGTCCGTGACCGAGGGGCGCGACTCCTTCCGGCGTCGGCGTCGCGCGTGGCGGGCGACCACGATCGCCGTGGCCCCCGCGGTGATGGCGGCGACCACGCCGGTCGTCCCGAGGGTGGGCGCCAGGGGGAGCGGCTGCCATTCGGCGAGCACGGCCAGCCAGGCGAGGGAGATGACGGCGGTCAGGATGACGACGGCGAGCGCGGATGTGCGCCGCCGGAGCTCCGGGCGGTGCCGCGCGAGGTGATCCGGCAGGCCCGCCAGCGCGCCGGCGGCCAGCCCGACGACGAAGGCCATGACCGCGGCGAAGAGCATCGCCTGCAGCACGACCGGGAGGAATCTGCCGTCGTCGGAGCCGGCCCGGCTGGTGATGCTGCTGAGCGCGACCAATGACCCGGGGATCAGGAGCACCGCCACCGCGCCGCCCACCGCGGTGGTCCACGGGAGCACGTGGAGGAGGGTGCGGGGTTCGTCGTCGTGCGGGGTCGCGTGCGGCATCAGGCGCGCGCCCCGGGCGCGTGCTCGTCGAGGCGCCGGAGCGATCCGTCGAGCGCGAGTCCCCGGGTGAGGACGCCCATCGCGAGCGATGCGACGACATGGCCCGCACGGGAACCCGCGCGCACCCCGCCGGATCGGGCGGCGGGGGCGGCGGGCATTCCGCGAGGCTAGCCGCGGGGGGCTGCGGGCGCTGCGGCGTGTGCACAGTGGGACGCGGATCCTCGTGCCTCGCGGCGTGCGGCCGGCGCGAGGTGGCGGACTGCGCGCTCCTCGGCGGGATCCCGGCGTCGGCGCGTCAGAGCCGGACGACGCGGTACGTCTCGTCCACCGCGAAGCCCGCGCGGGCGTAGACGGCGATCGCGCGCGGGCTCGAGTGAACGCGGACATACCGGCAGCCCGCGGCGCGGGCGTCGTCGAGCAGCGCGGCGACCAGCCGCGAGCCGGTCCCGGATCCGCGCAGCTCGGGGACGACGTAGACCGACTGCACGTCGCCCGCGACGCGGCTCAGGTCGTCCGGCGTCGGCGGCCGGTCCGTGAGGGCGAGCCAGGCCAGGCCCACGACGACGCCGTCCCGCTCGGCGACGACGCAGCGGTGCGTCCCCGCGTGCGCGTCGGCGAAGGCGGTGGTCGCGGCGACGTAGCCGGCGGGATCGGTCACGGGCGCCGTGCCCGACTCGTCGACGGACCACCGCCAGCGCAGCTCCGCGACCGCTCGCATGTCCGCGGGCTCGGCCGCGCGGATCGCGATCTCGTCCGCACCGGGGACGGCGCGGGCCTCGTCGCCGGGACGGTCGGGGAGCGGATCGTCGGCGGTCATGCTCCGACGCTAGGCGACGCCGGACGGCCTGCGCGGAGGGCCCGCCGGATCAGCCGACCGCCGCCAGCACCTCGGCCACGGCCCGCTCCACCTCGGCGTCCACGGCGTCGCGGTCGCCCGACTCGGAGTCGTGCACGAAGGCCGTCGCGCCGCGGCGCGCGCCGCAGTAGTCGAGGATCCCGTGGCCGATCTGGGTCTCGAACGACGCGAGGTAGCCGTGCCGGGCGAACGACTCCCGGCTCGTGCCGGAGACGGGCACGAGGTGCACGGTGAGGCGCTGGAGCCGCTTCTCGATGCGCCCCTCGTCGTCGATGCCGAAGGCCCAGCCCGCGATGAAGGTGCGGTCGATCCAGCCCTTGAGGAGGGCGGGCATCGACCACCACCACACGGGGAAGACGAGCACGACGTGGTCCGCGGCGTCGAGGCGCGCCTGCTCGGCGACGACGTCCGCGTGCGCGGGGGAGCCGCCGGCGTACGCGGCCCGGTCGGCCATGCCGAACACCGGGTCGAAGCCCTCCTGCGCGAGGTGCGCGACCTCCGTCCGGTCGGCTCCGAGGGCGGCGACGACCCGGCGGGCGACCTCGTGGGTGAGGGAGTCGGGATCGGGATGGGCCGTGACGATCAGCGCGGTCATGCGTCCATCCGACCACGCGCCGTTGGGCGGCCCCGACCGCGCGTCAGTCCAGCTCGCCCGGGCGCTCCTCCTCCTGGAGCAGCCGCCGGGCCGCGATCCCGATGATCGCGCTGTAGGTGGGGTACGCGAACCGCACGTGCGCGAGGGTGGCGACGTCGACGCCCGCGGCCATCGCGGTGGTGACCGACTGGATCACCTCGACCGCGTTCTCGCCCACGGCGTGCGCACCGAGGATCAGCTCACGGCGGCGGTCGGCGATGAGGAGCAGGAAGCCGGCCTCGCGGTCGTCGATCACGGCGCGGTCGACCTCGGCGAACGGCACCCGCGCCACGACGCACGCGCCGTCGCGCTCGCGCGCCTCCGCCTGGGTGAGGCCGACGCCCGCGTAGTCGGGGTCGGTGAAGCCGCCGGCCGGGAGGAGCTGCAGCGGGATCCGCCGGTTGACGCCCAGCACCGCGTTCTCGGCTGCGGCCTCGCCCTCCGACTGCGCCGCCTGCACGAGCATGTCCTTCCCGTTGGCGTCGCCCACCGCGAGGATGTGCGGCACGCGCGTGCGGAGGTAGCGGTCGACGGGGATCGCCGAGCGCTCCACCTCCACTCCCGCGTGCTCGAGCCCCAGGTCCTCGACGTCGGCGGGCCAGCCGGTGGCCATGATCACGGCGTCGAAGCTGGAGGACTGCGGGCGGTCGCCCTCGCGCCAGAGCAGGGTGATGGATCCGTCGCCCGTCCTCGTGAGGCCCGTCACGGTGTCGATGCCCGTGCGCACGCGCACGCCCTGGGCGACGAACGCGTCGGCGACGGCCTCCGAGATCACCTCGTCGGACGCGGTGAGCACGCGCGGCGCGACGTCGAGCAGCGTGACCTCGGAGCCGAACGAGCGGAACACCGTGACGAGCTGCGCGCCCGTGTTGCCCGCGCCGATGACGGCCAGCCGGCGGGGGATCCCCGGCAGCGCGAGCACGTCCTCGGGCACGGTCGCGAGCTCGGCGCCGGGCACGGGCAGGCGGCGCGAGTGGCCGCCGACGCACACGATGATCGAGCCCGCCGTGATCCGCCGGCCGCTGTCGAGCACGAGCGTGCGGTCGTCGACGAAGCGCGCGCGGCCCTCGTGGATGAGCGTGATGCCCGCCTCCTCGAACCGCGCCTCCTCGTCCTTGAGCGAGCGCACGCGGTCGACCTGCGCGTGCACGCGCGCCACGATCGACGGCCAGTGCGGCGCAGGCTCACCCACGCCGATCCCGCTCTCGCCCGCCGAGCGCACCTCGCGCACGAGCCGCGCGGTCTTCGCGAGCACGCGCGTGGGCACGCATCCGGTGTTGACGCACGTGCCGCCGAGGCGGCCGGCCTCCAGCACCACGACGGATGCACCCAGCTCGGCGGCGCGGAGGGCGGCGGCGGTGCCCGCGGGGCCGGCGCCGATGACGGCGACGTCGTAGCGGTCGGGCTCGGCCGCGCCGCCGGGTTGCGCGTCGCCTGCGGCTGCGGCTGCGGCCTCGGCGGCGCGATCGGCGTGGTCGGTGCTCTCGGGCATGGCGTCCTCCGGGTCGGCGCGGCTGCGTGGCGGCGCCTCGGGTGCGCCTGCTCGTGAGGCTACCGAGCGGATCCCGCGGCGACCCGGGTGCGGAGGAGGTCGTCACCGGCCTGTCGTCCGGCGGCTCCTCCCCAACCCGCCGTCGCGCGTCCACCGCCTCGTCGTCGGCGCCCCTCGCCGCCGCGCCGCCGGCCCCGATACAGTGACGAACGCACCCGGAGGCGACCCGATCCGCCCGACCACCGCGGGTGCGGCATGCCGCGAAGGAGCACCATGGCCGACATCCGCAAGGGCCTCGCCGGGGTCGTCGTCGACACCACCCGCATCAGCAAGGTCGAGCCGGCCACCAACTCCCTCCTCTACCGCGGCTACCCCGTGCAGGAGCTCGCCGCCGAGTGCTCCTTCGAGCAGGTCGCGTACCTCCTCTGGCACGGCGAGCTGCCGACCGACGAGGAGCTCGCCCACTTCGAGAACCAGGAGCGGTCGGAGCGGCAGCCGTCCGCGGCCGTGCTCGGGATCATCGACGCCCTCCCCGTCGACGCGCATCCGATGGACGTCCTGCGCACCGCGGTCAGCGCGATCGGCGCCGCGGATCCGACGCCGGAGGACCACTCCGCCGAGGCCGACCTCGGGCGGTCCGTGCGTCTGCTCGCGCAGATCCCCGTGCTCATCGCGTACGACCAGCGGCGCCGCCAGGGCCTCGCGCCCGTCGAGCCGCGCGACGACCTCGGCCTCGCCGAGAACCTGCTCCTCATGGTGCACGGCGACCGGCCCACGGAGGCCGACGCGAAGGCGATGGAGGTGTCGCTCATCCTCTACGCCGAGCATTCCTTCAACGCCTCCACGTTCACGGCCCGGGTCATCACCTCCACCCTCGCCGACCTGCACTCCGCGGTCACGGGCGCCATCGGCGCGCTGAAGGGCCCGCTTCACGGCGGCGCGAACGAGGCCGTGCTCGAGACGCTCGACGAGATCGGCGACGCGTCGCGCGTGGAGGCGTGGCTCGATGCGGCGCTCGCCGCGAAGCGCAAGGTCATGGGCTTCGGCCACCGCGTCTACCGCGCGGGCGACTCGCGCGTCCCCACCATGAAGGCGGCGCTCGACGACCTCGTGGCCGCCCGCGTCGCCGACGGCGGGCCCACGGGGGAGTCCGCCACCCGCACCATGGAGCTGTACGACGCGCTCGAGCGCGGCATGGCGGCGCGCACCGGCATCCTGCCGAACCTCGACTACCCCTCGGGCCCCGCCTACGCGCTCCTCGGCTTCGAGACCCGCGCCTTCACGCCGCTGTTCGTCGCCGCGCGCGTGGTCGGCTGGACCGCCCACATCGTCGAGCAGCGGGCGGCGAACTCGCTGATCCGGCCGCTCTCCGAGTACGACGGACCGGCGGAGCGCCACCTCTCCTGACCGGCGCGCGTGGCCCGCTCGGCGCCCCCGTCACACGATCGGGAGCGCTCCCGCCGATCGTTAGGATGGAGCCCATGTCCCGCGGCGAGCCCTTCTACATCACCACGCCGATCTTCTACGTGAACGACGTCCCGCACATCGGGCACGCGTACACGGAGGTCGCCGCCGACGTCCTCGCGCGCTGGCACCGCCAGCGCGGCGACGACACCTGGTTCCTCACGGGCACCGACGAGCACGGGCAGAAGATCCTCCGCACCGCCACGGCGCACGACACGACCCCGCAGGCCTGGGCCGACCGCCTCGTCACCGAGAGCTGGCAGCCGCTGCTCGCCGCCGTCGACATCTCCAACGACGACTTCATCCGCACCACCGACGCCCGCCACGAGGAGTCGGTGAAGGTGTTCCTGCAGCGCCTCCACGACGCCGGGTACATCTACACGGGCGAGTACAAGGGCTCGTACTGCGTCGGCTGCGAGGACTACAAGCAGCCGAACGAGCTGGTCGAGGGCACCGGGCCGTTCGAGGGCCAGCTCGTCTGCGCCATCCACTCCAAGCCGGTCGAGCAGCTCGAGGAGAAGAACTACTTCTTCCGCATGAGCGACTTCGGCGAGCGCCTCCTCGCGTTCTACGAGGAGCGTCCCGACTTCATCCAGCCCGAGAGCGCGCGCAACGAGATCCTCTCGTTCGTGCGCGGCGGCCTGCAGGACCTCTCCATCTCGCGCTCCAGCTTCGACTGGGGCATCCCCATCCCGTGGGACGAGAGCCACGTCGTGTACGTGTGGTTCGAGGCGCTCATGAACTACGTCACGGCCATCGGCTACGGCGTGGACGACGAGCGGTTCCGCCGCCGCTGGCCCGCCACGCACCTCGTGGGCAAGGACATCCTCCGCTTCCACGCGGTCATCTGGCCCGCCATGCTCATGGCGCTCGGCGAGGAGCCGCCCCGCCGCGTCTTCGGCCACGGCTGGCTGCTCGTCGGCGGCGAGAAGATGTCCAAGTCGAAGCTCACGGGCATCGCGCCGGAGACCATCACCGACACCTTCGGCATCGACGCCTTCCGCTACCACTTCATGCGCGCCTTCGCGTTCGGGCAGGACGGCTCCTTCAGCTGGGAAGACCTGTCGGCCCGCTACCAGGCCGAGCTCGCCAACGGCTTCGGCAACCTGGCCTCCCGCGTGATCGCGATGGTCGGCCGCTACTTCGACGGCCGCGTCCCCGAGGGGAACGTGCTCACCGAGGCCGACGAGCGCGTGCTCTCCGTGGCGCGGTCCGCGGCGGCCACCGCCGACGAGGCCATCGAGCGGCTCGCGATCCACGAGGCGCTCGCCGCCGTGTGGACGCTGGTCGACGAGCTCAACGGCTACATCACGAGCCAGGAGCCCTGGGCCCTCGCCAAGAGGGACGACGGCCGCGAGCGCCTCGAGACCGTGCTGCACACCGCGGTCCGCGGGCTCGGCACGCTCGCCGTGCTGCTCGCGCCCGTGCTGCCCGGCGCCACCGCCAAGCTCTGGACCGCGCTCGGCGGCACCGGCACGGTCGGCGGGCAGCGCATCGACCTCGCCGACGAGTGGACCGGATCCGGCCTCGTCACCCCGCTCGAGGCGCCCCTGTTCCCGCGCATCGAGCAGGAGCCGGCGACGCCCGTCGCCTGACCCGTCGCTCGATCGTGCCGCCTCCCGGTCGGCGTCGGCACGCCGGGTGGGGGTCGCGCGGGGCGGCGCCAACGCGGGACGGGTGAGCGGGGCCGGTCCGTCCGGCACCCGCCCACCCACCCGAGGGCTGCTCTCCGCGGATCAGTTGATGCGGAACGTCTGCCACTGCGTGTTGTGGTTGCGGACGCCCGGGGGCAGGTCGTAGCAGGCGCCCGTCGACGCGGCCGTCCACGACGGGCTGTCTCCTCCGTCCGTGTAGATGTACACGCGGGCGTTGCTGACGTAGATGGATGCCGCATCCTCGCGGACCGGCTGTCCCAGGCCGACGGTGCCCCACTGGCTGCTGGTGAAGGTGTCGTTGACCCAGCCCTCCTTGGCGTTGAACCCCGTGTAGACGCGGGACGCCGTCCCGCCGCCTCCGCAGCCGGGTCCGTAGAAGATCTCGAACGCCGGCGTCGCCGCCTGCGCCGGGGTCGCTCCGGCCAGCGTCGCGAGCGCAGCTCCCGCGGTGACGGAGAGGGCCGCGATGACGCGCCTGCGCGTCGTGCTCCGTCTGCCCCCTCGTCTCGTTCCCGTGCTGGTGATCTCCGTCGATCCGTTCATCTTTCGCCATCCTGTCGTGTGTTCATGGTGGTGGGAGCGGGCATGGGAGACCCGCGGCACGGCGGCGTCCGACCGCCTGTAGCGCGGGACGCTAGCAGCCGCATCGGGCCCGGAACGGCTTCGTCCGAAGGCCCCCGGATCGCCCATCCCCGTGGTATATGCGGGGCGATGCGCAGGCCGATGCGTCGCGTCCCGGCCCCGGGCGACGCGGACGCCGTCGGTAGAGTGAGCGCGATGTCCGACTCCAATCACGTGCGCCAGCGCGACACCTCCTCGGCCCACGGCCAGACGCGCGATCTCTCGTACCCGCCGCTGCCCGAGGCGCTCACGGTCCCGGTCTACGACAACCACACGCACCTCGAGATCGCGGACGGCGAGTCGCCCCTCGACTTCACCGAGCACCTCGACCGCGCGAGCTCCGTGGGCGTCCGCGGCGTGATCCAGGTGGGCGGCGACCTCGAGACCTCCCGCTGGTCGGCGGAGACGGCCGCGCACGAGCCGCGCATGCTCGCGGCCGTCGCGATCCACCCGAACGAGGCGCCTGCCTACGAGGAGGCGGGCACGCTCGACGACGCGCTGGCCGAGATCCACGAGCTGGCCGGGCGCCCGCGCGTGCGCGCCGTCGGCGAGACCGGCCTCGACTTCTTCCGCACGGGCGAGGACGGCCGCGCGGCCCAGCAGCGCTCGTTCGAGGAGCACATCCGCATCGCCAAGGAGCGCGGAATCGCCCTCCAGATCCACGACCGCGACGCGCACGACGAGGTCGTCGCCACGCTGCTGCGCGTCGGCGCCCCCGAGCGCACCGTCTTCCACTGCTTCTCCGGCGACGAGGACCTCGCCCGGATCTGCGCCGAGAACGGCTGGTACATGTCGTTCTCCGGCACGGTCACCTTCAAGAACTCGCACGACCTCCGTGAGGCGCTCGCGTTCGCGCCGCGCTCGCTGCTGCTGGTGGAGACGGACGCGCCGTTCCTCACGCCCGTGCCGTTCCGCGGTCGGCCGAACGCGCCGTACCTCATCCCGCACACGCTCCGGGCGATGGCCGCGCACCTCGGCACCGACGTGTCGATGCTCGCCGCGCAGATCTCCTCCAACACCGAGCTCGTCTACGGCCGCTGGGACGACGAGCCCGTGACGTCGCCGTCGAAGGACCCGGCCGAGCTCGACCCGGCGGGCCGCGCGTGAGCGACGAGGCGTCGACCGCGCCCGCCGCCGCCCCGGCCCCCACGCTCCTCGGCCCCGCCGAGATCCGCGACCTCGCCGAGCTGCTCGGCGTCGCGCCCACCAAGAAGCTCGGCCAGAACTTCGTCATCGATGCCAACACGGTCCGCCGCATCGTGCGCGTCGCCCGCGTCGAGGCCGGCACGCACGTGGTCGAGGTCGGCCCCGGGCTCGGATCCCTCACCCTCGGCCTCCTCGAGACGGGCGCGAGCGTCGTCGCGGTGGAGATCGACGGCCGCCTCGCCGAGCAGCTCCCGATCACGGTGGGCCTCTACCAGCCGGACGCCGACCTCACCGTCGTGCACGAGGACGCGCTCCGCATCCAGGACCTGCCGGGCGACCCCGCCGCGCTCGTCGCGAACCTGCCCTACAACGTCTCCGTGCCCGTGCTGCTGCACCTGCTCGAGCACTTCCCGTCGATCCGCACGGGCGTCGTCATGGTGCAGGCCGAGGTCGGACACCGCATCGCCGCGGCACCCGGATCCAAGGTCTACGGATCCCCGAGCGTCAAGGCCGCCTGGTACGGCGCGTGGCGCACGGCCGGCCAGGTCAGCCGCCAGGTCTTCTGGCCCGTGCCGAACGTCGACTCCGTGCTCGTCGCCTTCGAGCGGCACGCGGAGCCCTTCGCCTCCGAGGAGCTGCGGAAGCGCACCTTCAAGATCGTCGACGCGGCCTTCCAGCAGCGCCGCAAGATGCTGCGCCAGGCCCTCGCCGAGCTGCTCGGCGGGAGCGAGGCGGCGTCGGCGCTCCTCGAGGCCGGCGGGGTCGCCCCCACTTCGCGGGGCGAGCAGCTGAGCGTCCACGACTACCTCCGCGTAGCCCGTGCCTGGGCGGATCGCGACGGGGTCGGAGTGCCTCCCAGCCTCCGCTAGGTTGGATCACATGACCTCCGCGGCCACCACCTCAGATGTGGTGCACGCGCGGGCCCCGGGCAAGATCAACGTCTCCCTCACGGTCGGCGCCCTGCAGGAGGACGGCTACCACGACGTCGCCACCGCCTACCAGGCCGTGAGCCTCTACGAGGACGTGTACGCCACCCGGTCGGACGGCTTCTCGGTGGAGTTCGGCGGATCCATCGACACGTCGCACCTCACGGTCGGCGCCGACAACCTCGCCATCCGCGCCGCGCGCCTGCTCGCCCGGAGCACCGGGTACCGCGGCGGCGTGCACCTGCGCATCGAGAAGGACGTGCCCATCGCGGGCGGCATGGGCGGCGGATCGGCGGACGCCGCGGCCACCCTCCTCGCCTGCGACACCCTCTGGGGCACCGAGCGCACGCGCGACCAGCTGCTCGCGCTCGGCGCCGAGCTCGGCGCCGACGTGCCGTTCGCGCTCGCCGGCGGCACCGCCATCGGCACCGGCCGCGGCGACCGCCTCAGCCCCGCGCTCGCCAAGGGCACCTTCCAGTGGGTGCTCGCCATCGCGGAGTTCGGCGTCTCCACGCCCGACGTCTACGGCGAGCTCGACAAGCACCGCGAGCGCCACGCGCAGGACATCTTCCCGGCGCAGCAGGTCCCGCAGGTCGACTCGGGCGTGCTCCAGGCGTTGCGCGCGGGGGATCCGCACATGCTCGCCGAGGTCCTGCACAACGACCTCCAGGCGCCCGCCCTCCACCTCGCGCCCGGCCTCGGCGAGGTGCTCCAGCTCGGCGAGGAGAACGGCGCGCTCGCGGGCATCGTCTCGGGATCCGGTCCCACGGTCGCGTTCCTCGCGGCCGACCTCGACAGCGCGCTCGAGCTGCAGATCGCGCTGAGCGCCGCCCGCCTCACGGTCATCCGGGCCACCGGGCCCGTGCACGGCGCCCGCATCATCACCGGCTGACCCGGCCCGCTCCGCACCATGCGCACGATGCTGCCCCGCGCCGTCCGGCCCACGCGGCCCGAGTGGGCTCTCCTCGGCATCACGGCGATCTGGGGCGGCACCTTCCTCGCGGTGCACGTCGCGATGGAGCACAGCGGGCCGCTCTTCTTCGTGGGGCTCCGCTTCCTCGCGGCCGGGATGATCAGCGCGGTCGTCTTCCGCCGGACGCTCCGCGGCATGCGCCGGGTCGACCTCGGCGCGGGCGCGGCCATCGGCGTCATGATCTTCCTGGGCTACGGCCTCCAGACGTACGGGCTGCAGACCATCCCGAGCAGCACCTCCGCCTTTATCACCGCGCTCTACGTGCCGCTCGTGCCGCTCCTGCAGTGGGCCGCGTTCCGGAAGCGGCCGAGCGCTCTCGCCCTGGTGGGGGTGGCGCTGGCGTTCGTCGGGCTCCTGCTCGTCGCGGGTCCGCAGGAGGGGGTGGCGCTCGGCGCGGGGGAGCTGGCGACCCTCGTGAGCACGCTGCCGATCGCGGCCGAGATCATCCTCATCGGCCTGTTCGCGGGCCGCGTCGACGTGGGTCGGGTGACCGTCGTCCAGCTCCTCGTCGCCGGCGCCCTGTCGCTGGCGTGCATGCCCGTGGCGGGCGAGGCGATCCCGGCGTTCTCGTGGGTGTGGCTCGTCGCGGCGCTCGCGCTGGGGGTGAGCAGCTGCCTCATCCAGCTCACGATGAACTGGGCGCAGCGCTCCGTGTCGCCGACGCGCGCGACCATCATCTACGCGGGCGAGCCCGTGTGGGCGGGGATCGTCGGCCGTGTGGCGGGGGAGCGGCTGCCCGCGCTCGCGATCCTCGGGGCAGCCCTCATCGTCGCCGGCACGCTCGTCAGCGAGCTGCGGCCGCGCGGGGCGCGTGAGCCCGATGCCGCGCCGCGTCCCGAGCCGGGTGAGGAGCGCCGGACCGTCGGCTGACGGGTGCGGCCTCGCGGTGCATCGGAGCGTCCCGGTGCCCGTCTACCGCGCGGCGCCCGTCGCGCGGAGGTGGCGGATCAGGTCCTCCGGCCCGGCGCACATCGCCTCGAAGGCGAGGTGGAGGGTCTCCCTGCGGTCGGCCGTGCCGACCGCGACGCAGCGCTTCCCGAGCCCGTAGGCGATCCCGGCCTCCATGTGCGCGGCGGCCCCCGCCGGGAGGACGAGCACGAACCGATCGGCTGCCCGGAGCGCGGCGAGATCCTGCTCGAACAGCCGGCGGATGCCCGGGTCGTCGAGGTCGGCGTGGTCGGCGCCACCCGGGGCGGCGAACGCGGCGGCGTCCGGGTCGTAGGCGGCGCGGACGAAGCAGTAGGACCGGGCGCCGATGCCGTCGAGCGCGTCGAGGACCTCGGCGACGCCCGGCCTGTTGCGCCAGCTGCCGGCGACGAAGTACGTGATCACGGAGGCGACGGTACGGGGTCCACGGTCGGGATCGTGGAGAACGCCCGCCCCGCGCGGAGCGGTGCCCCTACCCTCGGCGGCGCGTGCGCTCTCGCGCGTGGCTCCGATCCCGCTCGCCATCCTCCGAGGAGACATCATGCACATCATCACTCGCGCCGCCGCGGCGGTCGCCATCACCGTCAGCGCCGGGCTCCCGCTCGCGCTCGTCGCGCCGGCCGCGGCGCAGGCCGCCACCGAGTCGCCCGTCGCGGCGACCGGGCCGGCTGACTCGACCGCCCGCGTCGCGCTGCCCGACCCGCAGCGCATCACGGGGACGGGTCCGCTGACCGTCCACGGCACGCAGCGGGCCGTCTGCGCCGGCACGACCAAGTGCGTGGAGTTCCACGGCACGGGCGTCCCCGGCGAGATCGTCACCGTCACCTACGCCGTCACCCGCGACCCGGCGTACCGGAACCGCGGCGTCGCCGGGCTCACGGTGGTCGCGGAGAAGGCGCACGTCGACGGCTCCGGCGACTGGGCCCTCACCACCGAGTTCCCGAACCCCGTCATCACGACGGACGCCGCCGGCCACCGGGGGCTCGCGTACCACGTGGTCGAGACGCCCGACGGCACGGCGGTCACCGCCCGCTTCGCGGGGACCATCGCGGTCCGCTGATCCGCGACCGCTCCGTCCGCTGCATCCGCTCCACCGCGAAGGGCCCGACGCCACGGCGTCGGGCCCTCGTGCGTCCGCGGGGCGCATCCGCGGGGCGCATCCGCGGGCCGCATCCGCGAGCCGGGTCCGCGGGGCGCATCCGCGAGCTGCACCCGCCCGGAGGGGACGGGGCTCTCGCGACCCGGGTCCGAGCGGGACCGTGGCGACGATCCTGCCGCCGTGGGGCGCGGTCGACGCGACCTCAGCCGAAGGACGCGATGGCGTCGCGGACGGCCGCGGCGTACATCGCGGCGGCGCGCCTGCCGGGGTGGATCCCGTCCTTCGCGAGCAGCCCCGGGTTCGCCGTCGCGATGGCCTGCCAGCGCGCGATCCGCACGTTCGCGTGTGACGCGGCCGCCTGCTGGATCGCGTCGTCGACCCGCGAGGTCCACGACATGGGGCCGGACACGTCGACCAGGACCACCTTCCGGCCGCCCGCGGCCTGGATGGCCTGCTCGAGGTCATCGACGCCGCCCATCCCGTTCGTGCCGAGCGCGATGACCACGGTGGTGGCGTCCGGCCGGGAGTCGAGGTGGCTGCGGACGAGCTGCGCGGCCGCGGGCATCTGCCGGCTGACCACCGCGTCGATGGTGATGCCCGGGAGCTGCTGCTGGAGCGCGCGTCCCGAGGCGAGCATGACCGAGTCGCCGATGGCGATCGTCGAGGAGCCGTCCATGGTCGGGGCGTGCGGTGCCGGGGCGGCGGGCGTCGGCGCGGGGGTCGACGTGGTGGGCGGTGATGCGCCGGGCGTCCCGGGGGCGTGGGCGGACGGACCGGGGGTCGCGGTGGGGGTCGGGGTCGCGCGTGGCGCATCCGCGTCCGGGGTGCCCGCGTCCGGCGCGCGGTCCGCGCCGGGAGCGCCCGGGGAGGCGTCGGGGGAGGAGGAGCCGCCCGGATCCGCCGCGACACCGGGGTCGCCGGGGCCGCCCGGGTCCCCGGGGGCGTCGGCACCGGGATCAACGTCGTCGTCGCCGGGGAGGTCGGCGCTGCCCTGCTCGACGAACCGCTGGGCCTCGGTCTCGCCGGGGTCGGCGCGCTCGGCCGCGGTGACCGACGTGCCGAGCCCCAGCACGAGCGCGACCGCCGCCACGAGAGCCACGGGCTGCCGCAGGAGCCGGCGGAACCCCAGCCGGAGGACGGGCAGCTCGACCCACCGGTGGCTGGCGGCCGCGGCGACGACGGAGATCCCGAGGGCCAGCAGCAGTCCAGGCACGGGGCCCAGGCCCCCGACGTCGGGGAGCGCTGCCGCCGCGAGCACGAGCATCGGCAGGTGCCAGAGGTAGAGGCCGTAGGAGCGGCGGCCGAGCCAGCCCGTCGGTCCGGCGTCGAGGCGCGCGAACGGGGATGCACCGCCCCGGCTGCACGCGAGCACCATGACGCAGCCGAGCCCGGCGCCCAGCACGGTCACGAGGGAGCGCGAGCCCGGATCCGCGGCGTCGGGCGCGAGGGCCAGGAGCCCGAACGCGACGAGCGACAGGTACGAGACGACCGCCCACGCCGTCGCGTGCGCGTCGGCCGCGGGATCCGCGCGCGTCCGTCGCCGCTCGGCCGCCACCGCGAGGGCGGCGCCGAAGAGCAGCCCGAACGCGTGCGCGGGCGTCGCCAGGTAGGCGGCCTCCGTGAGCCCGGCGGCCGTGAGCGCGAGCGGGATGACGGCCGCCACCGCGCCCGCCGCCCACAGCCAGCGGAGCCGGATCGTGCGGCCGCCGCGCGTGAGGACGAGCAGCACCATCGGCCAGACCAGGTAGAACTGCTCCTCGATCGCGAGGGACCAGAAGTTGTCGAAGAGGCCCGTGGTCGAGTGGAGGAAGTAGTCGCCGCCGGCGATGAGCATCTGCCAGTTCGTGCCGAGCGCCGCCATGCCCACGAGCTGGGCGGGCAGCCCGACGAGCACGTCGCCGCCGATCATCGCGGCGACGGCCGTGGCCGCGGTGACGACGATCACGGCGGCCGGCAGGAGCCGGCGGACGCGGCGGACGGCGAAGGCGCCCAGGCGGATCGTGCCCGTCGCGCGTCGCTCGCGCAGGAGCAGGCCCGTGATCAGGAAGCCGCTGATGACGAAGAACACGTCGACGCCGGCGTACCCCCCCGGCACCGCGTCGGGGGCCGCGTGGAAGAGCACGACCGCCAGGAGCCCCAGCGCGCGCAGGGCGTCGAGGCCGGCGTACCGCGCGTGGGATCCGGCGGCGGCGTCGTCCGCGGGACCCGGGTCGACGGGTCCACGCGGATCCGGGGCGGGCTGCGATGGCACGGTGGCGCTCTCCTCGTGCTGGTCGGCGCGTGCGGCGGGATCCCCGCGGCGCGCTGCGGCCGCCCGCCGCGGTTCGCGTGGCGTGCGGTCCCCTCGTGTGGGGGCGCGGCGGGGCGACCGGATGGACCGGGCGTCGCCGAGCCCGTCAGGACCCTAGCCACTCGGGCGTCCGCCGTCGCGGAGGACGGCGGACCGGGGAGGCGCGTGTCGTGCGGCCCGGGCGCGCCGTGGCCGGGCGGGAGCGCTGTGGCGGGCGCCGGATCGGCCGCTCGGCTCAGCGCGTCCGCTGTGCGTGCGCGCGGGCCTTCATCCGGTTCCCGCAGGTCGCCATCGAGCACCACCGGGCCGTGCCGGGGCGGCTGCGGTCGAGGAGGAACAGCCGGCACTCGTCGTTCGCGCACGGGCGGAGACGGCCGGGCAGGCGTGCGGTCACGTCGGACCAGGCGAGGACGACCTCCACGGCCAGGCGCTCGTCCCGCGGCGCGCGGAGCTCCCACGTGACGCCCGCGGCGGTGACGCGCGGCGTGCGGACGGCCCCGTCGACGACGTCCGCCAGCGCGGCGACGGCATCGGCATCCGCGATGCCGCCCGCGCCGGCATCGGCCCGGACGACGGCCTGGATCGCGTCGCGCGCGCGGCGGAGGCGCTCGAGCTCGGCGGCGGTGCCGATGCCGCCCCAGGTGCGCGCGAGCTGCCGGCCGGATGCACCGTCGAGGTGGTCCTCGCGCCCGCCGTCGACCACCGGCGCGCTGTTCAGCACGGCCAGCAGCAGCTCCTCGTCCGGGTGCACGGCTCCTCGATCCTCCGCGCTCGGATGGCGCGATGGATCCATGCTACCGTCTCGCTAACCACCAAAACAACTCAAAGGGGTTAGCCATGGTCACCGTCCACCACCGCACCGTCTCGATCGACGGCCTCGACGTCTTCTGGCGCGAGGCCGGACCCGTCGACGCGCCCGTCCTCCTGCTCCTGCACGGCTACCCGTCGAGCTCGCACATGTTCCGGCACCTGATCCCCGTGCTCGCGGGCCGCTACCGCGTCATCGCGCCCGACCTGGTGGGCTTCGGCCGCTCGTCCGCGCCCTCGGTCGACGACTTCGCGTACACGTTCTCCGCGCTCGCCGACGTGACCGGGCGCTTCCTCGCCGCCATCGGGGTGTCCCGGTACGCGATCTACGTGCAGGACTACGGCGCCCCCGTCGGCTGGCGCCTGGCGCTCGCCGACCCCGGGGCCGTCACGGGCGTCATCACGCAGAACGGGAACGCCTACGAGGAGGGCTTCGTGCCCTCGTTCTGGGATCCGATCTGGGCCGACGGCGCGGAGCGCACCGACGCCACGCGCGATGCGCTCCGCACGGCTCTCGGTCGTGACGCCGTCGAGTGGCAGTACACGCACGGCGTGCCGGACCCGTCCGTCGTGGATCCCGACGCCTGGGAGCACGACCTCGCGCTCCTCGCCCGCCCGGGCCAGGACGACGTGCAGCTGGCGCTGTTCCGCGACTACGCCACCAACCGGGAGCTGTACCCGGCGGTGCAGGCGTGGATCCGCGAGTCGCGCGTCCCGCTCCTCGCGATCTGGGGACGCCACGACGAGATCTTCGGTGCGGCGGGCGCGGAGGCGTTCCGGCGCGACGCCCCGCACGCGCGCATCGAGCTGGTCGACGGCGGGCACTTCCTGCTCGAGTCGCAGCTCGACCTCGTGGTGCGGACCATCGGCGAGTGGCAGGACGCCTCGTGATGCGCGGCCGGGCGGATCAGCCCGCGTCGACCCGCTCGTAGCGCTCGACGTTCGCGTTCATCACGTGCCAGTCGTCGGTCTTCGCGAAGCCGCGCGGCGTGAGCGCCTCGGCGACCTCGGGGCGGATGTCCTGCCTGTCGCTCGTGACGAGCCACACGACGTCAGCGCCGTCGACCTCGTCGACCCGGTCGGCCAGCGGGTGCGTCTGCTCCCAGAGGCCGTCGGTGTCGCCGGGCGGCGTGCGCAGCAGGATGTCGTCCATGCCGCGGAACGCGTCCGGGTAGGAGTACGCGACGATGCGCGAGGTCGCCTTGGGGTGCCGGCGCACCGGGCCGAAGATCACGGCCTCGCTCGTGCCGGGGGCCTCCTGGGCGCGCTCCTCGGAGACGATCCGCGCGATGGCGGCCCAGTCGGAGTCGGCCTTCCGGGTGGTGGTGCGGTCGTGCACGAGCTGCATCACCGAGAGTGCGACGAGCGCGGCCGTCACCGCGGCGACGAGCGGCTTCCACCTCAGCGCGAGGATCCCCACGGCCATGAGCATCGCGAACGCGGGCGCCGTGTAGGCCATGTAGCGCGGCGAGTAGAGCGGCGACATGAGGGTGGACGCGCCGATCAGCAGCAGCGTGGGCACGGCGCACCACACGACCGCGAGCTGCAGGATCGTCGGCGACCATCCGGCGTGCAGGTACGCCGACTCGTACTCGGCGAGGTCGCCCTCGGGCTCGACGCGGGAGGCGCGGCGGGCGCGCACCAGGCGGATCCCGCGGCGCACCAGCAGCGCGAGGCCCAGGAGCGCGACCGCCCAGGCGACCAGCGCGAACACGTCGTTCTCGGAGAAGAGCTGGGTGGACAGCACCTGCATGACGGTGTTCGGCCCGATGGGCTTGATCCAGCCGACCTGGCCCGACTGCTCCGTCACCACGCGCACGAGCGGCAGGCTGAGGAGCCCGGCGGCGATGGACGCGGAGGCCCACCCGAGCAACGACACGACCATGGGGCGGCGGCTGCGGCGGCCGGCGCGCGCGGAGGCGACGGCCCACAGGATCACGACGCCGTGCGCGCCCACGAGCAGCGCCAGGTACACGAACGTGGAGGCGCCGAGCCACGCGAGCAGCCCGTACAGCGCCCACCACCTGGCCTGCACCTGCCAACGCGCGCCCGCCCGGCGGGCCGCGAGCACCAGCGTGATCGTGAGCGCGACGGCGATGAGCGTGCCGAGGGCGAAGGACCGGCCCTCGGTGCCCATCCAGGCCGAGCGGGGGATCACGACGAAGACGATGCCGGCCACGATGCCGGTGGCGCGCGTCGAGACGGTGCGGGTGAGGAGCACGACGCCTGCGGCGGCCAGGCCGATGAACACGGCGCTCGGGAACCGCAGCGACGTGGGGGAGTAGCCGACCAGCTCGAACCACACCTTCATGCCCGCGTAGTAGAGGCCGTGGACGGCGTCGACCGTGCTGAGCTCACGGAGCAGGTCGTCCCAGCCGCGCGTGGCGGAGATCACGGTGGCGGCCTCGTCGTACCAGACCGACGGCGCGCCGGCGAGGGGGAGCGCGAGCAGGAAGCCGAGGAGGCCGATGAGCCAGGCGTCGCCCCAGCGGCGGTGGTGGAAGCGGCCGAGGGGGGCGGAGGGGCGGCCGCCGCGGGTCCCGTCGGCGGGCCGTCGTACGCTGGGTCCGGTCGACGCGGGTCCGCGTCCGCCGTCCGTACGGAGGTCTGTCATGGGGTCGTCTCTGCCGCTCGTCGATCGGGAGGGCACCGACCCCGGAGGGCGGGGCCCGGGTGGTCAGGGCTCCGGGCAGGATGCGCACGAGCGGCGCGAACGGCACTCCCGGCACCTCGCCCTTCCCGGCATCGGGATGGGGGGTCAGTCCCGCATCGACCAGGCGCGCGTGCTCGTGATCGGCGCGGGCGGGCTGGGCTCCCCGGTGCTGCAGTACTTGGCCGCAGCGGGGATCGGGACCCTGGGAATCGTAGACGACGATGCTGTGGACCTCTCCAACCTCCAGCGCCAGACCATCCACGGCACGCCCGACGTGGGCCGGCCGAAGACCTCGTCAGCTGCGGATTCCGTGCACCGCACGGACCCCGGCATCGAGGTGATCGAGCACGCCGAGCGGCTCACCAACGACAACGCCCTCCGGATCCTGGGCGGATACGACGTGGTCGTCGACGCCACCGACAACTTCGCCACGAGGTACCTCATCAGCGACGCGGCGGCGCTCGTCGGCGTCCCGTGCGTGTGGGGATCCGTGTACCGGTTCGACGCGCAGGTCACCGTCTTCTGGGACGCGGCGCCCGACGGCCGCGGCATCGACTACCGCGACGTGTTCCCCGAGCCGCCCGCCGACGGCGCCGTGCTCTCCTGCGAGGAGGCGGGCGTGTTCGGCGCGGTGTGCGGCACGGTCGGGTCGCTCATGGCGACCGAGGTCATCAAGCTCGTCACGGGCGCGGGACAGCCGCTGCTCGGCCGGGTCGTGGTGCTCGACGCGCTCGCCGGCACCAGCCGCACCATCGGCGTGAAGCGCGCGAAGGGCCGCCAGCGGGTCACGGCGCTCGCCGACTACGACCTCTTCTGCGGTGTGGGCGCGGCCACCGACGGCACCGAGCTCGACGCGGAGGAGGTGGAGCGGATCCTCGCCTCCGACGAGCAGGTCGTCCTCCTCGACGTGCGCGAGCCCGACGAGCGCCTCGTCGACTCCATCCCCGGCCACGTCGCGGTGCCGGTGCGCATCGTCACGGTGGATCCGGGCGCGGTGCCCGGCGAGATCACCGACCGCGTCATCGTCTACTGCGCGTCGGGCGTGCGCTCGCGGGCAGCCGCGGCGGCGCTCCGTGAGGCGGGGCGCGATGCGGTGAGCCTGCGCGGCGGGATCCAGTCGTGGCGGAGCGTGGCGGGGCGGGCGTGAGCTCGCGGGTCGTCGTCGCGCGCCGGTGCGCTCAGCTCGCGTCGTCCTCGGAGGCGTCGCCCGCCTGATCGCCCTTGCCCTTGCGGCGACGCAGCGCGCCCTCCGCCAGCCTCAGCTGGAGGCCGTCGGCTGCTGCGCGGCCTCGACCGAAGGCCGCGGCTCCGAGGCGGCGGGCCGCGTCCACGCCCTCGGCGCCCTGGTCGCGCGCCGAGTCCCAGGTGTCACCCACTGCCGCGAGCCAGCGGCGCGCCTCCAGCGACTCGCGCTCGTCGGCGACGCCGAGCAGCCCGTTGAACCGCACGACGCCGGACGCCACCTGGTTGCTGGATCCCACGACCGCCCGCGAGTCGAACGGGTTGAGCAGCACCTTCGCGTTCGCGGTGCCGGCCGCGGCGTCCATCCGCTCGAGCAGGCGGTCGGTGGTGCGGCCGATCACGGCGAGGCGGTTCTGACGGACCGTGCGCAGCCCGACCCGGTGCTCGTCCAGCTCCTCCGGCGAGGCGTCGAGCACGCGGTCGAGCTCGAGCACGGCGACGGCGTCCTGGAGCTGGAAGCACCGCGCGAGCACGGCGAGCCACTCGCGCACGGTCGACTCCGCGTCCTTCGTCACGCGCACGAGGTCGTCGACCTTGGTCGTCTTCTCCATCTTCTCGGCGAGGGCGTCGAGCTGGCGGAGGGCGTAGCCCTGCGTGCGCGCGAGCGTCTGGGTCGTGCCCTGCACCTTCGACCAGGTGATGTCCGAGACGCGGCCCACCTGGGCGCGGATCATCGTGCCCTCGTCGATGACCATCTCCGCGCCGATAATGTCGGCGAGCACGGCGTCCTTCTGGCCGCGGAGGATGTCGTCGACCTTGGCGTCGATGACGGCCAGGTAGTCGCTGATCTCGTCCATGGCCTGCTCCAGGGCGTACTGGGCCATGACGGCGCCGACAGCGGCAGCGACGTTCGGATTCGCGAGCGCCTTCCCGGGTCCGGTCGCGAATTCGAGGATCTTCTTCGTCTTACCGCCGTGCATGACGATCGCGCGGCTGAGATGGTCGGCTGATCCCTTCATCGCGGGATTGTTCGCGAGCGCGGCTGCCGACTCTTTGGTCAGCTTGATCCACCGGCCGTGATTCGCAGCGATCTCAGAACCGCTCTGGATCACCGATGCCGCCACACCGATCACCGGCCACAGCTTCTTCAGCCCCAGATCCCGCCCCTTCGGCAGCTCGTTCGCGGCGAGGAAGCGCTCCACCGCGCTCGGCTCGCCGATGACGGCCAGGCCGTCGCCGTCGCTGATCAGCTGGACGTCGTCATCCACGGGGACTCCTTCGGGTGGGCCGGCCGGCTCGGTCGGGTACGGCCTGAGCCTCTCACCGTGCGCGCCGCGCGGGACGCCCCCGATCGGGGTGGATCACGCGACCGACGCCCGCAGCGACTCCGTCTCCCGCAGCTTCGCGCCCCACCGCTCCGGCTCGCCCTCCGCCGCCCGGACAGCGGACCGGTCGCATGCCCGCGAGGCGAGCGCATCGCCATGCCAGGCTCGTCGCATGACCCACGACCCCGTCATCCTCCGCTCCGACGACCCGCGGCTCGGCGGCCTGCTCGCCGCAGGCTGGAGCGTGGGCGCCCGGTCGTGGGGCGCGCAGCTCGACGCCGACCGCGTCGATGAGGCGCACCTGCGCGCGTGCGTGGCCGGCATCGCGCCCGGCCTGCGGATCCGCGAGCTCGGGCCGGACGACCGGGACCGGATCCTCGAGCTCGACGCCGCCACGATCGACGACTACCCGGGCGGCCCGGCCACCCGGCACGCGCCGTTCACGCCCGAGACCGCGCTCGTGGGCATCCCGGCGCGGCGTGCCTTCGGCGCCCTGGACGCGGACGGGCGCCTCGTCGCCCTCACGGTCGTCGACGTGGACGCGGCCGGCGCCCGGGCCGAGACGGACGTCACCGTCGTCGCGCGGACCCACCGCTCGCGCGGGCTCGGCCGTGCCGTGAAGGCGGCGTCCGTCCTGGCGCTACTCAGCGCGGGGATCCGGGCCTTCCGCACCGGCGGCTCCCGGGACAACGCGGCGATCATCGCGGCCGGCACCGCGCTCGGCTACCGCATCGACGAGGAGTGGCTCACCCTGCACGCGCCCGATGCCGCGCCTCCGTCGTGAACGTTCACGAGCCCGCTGCGCCCGCCCCCTTGACCGCGCCGGACGCCGGCCCGTAGCGTCGTCGTGAACGTTCACGCCGACGACGCCGCGAAGGGCTCCCCATGACCGACCCCACCCCGACCACCCCGACCGCTCCCGGCTGGGCGGTCCTCGGCCCGGGCAGCATCGCCCGCCGCTTCCTCTCCCAGCTCCCCGCGAGCACGCGCGGCGCCCGCCTCGTCGCCGCCGGCAGCTCGAGCGCCGAACGCGCCGGGGCCTTCGCCGCCGAGGCCGCCGACCACGGCTTCGCCGACGTCACGGGCGGCGACTACGACGCCGTCCTCGCGGATCCGACCGTCGACGCCGTCTACATCTCCACCGTGCACACCGGCCACGCCGACCTCGTGATCCGCGCCCTCGACGCCGGCAAGGCCGTCCTCTGCGAGAAGCCGCTCGCCGTCAACCACGGCACCGCGATGGCGCTCGTCGACGCGGCCCGCGCGGCCGGCCTCCCGCTCGTCGAGGCGTACATGTACCGCTTCCACCCGCAGACCCAGGCGCTCCTCGAGCTGATCCGCGACGGCGTGATCGGCGAGGTCGCCCACGTCGACGCGTCCTTCTCCTTCCGCACCGGATCCCGCACCGGCCGGCTCTACGACACCGCGACCGCGGGCGGCGGGATCCTCGACGTCGGCGGCTACACGGTCACCGCCGCGGCCGCCGTCGTGCAGGCCGCCACCGGGATCGCGGTCGCCGAGCCGCTCACCCTCGAGGTCGACGGCACGGTCGGCCCGACCGGCGTCGACGAGTGGTCGGTCGCGCGCGCCACGTACCGGGGGAGCGCAGCCCGCGGGGCCGGGCAGCCGGGCATCACCGCGACCCTCTGCACGGGCGTCGCCCTCGACGAGCCGCAGGCGCTCACGATCCACGGATCCCGCGGCCGCATCCACCTCAACGACCCGTGGACCCTCGGCGACGCCCCGACCATCGAGATCTCGGTCGTCGGCGAGGAGCCGCGCACGCTCACCTTCACGGGCGCGAAGCCGTACGCCATCGAGGCCGACGCCACGACCGACGCCCTCGCGGCCGGCCTCGGCGAGGCCGCGCAGATGACGCTCGACGAGACGCTCGCCACCGCGCGCACGCTCGACCGCTGGCGCGCCGCGCTCGACCTCCGCTACCCGTTCGAGGCGGAGGACGCCGACATCCCCACCGTCTCGGGCCGGCCCCTCCGGGTGCGCGACGACAGCCCGATGCTGTACGGCGAGATCCCCGGCGTCGGCAAGCGCATGTCGCGCCTCGTCATGGGCGTCGACAACCAGCCCGACCTCGCCCACGCGTCGGCGATCTTCGACCACTTCGTCGAGCAGGGCGGCAACGCGTTCGACACGGGCTACATCTACGGCGGCGGCGTGCTCGAGGGGCGCCTCGGGAGGTGGATCCAGAACCGCGGCATCCGCGAGGACCTGGTCGTCATCACCAAGGGCGCCCACACCCCGCACTGCGACCCCGATTCGCTCACGCGGCAGCTGCTCGAGAGCCTCGAGCGCCAGGGCACCGACTACGCCGACATCTACCTCATGCACCGCGACAACCCCGACGTGCCGGTGGGGGAGTTCGTCGACGTGATGGACGAGCACCAGCGCGCCGGGCGGATCCGCTCCTACGGCGTCTCGAACTGGACCCCGGAGCGCTTCGACGAGGCGCAGGCCTACGCGCAGGCCAACGGGCGGGCGGGCTTCCAGGCGCTGAGCGACCACTTCGGCCTGGCCGAGGCGTACGACGTGCCGTGGGCGGGGTGCGTGCACGTCACGGATCCGGCCTCCAAGGCCTGGCTCGAGGAGCGGCAGATCCCGCTGCTCCCGTGGTCGTCGCAGGCGCGCGGCTTCTTCACCGGCCGCGCCCGCCCGGACGACCTGAGCGACCCGGAGCTCGTGCGCTGCTACTACGGCGACGACAACTTCGAGCGCCTCCGCCGGGCCGAGGAGCTCGCCGCCGAGCACGGGGTGCAGGCCACGGCGATCGCGCTCGCGTACGTGCTCGCGCAGCCGTTCCCGACCTTCCCGCTCTTCGGACCGCGCACCATCTCGGAGGTCCGCTCCTCGATGCAGGGCCTCTCCGTCGAGCTCACCCCGGAGCAGGTGGCGTGGCTGGACCTGCGCGGCTGAGCGGAGCGGATGCGTCCGGCCGGGAGCCCGCGAGGGACCCGGCCGGCCGCGCCACGATCCACGACGTCGCGTCCGCCGCCGGGGTCTCCCGCCAGACCGTGACGCGCGCGATGAACGCCATGCCGGGCATCAGCGAGGAGACGAAGCGGCGGGTGCTCGACGTCGCCGACCAGCTCGCCTACCGGCCGTCGCGCTTCGGCCGCGGCCTCGTGACGGGCGGCGACCACCAGCTCGGCCTCGTGGTCGACGACCTGCGGAACCCGTGGTCGCCGGAGCTCGCGTCCGCGGTCGTGCGCGTCGCGGCGGCGCGCGGCTGGAACGTGTCGCTCGCCGACGTGGGCCTCGCCGCCGACTCCGACCGCATGGTGGAGGCGCTCGGCGCGCAGACCGACGCGGTCATCGGCACGCTCGGCTCCCGCGCCGGCGAGTGGATCGCGCGGCTCGGCTCCGTGCCCGTCGTGGAGCTGGATCCGCGCGGCGAGCCCCTGCGCGCCGCCGTCCTCCTCGATCCCTCGGGCGCCGTCGAGGCGCTCGCCGACCACCTGCGGGCGGCGGGCGTGATGCATCCGGTCGTGCTCGACGCCGCCGTGGCCGCCGGTCCGAGCGCGCGCGCCCGGCTGCTGGTCGACGCGTTCGCGGCGCGCGGGATGGCGGCGTCCGTGGTGCGCGCATCCGCACCCACCGCGGAGGCCGCGGCCGAGGCGACCGAGCGGATCGTCGCCCGGCCGCGCACCGCCGACGCGATCGTGGCCTTCAACGACGTGTGCGCGCTCGGCGTGCTGTCCGCCTGCCGCCGCGCGGCCGTCGACGTGCCGGGCGAGGTGCGCGTGGTCGGCATCGACGGCCTGTCGATCGGCCGCCTGCTCGCGCCCACGCTCACGACGCTCGCGGTGGACCTCGACGAGCTCGCCCGGAACGCGCTCGATCTCGCGGTCGCGATGATCGCGGGGGAGCTGCCGCGCTCCGGCCCCGAGGTGATCCGCACGGTGCGGCATCAGCTGGTGGTGCGCGAGTCGGCGTGATGCGCGCCCTCTGGTGCGGACATGCATTGTTCGCATAGAATGCGAACATGCTCATCACGGTGGATCCCGCGGCGAAGGCGTCGCTGGCCGACCAGGTCGCCACGCAGATCCGCTACGCCATCGCGCGCGGGGAGCTCGCGAGCGGCGAGCGTCTGCCGTCGGCGCGCGATCTCGCGGCCTCGATCGACGTGAACATGCACACGGTCCTCCGGGCGTACGCGAGCCTCCAGGACGACGGGCTCATCGAGCTGCGACGCGGTCGCGGGGCCACGGTGATCCGCTCGGGCAACGCCTCGTTCGACCGGATGCGCACGCTCGTCGAGGAGCTGCGCGCGCAGGCCGACACCCTCGGGGTGCCCCTCGACGACCTCCTCACCATGATCAAGGGAGCACGATGACCGCCACGACGCCCCCGTCCCTCCCCCTGTCCCTCGGCGCGCGCGTGGCGGTCGTCGCCCCCGCGGCCGTGATCGCCGTGGCCCTCGCCGCCGCGGCCGTCCTGCTCGCGCCGGAGCTGCCCGCCCGCATCGCCGTCCACTTCGCCGCCGACGGCACCCCGGACGGCTGGAGCTCGCCGTGGCCGATGCTCGCCGCCGCGCTCGGCCTCGCCCTCCTCGGCACGGCGCTCGCCGTCGCCGCGCTGCGCGTGCGGGACCGGCGCACCGCCGCCACGGTGCTGCTCGTCGTCAACCTCCTCGCGGGGAGCCTCGCCACGGGCTGGATCGGCATCGCCATGGCCGGCTTGGTCGGCGACGGCACGTTCCCCATGTGGTGGAGCGTCGTGTTCCTCGGCGTCGGCGCGCTGGCGGCCGCCATCCCGCTGATCGTGCTCGTGCGGCACGCGTCGCCCGTCCCCGCGCACGACGTGCCGGCGCTCCCGGTGACCGCCACGGCCCGGATCGCCTGGCGAGCCCATGCGGGCAGCGCGTGGTTCGCGGGCATCGGCGCGGCTGTCGTGGTCACCGGCATCGTGGCGGGCATCAGCACGTCCGGCATCGACGTGGGCACCGCCGCGCTCTCCTCCATCCCGCTGGTCGTGTCGGGTCTCGCGGTCCTCGTCCTGGCCCGGGTCGACGTCACCGTGGACGCCCGCGGCTTCCGGGTCACGTCGTCGTGGACGCGGATCCCCGTCATGCGCGTGCCCCTCGACCGGATCGAGTCCGGCGGCTGGGAGGACGTGTCGCCCGGCGAGTGGGGCGGCTGGGGTCTGAGGATCTCGGGGCGCGGCGTCGCGTACGTCACGCGATCCGGCCCGGGCCTCGTCGTCCGGCTGCGCGGCGGCCGGGCGCGGCTCGTGACCGTGGCGGACGCGCATCAGGGCGCGGCCGTCCTCGGCGCCCTGCTCGCCGCGCGCGACGCGGCCTGATCCGCAGCCCGGCGCCCCAGTTCTCCTCCGCGGCGCGCCCCCGGTCCGGATTCCGACGTCCGCGGCCCGCCGCCGGGACCCGTCTCCGCGGCCGCGCGCGGCCTGCACGTGCGCCTGGGGAGAATCAGTGCAGCACCTTCGCATTCGCTGGTATTTTCCGGCTGCACCGCCGGGTGCATCAGCGGGCACGACCCGTCGGTGCCCCGGTCTGAGTCGTACAGCAGCCACGCAGAGGAGCACCACGTGTCCGAACCAACACCCGACCCGTCCGCGACGGAGCCCGCCACACCGGAGCCGGTCACGCCGGAGCCCGCCACGCCGCCTCCGGCCTCCGAGACGGGAGCCGCGGCCGGCGGCCCGGCTCTCCCGCCGCCGGCCGCGGCCCCCGCGGGCATCCCCCCGATCGGCGTCCCCCCGACCGTCGGCCCCGCGACCGGCGTCTCCCCGACCGGCGTCTCCCCGACCGGCGCCGCACCGCATCGGCCCAACCCCGTGGTCGACGCCCTCCGCGGCCTCACGGTGCGCGATCGCATCGTGGCGGTCGTCGCCGGCGCCGGTGCCTACGTGGCCGCCTACCTGGTGGGCGTCGTGTGCCTCCTCCTCACCATCGCGGTCGCGATCGCCTCGAACAGCGGCTCCGGCTCGGGCTCGGGCGCGTCCTCCGGCTCCTCCGGCGGCATGTCGACGCCGAGCATCCCCGACGCGCTCGGCGCCATCGGCAACATCTTCGCCGGCCCCGCCCAGCTCATCTCGCTCGCCGACCTCGGTCGGCTGGGGGTCTCCGGAGCCCTCCAGGTGATCGTCCCCGTGACCGGATCGCTGTCGGTCGGCGTCCTGCCCGTCACCGTGGGCCTCGCGCAGCTCCTCGCGCTCGTGCTCGTCGCCCGGTACGCCGGGCGCCGTGATCAGCCGTTCCGCGTGCGCCTCGCCGGATCCGTCATCTCGGGCCTCGTGCTCGCGGTCATCAGCCTCGTGTTCGGCCTCCTCCTGGCCTTCCGCATCCCCGCGTCGAGCGGAGTCTCCATCGGCGACATCTCCGCGACCACGGTCGGATCCGTCTTCGTGGCCTTCCTCGTGGGCGTCTCCGCGACCCTCCTCGCACGTCCGGGATGGCTCACCGGCCTGCACCCCGTGATCGCCGCGGGCCTCGGCACCCTGCGGGTCGCGGCCAGCCACCTCGGAGCGCTCGTCGTCGTCTCGGCCGTCGTCATCGTCATCGGATCCGCCTTCGCCGGCTCCTCGGGACCCGGCGCCGCGCTGCCGCTGTTCCTCGGGAACCTCGCCGTCGTGCTCGCCGCCGTGAGCATGTTCGCCACGGCCTCCCCGTCCGACTTCCTCGTGCAGGTCGCGCAGTCGGCCGCCGGTTCCCGCTACCAGGCCGGCAACACCGACCTCTCCGTCCTCAGCGGCCCGGCGTCGATCTGGCTCCTCGTGCTGCTCTCCGTGCTGCTCGCGTTCGTCGCGGGCATCGCGCTCGCCATCCGCCGCGGTGCGGTGGCGCGCCGGGGCGTCGACTGGGCCGCGACTCCCGCCGCCTACTTCGTGCTCGGCATCCTCGGGCTCGTCCTCGGGACGGCCGTCGTCAGCGTCAACGTCGCGACGGTCAACGGCGACGGATCGATCGGCCTCACTCCGTGGCTGCCGGTCATCCTCGCCCTCTGGGGAGGGGCCATCGAGACCGTGGCGCGCTTCGTGGCGCCGCGGGTCCTCGCCGTCACGCCCGCCCCGCTCACGGGGCTCATCGCGCGACTCGTGGGCAGGGACGCCGCGGCCGTCGCCGCGTGGACCCCGCGTGCGCGTCCCGTGAACGCGCCCGGGGTCGGGGCGGCCACCGCCGCGTCCGCCGCGGGAGCGGTGCAGGCGGGCGACGCACCTGCGGGCGAGCCGACCGACACCGCGTCGGCCCCGGCCGTCGCGGGTCTGCCGGCGCCGCGGGCGCTGTCCCCGCGGGGGCGCCGCATCCTCATCCGCTCCTCCATCGCCGGCGGTGCGGTCGTCCTGCTCATCGTCGCGCTGTCGATCACGGGGGGCGTGCTCCGCTCCACCGTCTGGGGTCCCGGTTCCACGGCGCAGCGCTTCGTCCAGGCCATCGCCGACGGGGACGCCAGCACGGCGGGCACCCTCGCCCAGATCAACGGGATCGGCTCCGGCATGCTCACCGACCAGGTGCTGCAGTCCGCGAAGACGCGCATCTCCGACGTGCAGCTCGGCCTCGTCCACCAGGACGGCGACACGGCGACGGCGACCGTCACCTACAAGCAGGGCACGGATCCTCGGACGACCCAGGTGGGTCTCACGCGCGTCAGCACGTCGTGGCTCATCCAGGACGAGTGGCGCGTCACCTCCTCCCTCGGGGGCAAGGTCGTCGTCCAGGCACCCGCCGCTCTGGAAGGGGCGAAGATCACCGCGGACGGGATCCCGATCGGCCAGGTCGCGCACGCGTCCGGCTACGGCGGCGGCGTCCAGTCCTTCGCGGCCTTCCCCGGTGACTACACGATCGCCGTCGAGGGCACCGACTACTTCGCCGCGCCGACCGCCGACGTCACCGTCGCGGACGCGGGCACGGTGCCCGTCTCGCTGTCGCTGGCGGGTACGGACAAGCTCACGGCCGACGCCTCCAAGCTGGTGCAGGACACCATCACGTCGTGCGCGGCCCGCACGGACGCGAAGCTCCCGTCGGAATGCCCCTTCAGCGGTCCGTACTACTACTCGAACGTGTCGAACGTCTCGTACACGGTGACGCGCATGCCCGAGCTGAAGGTGATCGTGCGGGACGACGGCTCCATCGGGGTCATCTCCACCACGAGCGGCCAGGTGGAGGAGAAGTACCAGACCAGCTACTCCTTCGAGCCGACCCCCGAGCAGCACGACTACCAGGACACGTTCCAGGTCGCGCAGCGGCTCAAGCTGGTGAACGGTCAGCTCACGGTGACGGACAGCTACTGACCGCCGTCAGCCGCCCGAGAACGGCGGCAGCACGTCCACCGCGCTGCCCGCGGTGAGGGGGGCGTCGCGATCCGTGGTCGCGACGCCCTCCAGGAGGTAGGTGCAGCGGGCCAGCACGGCCGCGGCGTTCGCGGGATCCTCGGACGCCGCGGCCCGGGCGCCGAGCGCGTCCACGAGGTCGCCGAGCACGGCGCCGTCGGGCAAGTCGAGCGCGTCGGTCGTGCGGCCGAGCGCGGCGGACGCGGCGGCGAAGAGCTCCACGGGCACGATCACGTCAGCCGCCGATCGCGCTCATGGAGCGGGCGGGCTGGATGAAGTCGGCCTGGTCCATGCCGTGGCCCTTCGGCTTCGCCCACATCGCGCCGCGCCAGAGGTCGGCGACCTCGGCATCCGAGGCGCCGGAGCGCAGCGGCGCGAGCAGATCGGTCTCGGTGTGCGAGAAGAGGCAGCTGCGGACGCCTCCCGTCGCGGTGAGGCGGGTGCGGCGGCAGTCGGCGCAGAACGGCTCGGTGACGCTCGCGATGACGCCCACCCGGCCGAGCATCGCGGTGCCCGGGCCGCCCTCGCGGGAGTGCACGCGCCAGAGCTCGGCCGGGGCGCCGTCGCGTGGATCGTCGTCGGGCACGAGCGTGAAGCGCTCCGACAGGCGCCCGCGGATCTCGGCCGCCGTGATCATCTCGGCCCGGTCCCACGCGTGGTCGGCGTCGAGCGGCATCTGCTCGATGAAGCGCAGCTGGTGTCCGCCGGCGACCGCCCACTCCAGGAGGTCGGCGGCCTGGTCGTCGTTGACGCCGCGCACGAGCACGGCGTTGATCTTGATGGGCGCGAGCCCCGCGGCCGCCGCGGCGTCGATGCCCTCGAGCACGCGGTCGAGGAACGGGCGGCGCGTGATGAGGCGGAACGTCTCGGCGTGCACGGAGTCGAGCGAGACGTTGATCCGGTCGAGCCCCGCGTCACTCAGCGCCTGCGCGCGGGACGCCAGGCCGATGGCGTTGGTGGTGAGCGAGATCTCGGGCCGGTCGGGGAGGGCGGCGCACGCGGCGATGATCTCCAGCAGGTCGCGGCGCAGCAGCGGCTCCCCGCCCGTGAACCGCACCTGCCGCACGCCGAGGTCGCGCGTGCCGATGCGCACGAGCCGCTCGATCTCGGCGAGCTGCAGCGCCTGTCGGTCGGGCGTGAAGGGGAGGCCCTCGGCCGGCATGCAGTAGGTGCAGCGCAGGTTGCAGCGGTCCGTGAGGGAGATGCGGAGGTCGGTCGCGCGGCGGCCGTGGGTGTCCAGGAGCGCCGGGTCGTCGGGCCGGGCGGGACCCGGCGCGGCGGCGGGACGCGGCATGGCCGGCATCCCCAGCGAGGTGCTCATGCGTCCAGGCTACGCGCGCCCCGCCGCGGACCCGACGCGCGGCGGATCGGGCGTCTCGTCGCGCGCCGCGTGCGCGGTCCGTAGGATCGATGCATGACGCAGAACAGGGACAGGACGCCCCGTCGAGCCGCGGATGCCGACGAGGCATCCGGATCCCGCGACGCGGGCGCGCCCACCCGCTACCGCGTGAGCGAGGCCGCCGCGCTCATCGGCGTGAGCGACGACACCCTCCGCCGCTGGGCCGACGCCGGGCGGCTCGACCTGGTGCGCGGCGAGGGGCGGCTGATCCTCGTGGACGGCGTGCAGCTCGCGCACCTCGCGACCGAGCTCGCGGCGGACGGGGCGCTCGCCGCGTCCTCCTCGCGCGCGCCGCTCGCGTCGGCGCGCAACCGGATGCCCGGCATCGTCACGCGCGTCGTGCGCGACGGGGTGATGGCGCAGGTCGAGATCCAGGCGGGGCCGTTCCGCGTGGTGTCGCTGATCAGCCGCGAGGCCGCCGACGAGCTGGGCCTCGGGGTGGGCTCGCCCGCGGTCGCGACCGTGAAGGCCACGAACGTGGGCGTCGAGGCCCTCGCGCCGGAGTCGCTGACGGGCGGGCGGGCCTGATGCGCCGCGTGCGCGCGGTCGTCGTGGGGGCGCTCGCCACCGGGGTCCTGGCCACCGGGCTCCTCCTGGCCGGCTGCTCCGCCGGCGGATCCACTCCCGCCGGCGTCCCCGATCCCGCTCCCGACTCGATCTCCGGCGCCCTCGTCGTGCAGGCCGCCGCCTCGCTCACCGGCAGCATGGACCAGGTCGTCGCCGACTTCGAGGCGCAGCACCCGGGCGTGACCGTCACCGTCTCGTACGGCGGCAGCTCGACGCTCGCGCAGCAGATCGTGCAGGGCGCGCCCGCCGACGTGTTCGCGTCCGCCTCCACGGCGACGATGCGGACGGTGGCCGACGCGGGGGAGACCGCGGCAGGCCCGCGCGTCTTCGCCCGCAACGCCCTCGAGATCGCGGTGCCGCCCGGGAACCCGGGACGCATCACGGGCCTCGCCGACTTCGCCGACGCCGGTCGCACGCTCGCCCTCTGCGCGCCCGAGGTGCCGTGCGGCGCCGCGGCGGCGCAGGCGTTCACGAAGGCGGGCATCGCGCCGCAGCCGGACTCGCTCGAGCAGGACGTGCGCGCCGCCCTCACGCGCGTCGAGCTCGGCGAGGTGGACGCGGCGGTCGTCTACGAGACCGACGTGCGCGCCGCGGGCGATCGGGTGCAGGGCGTGCCCCTGCCGGACGAGGCGAACGTGACGACCGACTGCGTCGTGGCGCCGCTCGCCGGATCCGCGTCGCCTGCCGCGGCCGCGGCCTTCGCGGACTTCGTGGCTGGCGATGCCGCCCGCGCCCGGTTCGACGCCGCGGGGTTCCGTGCGCCCTGAGCGCGTGACGGCCCGCGCGCGGATCCGAACGCGCGTCCACGCCGGCGAGCGCGCCGACCGCGTGCCCGCCCTCCTCTGGATCCCGGCCGGCGTCGCGCTCGCGTTCCTCGTGCTGCCGCTCGCGGCGCTCGTGGTGCGCGCGCCGTGGGCGACGCTGGCGGAGCGGCTCCAGGATCCGGCGATCGCGCGCGCCCTCGGCCTCTCGCTCGGCAGCGCCCTCGGGGCGACCGCGCTGAGCCTCCTGCTCGGGGTGCCGCTCGCGTTCGTGCTGTCGCGCTCGGCGGGCCGGCCGCCCGTGGTGCAGCGGATGCTCCGCGCGCTCGTGACCGTGCCGCTCGTGCTGCCGCCTGTGATCGGCGGCGTGGCGCTCCTGCTCCTGCTCGGGCGCCGCGGGCTCGTGGGCGGACCGCTCGAGGCGCTGACGGGCATCACGATCCCGTTCACGACGCCGGCCGTGGTGATCGCGGAGACCTTCGTGGCCATGCCGTTCCTCGTGCTCGCGGTGGAGGGGGCGCTGCGCGGCGCCGACCGCCGGTTCGAGGACGCCGCCGCGACGCTCGGCGCGAGCCGCTGGACCGTGCTCCGCCGGGTGACCCTGCCGCTCGTCGCCCCCGGGATCGGCGCGGGCGCGGTGCTGTGCTTCGCCCGCGCGCTCGGCGAGTTCGGCGCCACCCTCACCTTCGCGGGCAGCTTCCCGGGGGTGACCCAGACCATCCCGCTGTCGGCCTACCTCGCGCTACAGACGGATCCGGACGCCGCCGTCGTGCTGAGCCTCGTGCTGCTCGCGGTGTCGGTCGTCGTGCTCGTCAGCCTGCGCGACCGGTGGACCTCGGGGGTGCACGCGTGAGCGGCGCCGCGCACGACCGGGGGCTCGACGCCCGCGTCGTCGTCGAGCGCCCCGCCTTCCGGCTCGACGTCGCGCTGCGGGTCCCGGCCGGATCCACGACCGCCGTCGTCGGCCCCAACGGCGCCGGGAAGTCGACGCTGCTGCGCGCCCTCGCCGGGCTCGTGCCGCTCACCGCGGGACGCGTCGCGCTCGACGGCCGCGTGCTCGAGGACGCGGATGCGCGCGCCCCGCGGATCCCCGCCGAGGGCCGCGGCATCGGCGTCGTCTTCCAGGACCACCTGCTCTTCCCTCACCTGTCGGCGCTGGCGAACGTCGCCTTCGGTCCGCGCGCGCACGGCGTCCCGCGAGCGGAGGCCGAGGGCCGCGCCCGCGCCCTCCTCGACCGGCTCGGGATCGCGCCCCTCGCCGACCGGCGGCCGGCGGCTCTCTCCGGCGGCCAGTCCCAGCGCGTCGCGCTCGCCCGCGCGCTCGTGCTCGAGCCGCCGCTGCTCCTCCTCGACGAGCCCATGGCGGCGCTGGACGCGGGCACGCGGCTCGACGTGCGCGACCTCCTCGCCGAGGAGCTCCGCCGGTTCGGCGGCGCGGCCGTGCTCGTGACGCACGACCCGGTGGACGCGCTCGCGCTCGCCGACCGGATCCTGGTGCTGGAGGACGGCCGCCAGGTGCAGGAGGGCGCGCCCACGGAGGTCGCGACCCGGCCCGCGACCGCGTACGTCGCCCGGCTCGTGGGCATGAACCGCGTGGAGGGCCGGGACGCCGTGGGGCGCCGGGTCGTGCTGCTCGCCGCGCCCGCCGACGTGCGGCTGGCGCGCGGATCCGACGCCGGGCCCGAGCGCGCCACCCACGTCGAGATCGCCGGCGTCGTCCGCCGTGTGGAGGCCGCGGCCGGGCGGATCCGCGTCACCCTGCGCCTCGCCGCGACCGACGCCGGCGAGCTGATGCCGGACGCGGGCGCCGAGGTCACCGCGGAGCTCGACGCCGTGGCCTTCGCCGCGCTCCGACCGGCCGCCGGAGAGCGCCTGCGCGCGCGGATCCCGCGCGGGAGCTGAGTCAGCGCGCGGGAGGTCCGTCGGCCGGCACGCGATCCCGGCCCAGCCGCCGCCGCACGGCCGCCGGGACGAGCCGCCGTCGCCCGTCCGGCCCGAGGCGCACGAGCGAGCCGACCACGACGATCGCCAGCGCGGCCCCGAGCGCGATCTGCCACGCCTCCTCGTCCGGCGCGAAGAGCCGCAGCGCGAGCGCCGCCACCACCGCGAACCACTCGCCGCGGCCCGTCATGGCGATGAACGGGATGAGCAGCAGCGCGTACCAGGGGTAGCGCGGGCTGACGGCGAGGAGGGTGACGCCGATCATCACGAGCTGGCCGAGCCAGGGATCGGCCGGGTCCGTCCGCCGCCAGACGAGCCCGGCGGTCACCGCGAGGATCAGCGCGACCGCGATCAGCCCGAACCGCCCCGGCACCACGAGCTCGATGAGGGGGAAGCGCCCGCCGTCGTCGTAGCCCTCCTCCTGCAGGTAGCCGGGCAGGTAGCCGAGCACCGCGATCCCGGTGCTGATGACGTACGGCACGTACAGCAGCGCGAAGGTCACGACCGCCGCGGTGATCACCTTCCACGGCTGCTTCCGCAGGAGCGCCGGCGCCGCGATGACCGGGATGAGCTTGGTGGCGATCGCCGCCCCGAGCGCGATGCCGCCGCGCCAGCGCATCCCGCCCGCGACGAGCAGCGACGCCGCGAGCGCGAGCAGCACCCCGAGGGCGTCGACGTGCGAGTTGGTCACGACCTCGCTCGCCACGAGCGGGCACCACGCCCAGAGCGCCGCCCACCACAGCGGCTTGCCGCGCTTCCGCAGCGCGCGCAGGAGCAGGAGCGTGACGGCCGTCATCATCACCAGGCCCGCGACCTGGAACGCCGCGTACTCGGCGCCCACGGGCACGACCGCGCGCACGCCCGCGAAGAACAGCTCGGCCATGGGCGGGTAGATGGTCGGCACCTTCGGGCGGTTGAGGGCCGTGCACATGGGCTCGTGCGTCTCCTCCTCGCGGACGCCCATGATCCGCTTCCCCTCGCAGGTGGCGGCCCCGTCCGACCCGACGACGGTCTTCGGATAGAGCCACTCGGGCCGGAGGTCGCGGAGCTCCGGATCGGCCGGCGTGTACCGGTACGGCGACTCGCCCGCGTTCTGCACGATGCCGTCCCACGCGTATCGCGCGGAATCAGTGCTGGTGTTCGGCGGTCCGACCAGCGCGGCGCCGCCGAGACCCACGGATCCGAGGATGATGAGCGCAACGGCGGCTCTCGCCGGCAGCTTCCGCACCAGGAGGACCGCCGCTCCGAACACCACCCAGATGACGACCACGAGCCAGAAGAACGGCGCGGCACCCTCGCGACGGAAGAAGGCCTCGTCGTCGGCGTCGCCGAACAGATCGAACGCGATCACCGACCACCCGGTGAGCACGGACATCACGAGCAGGACGAAGGCGGTGAGGGCGGTGCGCACACCCCATTGTGACGTCGCGCGGCTCGACGACCGCCGACCGGGCTTCACCGGTCGTCCGGCAGACGAAGGAAGGCCCCCATGCGGACGCTGATGCACGAGGCACGGCGCCGGCTCGCGTCGCCCGCCCGCACGACCCGGATGGCGGTCGTGATCGGCCGCCTGCTGGGCCTCGCCTTCCTGGTCTGCTTCGGCACGGGCCTCTACAGCCACTTCCTCCAGGACCCGCTGCCGTGGATGCGCTTCCCCACCGCGCCCGTCTCGCTGTACCGGGTGACGCAGGGCATCCACATCACCGCGGGCATCGCGTGCGTGCCGCTGCTGCTCGCCAAGCTCTGGATCGTCTTCCCCGAGCTGCTCACGTACCCGCCGGTCACCGGGGTCGTCTCGTTCCTGGAGCGCGCGTCCATCGCCGTGTTCGTGGGCGCATCGCTCCTCGAGGTGACGATGGGCCTCCTCAACACCTTCCAGTGGGTGCCGTTCCCCTTCTACTTCCGGCAGACGCACTACGCGCTGGCGTTCGTGGTGATCGGCTCGCTCGCGATCCACATCGGCGTGAAGCTGCCCGCCATCGCCGGCCACTGGCGGCGCGGGCAGGCCGACGAGTCGCCCATCGTGGACGACGCGCCGGATCCCGCCGCGCGCGACGCGCGCGCTCCTCGCGGCCTCACCGGCCGCGTCACCGCCTGGATCGACGGCGCGCCCGTCGCGCCTGCGCCCGTCGCGCGCCGCGGGTTCCTCGTCGCGGTCGGCGCATCGGTGGCCGCGGTCGTGGGGCTCACGGCCGGCCAGTCCTTCCGGCTCCTCGCCCCGTTCAACGCCTTCGGCCCGCGCGTCATGGGCACCGGCCCGCAGGCGCTCCCCGTCAACCGCACGGCCGAGGCCGCGGGTGTGACCGAGACGGCGGTGGATCCCGGATGGACGCTCACCGTCTCCGCCGGATCCGCGTCGCGCGCCTTCACGATGGACGACCTGCGCGCCATGGAGCTCGTCACCGCCACGCTCCCCATCGCGTGCGTCGAGGGCTGGAGCCAGTCGGCGACCTGGCGCGGCGTGCGCCTGACGGACCTGATGGACGCGGTCGGCGCCGACCCCGGCGCGCGGCTGCGGGTCACGAGCCTCGAGCAGCGCGGCGGCTTCCGCCGGACCGAGATGGGGCCCGAGTACGTGCGCGACCCGCTCACCCTCGTGGCGCTCGAGCTCGACGGCGCGCCCCTCGACATCCAGCACGGCTACCCGGCGCGCATGATCGCGCCCGGACGGCCCGGCGTGCTGCAGACCAAGTGGCTCTCGACCCTGGAGGCGATGTGATGACCGGCACACGAACCGTCCCCGCGCCCGCATCCCGCGGCGTGCTCGCGGCCCGGATCGCGCTCGTCGCGGTGGGCGTCGCCGGCCTCGTCCTCGGCGCGCTCGTGCTCCTCGATTCCCAGCGTCCGGACCAGGTCGTCGGCGTCGCCGTCTTCCTGCTCGTCGCGATCCTCGTGCACGACGCGATCCTGTCGCCCGTCGTGTTCGTCGCGGGCCTCCTGCTGCGCAGAGCCGGCCGCCGGCTGCCACCGGGCGCGCTCGTGATCGTGCAGGCGGGCGTCATCGTGATGGCCGTGATGACCGTCGTCGTCATCCCGGAGATCCGGGCGCGCGCCATCGGGAACGACAACCCGACGATCCTCATCGCCGACTACGCGCCCCGGCTCGCCCTCATGTGGGTCGCCACCGCGGTGGCGACCGCCGTGGTCGCGGTGGTCTACGCGCGGACGAGGCGCGAGAAGGACCGGCCGCCGGTCACCCAGGACTGAGCGGGCGCGAGGCCCGCGTCCTCGGCGAGGCGCGCGACCGCGTCGCGGCCGACCTGCGCCCAGGGGAAGGGATCGCTCGCGCGGCCCTGGCCGTCCTCGACCGTGCACTCGAACGTGCGGTCGCGCGAGGGATCCGGGTGGGTCTCCACCACGAGCGCGCCCTCGTCGTCGAGCAGCTCGCCGCACCGGACGAGGAGCGCGCCCGCGTCGCCGCCGATGCCGATGTTGCCGTCGAGGAGGAGGAGCGTGCCCCAGCCGCCCTCGCGGGGGAGCCGCTCGAACACGGAGCGGTGCAGGACGGGGAGGCCCTGGCCGGCGGCCATCTCGACCACGGTGGGGGAGACGTCGATGCCGAGGGCGCCGAGCCCGGCGTCCATCGCGGCGCGGACCATGCGGCCCGGGCCGCAGCCGATGTCGAGCACCGGGCCGCAGGCGTCGGCGAGCAGGCTCGCGTCCACCGCGTCGGCGTCGGCGCTCCACCGGCTGATGTCGATGACCTCGGCGCTGTCGTCGTCCGCCGTGAGGGAGAGGAACAGCACCTCGCCGGAGTCGCGGAGCGCCCGGGCGTACGGCTCGCCGCCACCGGATCCGAAGGTGCGGTCGCGCGCGGTCGCGCGGTCCTCGGGGTGGTCGACTGCCAGGCTCATGCGGGATCCCTCTGCGGTGCGGCGTGCGATGCGGCGGCGACGGGGATGCCCGGGCCGGTCATCAGGATTCGGAGCGCGGCGGCGAAGCGATGGGCGGGTGCGGCGGCGGCGGCCTCGCGCGCGTCGTCGACGGTGTCCACGTCGGTGAGCTCGGGCAGCATCGCGACGTCGAGCCCGGCGTCGAGGAGGCGGGACAGCTGCACGGCTCCGGTGTCGTCGCGCGACATGGGCACGCCGCGCACGAGCGCGCCGTCCGGCTCGCGGAGGCCGAGCGCCCAGAAGCCGCCGTCGTTCGCGGGGCCGAACCACGCGTCGGGTCCGCGGGCGCCGTCGGCCCACGAGTCGAGCACGGGACGGAGGAGGTCGGCGGTGAGCTGCGGGGTGTCCATGCCGACGAGGAGGACGGGACCGTCGAGCGCGTCGAACATGGCGGCGAGGCGCTCGTCGAGGTCGCCCGCCACCTGCGGGATGACGTCGTAGCCGGCGGCCTCGGCGGGCGGCGTCGTGCCGTCGAAGAGGAGGACGCGGCGCTCGGGGGCCGCGTCGTCGACGGCCGCGAGCGTGTCGGCGAGGGCGGCGGAGGCGAGCTCGGCCGCCTCCTCGAGCGAGAACGGCGGATGCAGGCGCGTCTTCACGCGGCCCGGGATGCACTCCTTGGCGATGACGACGACGGCGGTCATGCGGATCCTCCCGGTGCCTGGTGGGCGCCCGCCGCGGCGGCCCGCGCCTCGGCGAGCACGCGCGACATGTCGCGGACGGCGGTGACGGTCCCGCGCACGGTGCCGGTGACCTTGGACCGCCCGACGCGCGGTGCGTACGGCATGTCCACCTCCAGGATGCTCCACCCGGCGGCCGACGCCCGCAGCAGCATCTCCAGCGGATAGCCGCTGCGCCGGTCGAGGATCCCGAGCGCCAGCAGATCCTCCCGCCGGCCGCACCGCATGGGCCCGAGATCGTGCAGCGGCACGCCCGTGATCCGCCGCAGCCGCCGCGCGAGCTCCAGGTTCGCGATGCGCGCGTGAAGCGGCCACGCGCCGCGCGCGGACGGGACGCGGCGGCCGAGCACGAGGTCGCGCTCGCCGTGGCGGACGGGGTCGACGACGCGGGGGAGGAGGGCCGGATCCATCGACGCGTCGGCGTCGCAGAACGCGACCAGCGGCGCGGTCGCCGCCTCGAGCCCGGCGTGCGCCGCCGCCCCGAACCCGCGGCGCGACTCGGCGACCACGAGCGCGCCGTGCTCCCGGGCGACCTCGGCGGAGCGGTCGGTGGATCCGTTGTCGACGACGATCGCGCGGTACCCCTCGGGCAGGCGCGAGAGCACCCAGGGCAGGGCCCCCTCCTCGTCGAGGCAGGGGAGGACCACGTCCACGAGCGCTTGCGTCATCCGTCGAGCCTAGGAGCACGCGGGTGGGCGTCCGCGCAGGGGTGACGGCTCGCTCGCAAGCCGGACACCGCGCGGGTCCGGCCCCAGGGAGCGCGCATAGTCTGGCCGGGTGAGCCCCACCTACGACCCCGCGCGCGCCGACACCGCCCGCCCCGACGCCGCGCGGCCCGATGCGACCCGGCAGGATCCGCTCCGCGGCCGCCGCATCCTCGTGGTGGAGGACGACCCGACCGTGAACGAGGTCGTGTGCCGGTACCTCAAGGCGTCCGGCTTCCAGGTGGAGACCGTGGCCGACGGCCTCGAGGCCGTGCGCGTCGCGACCGAGCGGATGCCCGACCTCGTGGTGCTCGACCGCATGCTCCCCGGGCTCGACGGCCTCGAGGTGTGCCGCCGGATCCGCGCCGAGAACCCCGACTCGCCCGTCCCCGTCGTGATGCTCACGGCGCTCGGGCAGGGCGAGGACCGCGTCAACGGCCTCGACGCCGGCGCCGACGACTACCTCGCCAAGCCCTTCTCCCCGCGCGAGCTCGTGCTGCGCGTGCGCGCCGTGCTCCGCCGCACCGTGCCCGAGGCCGTGCCGGAGCCGCCGTTCGTGGCGGGCCCGTTCGTGCTCGACCTGGGCGCGCGCGAGATCCACCAGGCCGGCGCGATGCTCTCCCTCACCTCGCGCGAGTTCGACCTGCTCGCCTTCCTGCTGCGGAACCCGCGCCGCGTCTTCGGCCGCGACGACCTGCTCCGCTCCGTGTGGGGCTGGGAGATCGGCGACCTCTCCACCGTCACGGTGCACGTGCGGCGCCTGCGGGAGAAGATCGAGGCCGATCCCGCGCACCCCGTGCTCCTCGGCACCGTCTGGGGCGTGGGCTACCGGTTCGACCCGGACGCCGCGGCGCCCGTCGCGGCCTCGCCCGATGCCGCTGCCGCGCCCGATGCCGCTGCCGCGCCTGCTCCCGGGGCTGCCGCCGTCGCCGACGACCCTGCCGCGGACGCCGCCGCCGCATCCGCCCCCGCCGCCGCCGGGGACGACGCGTGACCGCCGACTCCTTCCTCATCGTCGTCCTGACGGCGCTGGTGTGCGCCGCCATCGTCGGCCTCGGCGCGAGCGTGCTGCTGCGCCTGCTCCGCCGCCGGTCGCTCGTGCTCCAGATCTGCGTGGTCGCGCTCGCCGCCGTGCTCTCGGTCGTGGGCGGCATGGTCGCCGTCACCGCCGGCATGCTCGTCGACGACGCCGGCCTCACCGCCTTCCTCTCCGTCGCCGCGGTCTCCGCGCTCGTCTCCCTCGTGATGGCCGCGATGCTCGGCATGACCCTCGTGCGCGGCAGCCGCGAGCTCGGCCGGTACGCCGCGTCCATGGGCGAGGAGGCCGCGGTCGAGCCCGGCCGCCCCACCAGCACCGAGTTCGCGCAGCTGGCCCGCGAGCTGAGCGCCGCCAACCGCCGCCTCGCCGACGCCCGGGACCGCATGGAGGCGCAGGAGCGCAGCCGCCGTGAGCTCATCGCGTGGATGTCGCACGACCTGCGCACGCCGCTCGCCGGCATCCGCGCCATGGCCGAGTCCCTCGAGGACGGCATGGTCGACGACGTGCACCGCTACTTCCGGCAGATCCGCGTGCAGGCGAACCGGCTCAACGGCATGGTGGACGACCTGTTCGAGCTGTCCCGGATCAACTCCGGCAGCCTCGAGCTCGCGGTCGAGCGCGTCTCCCTCTACGACGTCGTGAGCGACACGGTGGCCGAGCTCGGCCCGGTCGCGCAGGCGCGCAAGGTCGATCTCCGCGGTGTCACCGCGCACGACGACCTCGTGGTGCAGGGCGATCCGCGCGAGCTGTCGCGCGTCGTCGGCAACCTCGTCATGAACGCCATCCAGCAGTCGCTGCCGGGCGGCCGCATCGTCATCTCCGCGCACCGCGACTCCGGCAACCTCGCCGTGCTCTCCGTCGAGGACACCGCGGGCGGCATCCCCGAGGCCGACCTCCCACGCGTGTTCGACGCGGGCTGGCGGAGCACCGGATCCCGCACCCCGCGCGCGTACGGCGCGAGCGCCGCCGCGAAGGCCGCCCTCGGACCCGACTTCCCCGCCTCGTCCGCGGAGGCCGCGGCACCGGATCCGGCCGTGCAGGCGGAGGGCTCGCACGACGGCGGCTACGCGTCCGGCGGCGGCGGCGCGGGCCTCGGCCTCGCGATCGTGCGCGGCATCGTCCGCGCCCACGACGGCGACGTCACCGTCCAGAACATCGACGGCGGCTGCCGCTTCGACGTGATCCTGCCGTACAGCAAGCCGGTCGCCTCGTGACCCGCGCCGCCCTCCGCGCGTGGTCGGCGTTCCTGGGGATCGTCGCGGCGCTCGCCGTGCTGGCCGTCGCCGAGATCACGGCGGCGTTCGTGGCGCCGACCGCGAGCCCGGTGCTCGCGGTGGGCGCGCTCGTCATCGACCTCGTGCCCGCGGGCGTCAAGGACGCGGTGATCGCCGTGTTCGGCACGGGGGACAAGGTCGCGCTGATCGTCGTGCTCGGGTTCGTGGTGCTCGCCGCGGCCGCGCTCGCCGGCATCCTGCAGGTGCGGCGTCCGCCGCTCGGCGTGGTGGTGCTGGCCCTGTTCGCCGGGGTCGCCGTGCTCGCCGCCACCACGCGCGCCGGGGCGACGGGTGCCGCCGCGATCCCGACCGTCGTCGGCATGATCGCGGGCGTCTTCGTCCTCCACCGCGGCGCCGACCGCCTCCGCGACTGGCGCGACGCCGCGACCCGCTCGGCCTCCTACTCGGCGCAGACCGCGGAGCCCGTGCGCGGCATCGCCCGCCCGGCCCAGCGCGCGCCCCTCACCCCGGGATCCGGCGCGCGCGTCGAGCGCCGCACCTTCCTCCTCATGACGGTCGTCGCCGGCGCCGCGTCCGTGGTCGCCGGATCCGTGGCCCGCGGCATCAACGCCGCCTCCGCCCGCGTGGACGACTTCCGCCGCACCCTCGTGCTGCCGCGCGCGACGACTCCCGCCGCCGCGATCCCCGCGACCGCCGAGCTCGGCGTGCCCGGCCTCGCCCCCTTCGTCACGCCCGCCGCCGACTTCTACCGCATCGACACCGCGCTGCAGGTGCCGTCGGTCGACGCCTCCTCCTGGACGCTGCGGATCACGGGCATGGTCGAGCAGGAGGTCGAGATCACGTTCGCCGAGCTGCTCGCCCTCCCGCTCGAGGAGCACGTGACGACCCTCACCTGCGTCTCGAACGAGGTCGGCGGGAACCTCATCGGCAACGCGCTCTGGCTCGGCTACCCCATCCGCCTCCTGCTCGAGCGTGCCCGGCCCACCGCGGGCGCCGACATGGTGCTGTCCACGAGCCAGGACGGCTGGACCGCGAGCACGCCGCTCGAGGCGCTCACGGATCCCGACCGCGCGTCGATCCTCGCGGTCGGCATGAACGGCGAGCCGCTGCCGCAGGAGCACGGCTTCCCCGTGCGGATGGTGGTGCCCGGCCTCTACGGCTACGTCTCCGCCACGAAGTGGGTGACCGAGCTCAAGGTGACGACGTTCGCCGAGGACGTCGCGTACTGGTCGACGCGCGGCTGGACCGAGCGCGGCCCGATCAAGACCGGCTCGCGCATCGACACCCCGCGCTCCGGCGCGCGCGTCGACGCCGGCCGCACGGCGATCGCCGGCATGGCCTGGGCGCAGCACACCGGCATCCAGAAGGTGGAGGTGCGCGTCGACGAGGGCGACTGGGTCGAGGCGACGCTCGGCGACGGCGTGGGCGCGGACACGTGGCGGCAGTGGTCGTACGCGTGGGACGCGGCGAGCGGATCCCACAGCGTGGAGGTGCGCGCCACCGACACGACGGGCGCCACGCAGACCGCCGACGAGGTGCCGCCCGCCCCCGACGGCGCGACCGGCTGGCACCGGATCACCGTCAACGCGGGGTGATCCGGGTCCCCGTGCGGCGCTCCCGGGACGCACCGGGCCAGCACGCGCGGAGCGAGGGCGCGTAGCGTCGAGGCACGGCGCCACCGCGCCGCATCGACCAGCAGAGGAGAGCACCGTGAGCGACATCGAGAACCCGCGCGACCCCGCCGACCGCGACCTGGACGACACCGGCATCGACGAGGAGGAGCTCGTCGGCACCGACGCCCGCGAGGCGCAGGAGGCCATCGACGCCGAGCGCGTCGTCCCGCTCGACGACGAGGACGCGACCGCGCTCGACGACGAGGACGCCGACGGCGGGCTCGGCATCGACATCACCCAGTCCGACGGGCCCGACCTGGAGGCCGGCGACGACCTCGACACCGGCGCAGCGATCCGCTGATCCGCCCCGACGCACGACGACGGCCCCCGCTGATGCGGGGGCCGTCGTCGTGCGGGGAGCGTGCGCCCGGGTCAGTCCGCGAGGATCGCGTACAGGGCGCGCCGCGTCTCGTCGAGCTTCGCCGCCGCGGCCTGGCGCTGGGCGTCGGTCGCGTCGTGCATCAGCGGCTTCACGACGCCCATGAGCTTCATGAGGCTCGTCTGGAACGCGTCCTCGCCCTCGGACCTGTCGGTGGTGGCGGCCCAAGCCGCGTCGATCTCGGCCTGGTGCTCCTCGACGTGGGCGCGGCCCTGGTCGGTGAGGGAGTAGACGCTCTTGGCCCCGGTCTCGTCGGCGACGATGAGGTCCTCGTCGACGAGCTGCTGGAGCGTCGGGTAGACGGATCCGGGGCTCGGCCGCCACGCGCCCTCGGTCTTCGCGGCGATGCCGGTGATGAGGCCGTAGCCGTTCGAGGGCGCGTCGGCGAGGAGGGAGAGGATCGCGAGGCGGACGTCGCCACGGCGGGCGCGTCCCCGTCCGCCGCGTCCGCGGCCCGGGCCGAATCCGGGACCGCCGAATCCGGGGCCGCCGAAGCCGCCCATGCCCGGGATGCCCGGGAACCCCGGGAAGCCGGGGCCGTCGCCGGGGCGGAAGCCGCGCGCGAGCGGGTGGCCCGGCATGATGCGCGGGCGTCCGCCGCGGTGGTGCTGCCTGCGGGGCTCGTGGCGGTCGGCGGGGACGCCGTCGCGGTCGTGGTCGTGGTGGTCGTGGTGCGGGTTCTGGTCGTGGGTGCGCATGTCGCGCTCCTTCCGGTCGGGATGCGTGGGGATCGCGGCGTGCTGTCGCGATGCATCGACGATATGTCGCCGACAGTCGGAAGTCAATCCCCGCATCGGCGACGGGGGCAGCGGTTCCCCGTGATCCCGGGGGAGCGCCCCGCGAACCTGGCCAGAACCTGGGAATGGAGAACCCGCCCCAACCCGATCCGCCGCGGCGCCGAAGTCCCTGTGTCGCCCGGGGGAACCGGGTGGATCCCAGCCCACACAGCGAAGGAATCATCATGCGCAACCTCACCAAGTCCGTCTTCGGCCTCGCCACCGCCGGCTTCCTCGTCGTCGGCCTCGCGGCCTGCTCGACCCCCTCCGACTCCGGTTCGTCCTCCTCGTCCTCGTCGAAGCCCGCCGCGACCGCGACGACCGAGGCGAACCCGACCGCTCTCGCCACGATCCCGAAGCTCACCGGCGTCGACACCAAGGTCACGCTCGACTCCGGCTTCACTGGCGCCCTCACGACCCTGGGCCTGACCCCCGGCGTCATCGGCACCGCGACCCTCGACGGCGCCACCGGCACTCTCGCGTTCCCCATCACCGGCGGCAACGTGAAGTACTTCGACCCGCAGCAGTCCTACCGCCCCTACGTCCAGGGCGAGATCGACCACTCCGGCTCCGGCATCAGCCTCACCGCCGGCTCGACCGTCGTGAAGCTCACCGACTTCGTCATCGACCCCGGCACCAGCCGCCTCACCGGCTCGGTCCAGGTCGGCGACGGCGAGGTCATGAAGGACGTCTACATCTTCAACCTCGACGGCACGACCCTGAAGCCCCTCGCGATGGAGGGCGACAAGGCCGTCCTCGAGGGCACCACGGTCAAGATCAGCCCCGACGCCGCATCGCTGCTGAACAGCACCTTCAAGACCGACGCCGTCACCGACAAGCTCGTCGTCGGCATCGCCAAGATCACCGTCAACACCAAGTAGCACCCACCCGGCTCCGCCGGGACGCACCACCTGCGATCACAGCAGAACGCATCGACGGCCTCGTCTCCCTCATCGGGAGCCGGGGCCGTCGTGCGTGCGGGGGCGGATCCCGCGACCTCGCGTCAGCGGAAGTCGCCGACCTGGCGCTCCACCGGAACCGTGCCCGGGACGACCACTTCGCCGGTGTGCGCCGTGGTGACCGTCTCGATCAGGACGATCTCCACCTCCTCGTCGGCGACCGGGTTGTGCCGCACGCCCCGCGGCACGACGTGGAACTGGCCGGGTCCGAGCACGACCTCCCGGTCGTCGGGCAGCTGGATGCGGAGTCGGCCCGACACGACCAGGAACATCTCGTCCTCGGCGTCGTGCGCGTGCCACGTCAGCTCGCCGAGCAGCTTCGCGACCTTCACGTACTGGTCGTTCACCCGCCCCACGACCCGGGGCGTCCAGTGGGCGGTCACCTCGCGGAGCTCGGCGGCGATGTCGGTCACGGGAGGATGCGTCATGGGTCCATCCTCCGACGGTCCGCGCGGGATCAGCCGATCGTGACCGCGAAGCCCGCCACGCTGCGGGTCACCGTGCCGGTGGCGAGCTCGACGAAGAGCGTGGTCACGGTCGAGTCGCGCGGGTTCCGCGGGTAGTCGTCGCTCGCGCCGCGGGCCGGATCCGGCACGGTCTCGAGCAGCGCGAAGCGGCCGTTGGGCGTCACCTTCAGGCCCGTGATGCGGGTCCGGGGATCCGCGGGCACGTACACGTCGCTCGCCTTCCCGTCGCGCACGACCACGAGCCGCTGCGTGGCGGTGCCGGTCCCGGCGTCGAGGGACGTGCGCACGCGGAGCACCGCGGCGTCGTCGCCGGGCACGAACGAGATCGCGCCGTCGTACTGCAGGTCGGCGCCGCCGGTCTCGGTGGGCAGCCGCGTCTGCTGCGCCGTGCGGAGGTCGATCTCGGTCGTCGAACCCGGATCCGTGACCGCGAGCCGCGTGCCGTCCGCCGAGAACGGGCCGAGCGTGCCGTGGCGGCCGAGCGGCACGATGGGCGTGGATCCGTCGACCGTCACGAGGTACAGGTCGCCGTCCTGCCCGTGCGCCACGAGCTGCGGGCGGCCGGGCACGAAGCCCCACGCCTGCACGCTGAGCTCCCGTCCGTCGAGGCCCGTCACGGCAGCGGGGGCGGCACCGGCGCCCACGTCGTCGACCATGAGGGTGTCGTCGTAGGGCCCGCCGTCCGCGCTCGTGAAGCGGAAGCCGACCGTGGTGCCCGCGTCCTCCGCGTGCAGGTCGTCGAGGGCGCCGCGGCCGGGCAGGGGGAGGTCGGCCTGGCCGGATCCGTCCAGCGCCGCGATGACGAGCCCGTTCGTGCCGTCGTCCTGGAGCGTCGCGACCACGAGCGACTTCCCGACGACCGCGTACTCCTGGATCTTCGTGGCCTGGAACACCACGTCGCTCGTGCCCTCGCCGCTCCCGGCGACGTCCTGGCGGAGGATGCGGTCGGCCTGCTGCTCGCCACCGCGGACGAGCACGTACATGCCGGGGTCGCCCGTGCGGAACGACGTCGCGAGGTCCGACGCGGGGCCGCCGCCGACGCCCTGGACGCCGTCGATCGACACCGTGTAGTCGGCGTCGTACGCCAGCGGGCGCGTGAAGTCGAGGATGATGCGGTCGGCCTGCGTGTCCACGGTGAAGTCGGCGCCCGGCTCCATCCGCACGCGGGACGCGTCGAGCGGCGCCACCGGCCGGTTCGCCGCGAGCACGAGCCGCTGGCGCGACTGCTGCACGACGGCGAGCGGATCCACGTCGGTGCGCACGAGCCGCGGCCCCTGGCTGCCGGCGACCGCGAGCAGGCCGCCGGCGATGAGCACGAGCACGAGGATCACGGCGGTGAACGCCCGGCGGAAGGCGCGCGGGGATCGGGCGGCGTCGGTCACGGACGGCTCAGTAGACGTAGGGGTCGGCGGGCTGGTCGACCTTCGTCACGCCCTGCGGCATCACGGCCAGCGGCTGCCGGCTCTTCGCGCTCGGGTTCGAGGCGAAGGGGCCCTTCACCTCCACCCACTCGTCGGTCTGGAGCGTCGACTTCCAGCCGGGCTGGTAGACGGGCACGCCGACGGGCTGCGCGTCGACCGCGCAGCAGGTGACGACGAAGCGGGTCACGTAGAAGACGTCCTCCGGGTCGTCGGGGTCGGCGCTGACGAAGCCCGTGATGTCGACGGACTTCGAGGTGAAGAAGGTGGGGTCCGTGGTCTGCGCGAGGAGCTGCGACCAGTCCTTGACGCCGAGCGTGGAGAAGTCGCTCGTGCCGAGGAGCTCCTGGTCGGGCGCGGCGTCGGAGGAGACCGTGCTCGAGTTGAGGGCACGCTGCGTCACCGTGCTCTGGGTGAGCGTGCGCGGCGGGAGCACGAGGACGGCGACGACCGTGATCGTGACGACGGTCGCGACGGCGACGCGGGAGGCGCGGGCGCGGAGGGTGCGGCGGGCGGCGGGCGACGCGGATCCGCCGCCGTCGTGGTCGTGCGCGTGATCGTGGTCGTCGGCCGCCTCGGCGGGGCGGAGCGCGAACCCGGCGACGGTGGCGACGAGGCCGATGACCGCCATGATCGCCGTGAAGACGAAGTAGCGCGGGTGGATGTAGAGGCCGAGCTGCCCGGTGATCGTGAGCCACAGCGTCGAGACGATGCACGCGGCGAGGAGCACGAGGCCCACGGTGGAGGAGGCGCGGCCGCCCGCGGCACGGCGGCGGCGGGCGCGGCGGAGGGCGGGGGCCGCGCGGTCGGCGGTGCGGGTGTCCGCGGCGCTCGCGTCGGCGGGCATCGGGTGTCCGTCGGTCCGGTCGTCAGGCGATGGCATTGACTCCCCATCCCAGCGCGAGGCTGATCAGCGCGACGACCGAGGTGATCATCACGAGCGTGCGGGTCGAGTAGGTGGTGCGCATGAGCGCGAGCATCTTCACGTCGATGACGGGGCCGAACACCAGGAAGGCGACGATGCCGCCCGGGAGGAACACGGATCCGAACGAGAGCACGAAGAACGCGTCGACGTTGGAGCAGACGGAGACGACGAAGGCCAGGAGCATCAGCGCGAGCACCGAGAGGATCGGGCTGCCACCGAGCGTGACGAGGACCTCGCGCGGCACCGCGACCTGGATGAGGCCGGCCAGCAGGGAGCCGATGACGAGCGCCGGCATGATCGTGGTCGCCTCGCGGCCGAACAGCGAGATCGACTTCCGGACGCGGGCGCCGCCGTGCGCGTGCGGGTCCGGCAGCGCGCACTCGGCGCGGAACTCGTCGGTGAGGAGCCGGTCGGGCTCGGGGTGGAGGCTGAACAGCCAGCCGACCACGTTCGCGATGAGGAAGCCGCCGACGAGGCGGGCCACGAGGATCCAGCCGTCCCAGCCGAAGGCCGCGTGCGTCGTGATGATGGTGATCGGGTTGAGGATCGGCGCGGCCAGCAGGAACGTGATCGACTCCGGCACCGTGAAGCCGCGCACCACCAGGCCGCGCGCGAGCGGCACGTTGCCGCACTCGCAGACCGGCAGCGCCATGCCGAGGAACGAGATGCAGGCGCGGCGCGCGAAGGGGTTCCGCGGCAGGCGGCGCTCGATGACGCCGGGCGGCACCCACACCTGCACGACGATCGACAGGACGATGCCGAGGATCACGAACGGCAGCGACTCCACGATGACGCTGACCGAGAGCGTGACGAGGTCCTGGAGGCGGTCGGGGAGCACGCTGTCGCCGAGCGCGGGGGAGGCGGCGCGGAGGGCGAGCAGCAGGAGGACGAGGGCGAGGCCCGTGACGAGGCCGGTGCGGATCCCGGTGGGGGACGGGCGCGGGGTGTCGTGGTCGTGGGGGTGGTCGTGCGCGGCGGGCGGGGGCGGGGCCGTGAGGGTCGCGGTCGCCGGGCCGGTCGCCGGGCCGGCTCCCGCCTCGGCGTCGCGGGCACGTCGGTCGCGGATCCGCTCGCGTCGCGGACGCGAGGAGCGCGCGGGCCGGTCGAAGGGCGAGGCGCCGTCGTCGTCGGGGGTGAAGGGGCTGTGCCGGTCCGTCATCGCGGACCGGTGGCGCGGGGGCCGGGTCCGGGGGTCGCGCGCACGGGATCCACCCTAACCGCGGGGGGATCGGACCTCCGTGAGTGCGGCGGCGGCGGGGCGGCGCGCGCGGGGGTCACCGGTCTCCCCGACCGCGGCGGTCGCGGCCGCCGCCGTCACCGGTAGGCCGCCGGGAGCACCGGGCACGCTTCGGCGATCCGCTCGTCCATGGCGCGCGGGAATGGGGTCCAAGGTCGCTCGGCGCGCACGGCGGCGATGAAGTCCTCGACCGCGGGGACCTCGCCGGTGTAGGGCCTCCCCTCCGCGGCGTAGCAGGGGATCAGGTAGGAGAGGTAGTAGTCGTGGATGTAGGCCAGCTCGGCGTCGGATCGCGGGCCGGCCTCCCGCTGGGGGAAGCGGACCTGGCAGACGTAGACGGCGACCGGATCCGCGTCGGTCAGCTCGTAGCTGTCGTCTCCGACCCTGGACGCCGTGACGCCCGCGTCCCGCAGGCAGGCGATCTGCTGGTCGATGTGGTCCTCCTCGTCGACCACGCGCTCCGTCTGCACGTCGGGCCGCACCGCGTCGGGCTCCTGGTCGAGCACGAGGCGCCAGGCCTGATCGGCGCGCACCTGCAGGCTCTCGGCCAGCTCGGCATCGGTCTGCGGGACCGGGACGGGTGGATCGGCCGTGAAGTCGGGGACGACGGATCCGCGTCGGCCGTCGGGCGTGCCCATCGCCTGGCCGCGCGGGGTGGCGGTCGCGGTGGCGGTGGAGCCGCCGCTCGAGGGCGGCGGCGAGGCGGTGGTGCGGCCGACGTCGAGGAGGCCTGCGGCGGAGGCGACGCCGAGCCCGGCGAGCACGAGGACGCCGGCCGCGAGAACCGCGAGCGGACCGGGTCGGAGCGCCCGGCGGCGGGCGGGCGCGGCGACGGGGGCGTCCGCTGTGCGGTCGTCGTCGAGAGCCGCTGGCGTGGAAGCCGCGTCCGCGTCCGCTGCCGTGACCGCGGGCCGCTCCGCCGCGAGCAGCGCCGCGCCCTCGTCGACGAGCCGTGCCTCCGCCGCGAGCAGCGCGACGAGCGGCGCCGGCAGCTCGGCCTCGTCGTACCCCGTGCGCGCGCGGAGGTCGGCGGGGACCTCGACGAGCGGCGCGGTGGATCCGTCGCGGCCGTAGGCGGTGCGTCGCAGCCCCTCGAGACGGCGCGCGGCATCGGGATCGTCGCGGAGGCGCCGGGCGAGGGCGGCGTCGGGGTCGAGGCCGTCGAGCGGGTCGGACATGCGGCCTCCTCGTCGCGGGCCCGGACGCCGCGGCCGTGCGTCCGTGCGGCCGTGCGGTCGTGCGGGTACCGCCCACGGTACGGCGGTGGTCCCGCCGTGGCGAGGCCCCATCCGGGTCAGTCGGCGGCCTCCGCGCCGACCCGGCCGGATCGGGCCATGATCCGGACATGACCACCGACGCCCGCCCCGCCCTCACCGACGCCCAGCTCACCGCCCGCGACCACGTCCCCGGCCTCGTGCACCACGTCGTGCTGTTCCGGCTCCGGGACGACGCGACGCCCGCCGACCGCGACGACGTGGAGCGCCGCTTCCGCGCGCTCGCCGACTCGCCGCACCCCGACGGGTCCGGCCCGTACATCCGCTCGCTTCACGCCGGTCGGCAGTCGAGCCCCGAGGGCGTCGGTCGCGGCTTCGAGCTCGGCTTCGTGCTGACCTTCTCCTCGGAGGGCGACCGCAACCTCTACCTCGGGGAGCCGCTCATCGCGGATCCGGCGCGCATCGATGTGCAGCACGCCGCCTTCAAGGGGTTCGTGGGGCGGCTGCTGGCGCCGGATCCGCACGGGGTGCTGGTGTTCGACTTCACGGAGCCGGAGCCGGAGCCGGAGCCGGAGCCGGAGCCGGCGACGGAGCCGGAGGCGGCGACGGAGCCGGAGGCGGCGACGTCGGCCGGCGGCCAAGCGGGGGCGTCTGCGGCCTGATCCCGCGCCCCAGAAGCGGGCCAGGCCGCCGTCGGGGTCGCGCGCCGGGGACCCTGCGGCCAGCATGGGTGAGGACGCCCGCCGCCCACGATCCGCCGACGAGACGAGTTCCGTGCCCGCATCCGCCCGCCCCTCCGCCTCCAGCCCGAACGCATCGGCCGACCGGGACGACCCGGCCGCCCTCGCGCCGGATCCGCGCCTCGACGCGCAGACGCGCCGCCCGCAGTCGTGGATCCGCGCCGTCGCGGTCGCGCTCCTCGCCTGGGTCGTGCTCGGCGTGGGTCTCGGCCTGGCAATCGGCATCACGGACGTGGTGGAGCAGGCGACCGGCGCCGGCCTGCTCGCCAGGATCGTCCTGCAGGCCGTGCTGATGTCCGCGCTCGTCGTGCCCGCCGTGGTGCTCCTGCGCCGGCGGCTCGATCGCCGGAGCCTCGCGTCCCTCGGCCTCTCGCGGCGGATCGGGCGGCCGATCGCGCTGGGCGTCGGGGTGGGCGCGGTGACGGGCGCGGTCGTCTGGGTCCCGGCCGGCCTCCTCGGCTGGATCCGCGTCGACGGCATCGACGCCGCCGCGTTCGTCGGCTTCCTCCTCCTCAACGGCCTCGTGCTCGCGCTCTACGAGGCGATCCCGGAGGAGCTCGCCCTCCGCGGGTACATGTGGACGAACCTCCGCGACGGCACCGGCCTCGTCGTCGCCACCCTCGTGACCACCGCCCTCTTCCCCGCCACCGGCGTCGTGATCGAGTCCGGCCGCTGGATCGTGCGGACGCTCGCGGGGTCGGACACCGGCGCCTTCACGCCGATTCCCGCCGGGAACGACGCGGTCGTGTACGTGCTCCAGCTCGGGCTGTTCGGGCTCGCGCTCATCGCCGCACGGCGGATCCCGGTGGAGGGCGCGCTCCTCATCGCGATGGCGTTCCACTGGACGCAGCTCACGGTCACCCGGGTGCTGCTGGGCGGCATGGCCTGGGCGTCGTCGGGCTGGGACGTCGCGTTCGCCGAGCCCGACGCGATCGCGCTGGTGCTCGTGCACATCGTGCTCGCCGGCATCGTCTTCGTCGCGGTGCGGTGGGGGATGGAGCGGCGGGCGCCCGAGCGGCGGGCGGTGCGCGGAGGCGGTGCCCAGGATCCCGACCTACGGTAGGTATGTCCATGCGATCGCATGGACCAGTGGCTCCGCCCACGAGACGCGGGCCGCCGTCCCCGACTCGTCAGGAGACCCCATGACCACCACCCGCTTCGCCGACCAGGTCGTCCTCATCACGGGAGGCGGATCCGGCCTCGGCCGCGCCGCCGCCGTCCGCCTCGCCTCCGAGGGCGCCCGCCTCGCCCTCGTCGACATCTCCGAGCAGGGCCTCGCCGCCACCGTCGAGGCCGTCACCGCCGCCGCGCCCGACGCCGAGGTCCTCACCGTCATCGCCGACGTGTCGCAGGAGTCCGACGTCGACGCCTACGTGCAGCAGACCATCGAGCGCTTCGGCCGCATCGACGGCTTCTTCAACAACGCCGGCATCGAGGGCCGCCAGAACCTCACCGAGGACTTCACGGCCGCCGAGTTCGACAAGGTCGTCGCCATCAACCTCCGCGGCGTGTTCCTCGGCCTCGAGAAGGTGCTCGCCGTGATGCGCGCGCAGGGCTCCGGCATGGTCGTGAACACCGCGAGCGTCGGCGGGATCCGCGGCGTCGGCAACCAGTCCGGCTATGCGGCGGCGAAGCACGGCGTCGTGGGCCTCACCCGCAACTCCGCCGTCGAGTACGGCGAGTTCGGCATCCGCGTCAACGCGATCGCGCCCGGGGCCATCTGGACGCCGATGGTCGAGGCGTCGATGAAGCAGATCAGCGCCGACGACCCGCGCGGCGCCGCCGAGCAGTTCATCCAGGGCAACCCGACGAAGCGCTACGGCGAGGCGGAGGAGATCGCGTCGGTCGTCGCGTTCCTGCTGTCCTCGGACGCCGCGTACGTGAACGCGGCCGTGCTGCCGATCGACGGCGGGCAGTCCGCGAAGTACTGAGCGGCGGGCCCGGCGCGACCGGCGCGGGTCAGCTGAACGGCGCGGTGGGCACCTGGCACGTCACGGGCTGGCCCGCCGCGGCCGTCGAGGAGGCGATCTCCTTCACGCCGTCGACGAGGATCCGGCAGGTCAGCGCCTCGCCGTCCCGCGGAGTCGCCTGGACGAAGGCCCAGTCCTCCGCGGTGACGACCGTCTCGGCCGACCAGATCGAGCTCGCCGAGTCGTCGCCGGGGGAGAAGGACACGGTGCCGACCTCCTTCACGATCGACGGGTGACCGCGGCGGGCCGCCTCCGCGTAGGAGACATCCGCGAGCCCGCCGTCCGCCGCCCCCGTCGTGGTCACCTCGTAGGTGATGGCGTAGATGTCGGCCAGGTCGTCGGTGATGTCGGAGCACGCGGTGAGGGCGAGCGTCGCGGCGCTCACGGTCAGGGCGATGCCGCAGCGCATGGCGGCGCGGCGGGATGCAGCGGGGGTCATGCGACCAGTCTCGCGGGCGCGCGCCGGTGGTCTCGTCCGCCGGGGGTACCGTGATGCCCCGCCGATCGGCACCCGGGGACGACGCCCGAGCCGCCTCGCCCGCAGGCGCCTGAGCCGCCTCGCCCGCAGACGCCGCGGCTGCCGCGGCGGCCGCGGAGAGCGGCACGCCCCAGTCGCGCGACACGCCCGCCACGCGCGGCCTTCCCGGCCCGCCCTTGCACGCGCGGTGGGCCGGCGCTCAGCCGACCGCGGTCCGCAGGGGCGCCCTCGCGAACTCCCGCATGCCCTCCTCGAAGCCCACCTGCGGCGCCCATCCCAGCTCCGTGCGGAGCCGCTCGGAGGAGGCCGTGATGTGCCGCACGTCGCCGAGCCGGTACTCGCCCGTGGTGACGGGCGCGGATCCGCCCGCCTCCCGCGCGAGCGCCTCCGCCATCTCGCCGATGGTGTGCACGGTGCCGCTGCCCACGTTGAAGGCGCGGAAGGACCCGGCCTCGCGATCCGCGGTCCAGGCGAGGGCGGCGAGGTTCGCGCCGGCGACGTCGCGCACGTGCACGAAGTCGCGGCGCTGCCGGCCGTCCTCGAAGACGCGGGGCGCCTCGCCGCGCGCGAGCGCCGAGCGGAACAGCGACGCGACGCCCGCGTAGGGGGTGTTCTGCGGCATGCCCGGCCCGTACACGTTGTGGTACCGGAGGGCGGCCGCGCGACCGCCCGTGGCGCGGGTCCAGGAGCTGGCGAGGTTCTCCTGCGCGAGCTTCGTGGTGGCGTAGACGTTGCGCGGATCCAGCGGCACGTCCTCGCCGATCAGCGCGGGGACGAGCGGCTCGCCCGTGGCGGGATCGACCGGATCGAACATCCCCGCGTCGAGGTCGGCGACGCGGCGCGCGGGCGGGCGCACCGGGCCGTCTGCGCCCGCGTAGGCGCCCTCGCCGTAGACCACCATGGAGCTCGCGAGCACGAGCCGGTCGATGCCGGCGCGCGTCATGGCGGCGAGCAGCACGGCGGTGCCGCCGTCGTTCGTGTGCACGTAGTCGGGGGCGTCGAGGAAGTCGACGCCGAGGCCGACCTTGGCGGCCTGGTGGCACACGGCGTCGACGCCGTCGAGCGCGCGGGCCACCTGGTCCGGATCCGTGACGTCGCCGTGCACGAGCTCCGCCCGCGGGTCGATCTCGGGGGTGCCGCCGTGCACGTCCGCCCGCAGCGAGTCGAGGATGCGCACGCGGCGCCCCTCGGCCAGCGCGGCCGCCACGACCGTGCCGCCGATGAACCCGGCGCCGCCCGTGACGAGGAGGATCCCGTCGCTCACGAGCGCGCCCCGTCCGCGTCGGTCGTGCCTGCCGAGCCCGCCGTGCCGGTGACGGGTCGCGCGAGCACGGACGCCACCGCGTCCCGGTCGATGAGCGGCCGGCCGCGGTAGTCGGCCGGGATCGCGCGGATGACCGCCTCGATCGCCCGCACGATGCGCGGCTGCGCCTCCCGGAGCCGGGCGAACACCAGCTCGGCGGTGACGGCGTCGCCCTGCTCGCCGGGGAGGGGCGCGAGGCCCGCATCGGCGTCGGTGACGAACGACAGGTTGACCGTGCCGATGTTGAGCTCGGACGCGAGCACGACCTCCGGGTACTGCGTCATGTTGACGATGTGCGCGCCCGCCTGGCGGAACCACAGCGACTCGGCGCGGGTGGAGAAGCGCGGCCCCTGGATCACGACGACCGTGCCGGAGGTACGGAGCGGCCCCGCGGGATCCGCGCGGTCGCCGCCCTCCAACTCCACGAGCGCGGCGGCGGCGAGGCCGTGCAGCTCGGGGTCGAAGGGATCCGCCGCGGAGAGGTGCTGCACGACGCCCTGGTCGAAGAAGGTGTCGGGTCGGCCCCACGTGCGGTCGAGCAGCTGGTCCGTGAGCACGAGCGATCCCGGCGGGTAGTCCGGCGAGACGCCGCCCACCGCGGACGACGACACGATGGCCGTGACGCCGAGCGACGCGAGCGCCCACACGTTCGCCCGGTAGTCGATGAGGTGCGGCGCGACCGAGTGGTCCGCGCCGTGCCGCGTGAGGAACGCGACGCGCCGCCCGGCCAGCTCGCCCACGGTCACCTCGCTCGAGGTGGGGCCGAACGGCGTCTCGATGCGGTGGGACTCGCTCGTGGCGGGGTCGAGCAGCGCGTAGAGGCCGGAGCCGCCGATGACGCCGATCTCGGCGCGGGGGGCGGATGCGGCGGGCGCCGCGGCGGGGGTGTCGGTCACGTCGTGCTCCTTCGGGTGGGTGGCCAGTCAACCAGGGCGCGGTGGACGCGGGCTCGACCGCATCCGCCGCGCCCCGCTCGACGCGGACGTGACCCGCTCAGTTGAGCGGGCGCGTCCCCTCGGGCAGCGCGCCACCCGCGTACAGGTCCTTCGCCGTGTCCTGCAGTGCCGTGAGCGCGACCCGCTGGGTCCACGGCCCGTAGGAGATGCGGGCGACGCCCAACTCCTCGAAGCGGGCGGGGGAGAGGGATCCGGGGACGCCGATGACCGTGAGGCGCTGCGGGCCGAGCGCGTCCACGAGCGTGCGCACCTCGTCCTCGGTGAGCGGGCCGGGCACGAAGATCGACGTGGCGCCGGCGGCCAGGTACGCGCGGCTGCGCTCGACGGCGTCGGCCAGGATGTCGGACCGGTCGCGGTCCCCGCCCAGCACGTAGGCGTCGGTGCGGGCGTTGAGCGCGAACGGGACGCCCTCGGCCTGCGCGGCGGCGACGGCGGCCTCGACCGCGCGGATCGAGTCGGCGAGGGGGCGCATGCCGTCCTCCAGGTTGGCGCCGACGACGCCCACGCCGACGGCCCGGCGCACGGTCTCGCCCGCATCGCCGTAGCCCGACTCGAGGTCGGCGGAGACGGGCTGCTCGACGGCGGCGACGATGCGGCCGATCATGTCGAGGTGGAGGTCGAGCGGGATCCTCTCGCCGTCCTCGTACCCGAAGGTGGCGGCGATGGAGTGGCTCGCGGTGGCGAGCGCCTTCGTCTCGGGCAGCGAGCCGATGGCGGCGGCCGAGATGGCGTCCCACACGTTCACCACCCGGAGGAGCTCGGGTGCGGTGTGGAGGTCGACGAGGTTCTGCCCGCGGGCGGCGATGGTCATGGTCCGACCCTAGGACGGCCGGGCGGCGGGCGGCAGGGGCGGCTTCGGGACCCGGACACGCGCGTACGGCCGGCGCCTGGGGAGGAGCGGCGGACCCATGCGGGGCCGCAGCTCAGCGCCGGCGACCGGCCGCCGAGCGCACAGCGGCGACGAGCAGCCCCGTCCCCGCCGCCACCACGGCGATCATCTGCACGGCGAGCGCCGCCGCCCCGGGGGATGATGGGCTCATGACCCCCGACCGCCCCGCGGACCGACGACGCCGCACGGTCGACGAGCACCGATCCGCCGTCGAGGCCCTCCTCGCGCCGTTCGCCGAGCTGCCGCCCGAGGAGCTGCCGGTCTCCGCCGAGGCGCTCTCGGCGGATCCGCACCGCCACGTCGGCCGCGTCCTCGCCCGCGACGTGGCCAGCCCCCTCGACCTGCCGCCGTTCCGCAACTCGCAGATGGACGGCTACGCGGTGCGCGCGGCCGACCTCGCGGGCGCGACCGACGCGCGTCCGGCGACGCTCCGCATCGCCCCGCGCATCCCCGCGGGCGTCGCGCCCGAGCCGCTGGCGCCCGGCACCGCGGCCCCCTGCATGACCGGCGCGCCCGTCCCGCCCGGTGCGGACGCGGTCGTGCCCATCGAGGCCGCGACGCCCGACCGCTTCGTCGACGAGGGCGCCGCGGACGCGACCGTCTCCTTCACCGCACCCGTGGATCCGGGCGCGTTCGTCCGCGCGCAGGGCAGCGACCTCGCCGCGGGCGGCGTCCTCGTCGCGGCCGGCACGCGCCTCCTGCCCGCGCACCTCGGAGTCCTCGCGTCCGCGGGCGTGGCGAGCGTCGCGGTCCGCCGCCGCCCCGTCGTGCTCCTCCTCTCCACCGGTCTCGAGCTGCGCGGCCCCGGCGAGGAGCTCGCGCCCGGGCAGATCCACGACGCCAACTCGATCGCGCTCGCCGCGGCCCTGCAGGACGCCGGCGCCGCGGTCCGTCCGCTGCGGGTCGCGTCCGACGACCCCGACCGGGTCCGCGACGCCCTCCGCGACGCCGCGACCGGCGTCGACCTCCTGATCACGACGGGCGGCGTCAGCGCCGGCGCCTACGAGGTCGTGCGCGACGTGCTCGAGGGCGGCGGCGTCGAGTTCGCCTCCGTCGCGGTCCAGCCGGGCGGGCCGCAGGGCCTCGGCACGGCCGAGGTCGGCGGCGCGCGGATAACCGTGGTCGCCTTCCCCGGCAACCCCGTCAGCGCGCTCGTCTCCTTCGAGCTGTTCCTCCGTCCGGTGCTGAGGCGGATCGCCGGCCACGCGCATCCCGACCGCCCGTCCCGCGAGCTGCCGCTGGCGGAGCCGCTCGACTCGCCCGCCGGCAAGCACCAGGTGCGGCGCGGGCGCCTCGACGCCGACGGACGCGTCGTCGCGGTCGGCGGGCCCGGATCGCACCTGCTGCACGCGTACGCGACCGCCACCCACCTCGTCCACATCCCTGCGGACGTCGCCCGGCTCGAGGCCGGCGACCCCGTCACCGTCTGGAGCATCGATGACTGATCCCGCCACGCCGGCCGCCACGCCGTCCCTCACCCACCTGCGGCAGGACGGATCCGCCCACATGGTCGACGTGACCGACAAGGCCGTCACGAAGCGCCGCGCCGTCGCCCAGGCCGTGCTCGTCACGCGGCCCGAGGTGGTCGCGGCGGTGATCTCCGGCGACCTCCCCAAGGGCGAGGCGGTCGGCACGGCCCGCATCGCGGGCATCATGGCGGCCAAGCAGACCTCGAGCCTCATCCCGCTCTGCCACCCGCTGCCGATCGGCCGGATCGAGATCGACATCACGGGGGCCGACGACCGGCTCACGGTGGTCGCGTCGGTGAGCACCACGGGCGTCACGGGCGTGGAGATGGAGGCGCTCACCGCCGCCTCGGTCGCCGCGCTCACGCTCTACGACATGCTCAAGGCCGTCGACGCGCGGGCCGTCATCACCGACGTGCTCGTGCGCGAGAAGCAGGGCGGCAAGTCCGGCGATTGGGAGCGGGCGTGAGCGCCGCGGATCCGCGCGGCCGGGCGGTCGTGATCGTCGCCTCCACCCGTGCTGCCGCAGGGGAGTACGAGGACCGCACCGGACCCGTCATCGCCGCCTGGCTCGCCGAGCGCGGCTTCGAGGTCGTCGGTCCGCTCGTGCGCGCGGACGGACCCGGGGTGGCGTCCGCGCTCGCCGAGGCGGTGGCGGGCGACGCGCGCGTGATCCTCACCACCGGCGGCACCGGCGTCACGCCCACCGACCGCACGCCCGAGGCGACGCGGCCGCTCCTCGACCTCGAGCTCCCCGGGATCATGGAGGAGGCCCGCCGCGTCGGCACGGCCCACACGCCGACGGCCGTACTCACCCGCGGGCACGCGGGCGTCGCGGGCGGCGCGTTCGTGATGAACCTGCCCGGCTCGCCCGGTGGTGTGCGCGACGGGCTGGGGCTGCTCGACGGGATCCTCGACCACGTGCTCGCGCAGATCCGGGGTTCCGTGCACCCGGCGACGGACGCGGACGCCGACACGCGACCCGCCGCCGCGTCTGTGGACGCGGGAGCCGCCTCGTGACCGCCGACCGCGTGCTCTTCGCCCGCATCGCCGGCGGCGCGATCCGCGTCGAGGACTGCGCCGACGCCGTCCGGGCCGACGACGCCGGCGCCGTCGTGACCTTCGAGGGCGTCGTGCGCGACCACGACGACGGCCGCGGCGTCCTCTGGCTCGACTACTCCGCGCATCCGGCCGCCCGCCAGGCGATCCAGCAGGTCGCGCTCGACGTCTCGGCCCGGTACCCCGACGTGCGCATCGCCGTCGAGCACCGCATCGGCCGCCTCGGCATCGGCGACGTCGCGCTCACCTGCGCCGTCTCCTCCGCGCACCGCGCTGACGCGTTCGCCGCGTGCGGCCTCCTGGTGGACGAGGTCAAGCAGCGCGTCCCCATCTGGAAGCAGCAGGCCTTCGACGACGGCACGAGCGAGTGGGTGGCGTCGCTGGGCTGAGCCGCGTGCGGGTGGGCATGTGGACAGACGCGCGCGGCGCCGACCCGGTGTCCTAGGTTCCGGTCATCGGCGCTCGCCGACCCGACCGGAGGGCACCTCGTGCGGCGGAGCGGATCGTCCTCCCCCACAGCCCGATGATCTCGAGGCTCCTCGTCGTCCTCTGCGTGGTGCTCACGTTCGTCGTCGCGGGATCCGCCGCCGTCGACGCCGACATGCGGGACCGCGCGGCGCGCGACGCGGTCGCGGCGGGGTGGGGCTCGCCGTTCGTCGTCCCGGTCCTGCCCGAGACGACGGATCCGGGCATCGTCGCGGACGCCTTCGCCACCGCCGCCCAGGAGACCGGCGTCTCGGTCATCCGCCAGGCGGAGGGCGTCGACGGCGCGCAGGAGAAGACGACGCTCTACGTGCTCCTCGCCGACGGATCGCAGCTCCCGAGCGCCTTCCCGCTGTCGACGGGCCGCTTCCTCACGCCGGAGGAGTCCCGGGGCAGCACCGGCTCCGTCGCCACGGCAGCGGTCGGCGACCCCTCGGCCGTCGGCACCATCGCGGACCTCGGCGAGGACGACCGGTTCCTCATCCGGCCCCTGCGCACCGCATTCGACACCCTGCTGCCCGACGGCGCGTACCGCATGGAGTGCCGGTCCCGGGAGGACTGCCGCGCATTCCTGGAGCGCGTCGCCGCGCTCGTGGACGAGCGCGCTCCCCAGGCGGCCCTCACGGCCGACCTCCTGGCGACGCCGCACAGCGGCGGAGGATCGAGCACGGGCGGAGTCGAGCCGGTGACCGCCGTCGTCGTCATCCTGTTCCTGTTCGTCGTCATCCTCATCCTCTACCGCCAGCTCGCGCAGGCCCGGCGCACGGGCGTGCTCCGGCTGCACGGCCGCGGCACGTTCGAGGTGTGGTTCCTCATCACGGGCCGGCTCCTGCTCCTCACCGTGGGCAGCGCCGGAGCGGTCGCGGTGGCGGCCACGGCCCTCGTGCCCGGGAGCACCGTCGCGCTGGCGGTCGTCGTCGGCGGCGCGGTCGCCCGGCTCCTCGGCGCGCTCCTCGTCGCCTCGTCCCTCACCTGCGTCACGATCCGACGGCTGCGCATCGCGGACGCCCTGAAGGACCGGAAGGACACGCGAGCGCTCTTCTGGACCAGCACGACGCTCAAGGCCGCCGCGACCGTCGCGCTCGTGATCACGGGCGCCACCACGGCATCGCAGGTCCAGGTCATCCGGCACCAGCAGGAGCTGGTCGGCAGCTGGAGCCGCGCCTCGGGCTACGCCGTGTTCCATCCGCAGGCGATCGGCGACGACGGCGAGACCGGGGGCGGGTCGGACCTGGGCCGCCTCGCGAACGAGGCGTACGACCTCTACGACGAGCTCGATGCGCGTGGCGCGCTGTACGTCGACGCGTCGGGGCTGCGGGCCCCTGATGGCCCGGGTCCGGATGGCGGGTCGCGCGGCGGATCGACGCATCCCGCCTCCCTCGTCGTCAACCCCGCCTACCTGACGGCTTTCCCGGTCCTCGGCGAGGACGGGGAGCCCGTGGTCGTCGACGAGGAGGACGCGGACTGGACCGTGCTCGTCCCGGCGACGATGCGCGGACGGGAGGACGATCTGCGGCGCACCTTCCAGGACGCGCGGCGCGGCATGGGGCAGGCGGACCGATCCCTCTTCCATCGCGACGGGGGGCTCGACACGTCGAGGCAGCAGGTGCGGATCATCTGGACACAGCCCGGCCAGCGCCTCTTCGCCTTCGACCCGTCGGTGGGGGCGGATGACGGCGGGAACGTGACGGACCCCGTCGTGCAGGTCATGACCCGGGCGGGCAGCGTCGGGTTCGACCGCGCGAACATGATGAGCGGCGGGATCGGCGATGCCCTCAAGGTCCGTCTCGACGGCGGCTCCACCGACGCCACGCTGGCCGAGCTCGCCACGACGCTCCGGCGCCTCCATCTGGATGACAACCTCACCCACCTGACCACCCTCGACGACCACCAGGCGGCGGAGGTGCAGCGCCTCGACGACGAGCTGCGGCTCCTCGCCCTCGTGGGTGCGCTCCCGCTCGTGGGCGTCCTCGTGCTGACCCTGCAGAGCGTCGGCCTGATGTTCGAGCGGTCCTCCCGCCGGATCGTGATCCGCCGGATGTTCGGCCACGGGCTCGTGCGGCGCTACGCGGAGCCCCTCGGCGTTCTCGGCGCCATCTGGGCGGTCCAGTTCGGTGCCGCGCTCGCCGCGCACGCGTCGGGCTACGCGGGCCTCGGCACCGCGACGGCGGCGGACGGGAGCAGCGCGGACGCGGGCGTCGGCGGGGTCCTGATCACCACGGCGGCCGTGCTCGCCATCGAGCTGGTCGTCTCCGCGGCGTGGGCGGTGCGCCTCGAGCGACGCCGCACCGTCGACATCCTCAAGGGAGCCTTCTGATGCACGAGACCGGATCCACGCACGTCATCCCCGCGGCTCCCGGCACGGTGGTCTGCGAGCTCACCGACGTCACCCGCTCGTTCCGCGGACGACAGGTGGTGCGCGGGCTGTCGCTGCGCGTCGAGGCGGGCGAGATGGTGGCCCTGACGGGTCGGAGCGGGTGCGGGAAGTCCACGGCGCTGAACATGATCGGGCTCCTCGACCGCCCGACGTCCGGCGACCTGCGGCTCTTCGACCGGCCCGCCCCGCGTCCGGGATCCCGGGGTGCGCGTCGTCTGCTTGCGGAGCGGATCGGGTACCTGTTCCAGAGCTTCGCGCTCCTGGACGAGGAGACCGCGGAGGGCAACCTGCGCGTCGCCCAGGCGTGGACGGGAGGCACGCGGCGGTCGCGAGCCGACCGGCGCGAGGAGGCCCTGGCCTCGGTGGGGCTCGCCGACCACGCCCGCGATCGCGTCTACGAGCTGTCCGGCGGCGAGCAGCAGCGCCTGGCGCTGGCGCGGCTGGCGCTCCGGCCGCGGGCCCTCGTGCTGGCCGACGAGCCGACCGGTTCTCTGGATCCGGCGAACCGCGCGCGTGTGCTCGACCTGCTCGACGGGATGCGCCGCCGGGGGACCGCCGTCGTGATCGTCACCCACGATCCCGAGGTGGCCGCGGCCTGCAGCCGGGTGGTGTCGCTCGAGCGCCCGCGTTAGCCCGGGTGGCGTCGCTCGGCCGGCCGGCCCGGCGATCCCGTGCGGGCGCCGCGCGACCTGTTGCTACCCTCGTGGCATGCCCGCCAGCCTGAGCACGACCCTCATCGTCATGCCCGCGTTCAACGAGGAGGAGGCGGTCGGCGCGGTCGTGCGGGAGGTCCTCGGGACCCTGCCCGGCATCGCGTGCCTCGTCGTCAGCGACGGCTCGAAGGACCGCACGGTCGAGGTCGCGCACGCGGCCGGCGCCCGCGTCCTGGAGCTCCCGTTCAACCTCGGCGTCGGCGGCGCGATGCGCGCGGGCTTCCGCTACGCGCAGCGGCACGGCTTCGACAACGTGATCCAGATCGACTCCGACGGGCAGCACAACCCGGAGAGCGTCCCGCAGCTGCTCGAGGCCCTCCAGCGCAAGGACGTCGTCATCGGCGCGCGCTTCGCGGGCGAGGGCGACTACGAGGTCTCCGGCCCGCGCAAGTGGGCGATGAGGTTCCTCAGCTTCACGCTCAGCCGCATCGCGCGCACGCCCCTCACCGACACGACCTCGGGCTACCGCGGCTCCGGCCCGCGCGCCATCGCGCTCTTCGCCGAGAACTACCCGGCCGAGTACCTCGGCGACACGGTCGAGTCGCTCGTCATCGCGGCCCGCCACGGCCTCACCATCGAGCAGGTGCCCGTGTCGATGCGGCCCCGCGCCGGCGGCGTCGCGTCGCACAACCCGGCGAAGGCCGCCATCTACCTGGCGCGCGCCGGCATGGCGCTCGTGATCGCCCTCATCCGTCCGATCAACCGATCCATCAAGGCGGTCACCGCGTGAACCCCACCAGCTACGTCTTCACCCTCGTCGCGGCGCTGCTCGCCGTGGGCGTCGTCATCGAGCGCCTCCGCCGCCGCCGACTCCGCGAGCGTCACGCCGTGTGGTGGCTGGTGGCCGGCGTGGTCGCGCTGGTGATCAGCGTCTTCCCGCCGCTGCTCTCGGGCCTCGCCGCGTTCCTGGGCGTGCAGGAGCCGCTCAACCTCGCGTTCTTCGCGAGCATCGTCGTGATCTTCCTGGTGTGCGTGCAGTTCAGCGCCGAGCTCACCGACCTGGAGGACAAGGTGCGCCGCCTCGCGGAGGAGAGCGCGATGACCGACCTCCGGCTGCACGACCTGGAGAGCGAAGCGCGGGCGGCGCGCGACGCGGCCGAGGCCGCGGCGTCCCGGGATCAGCCCGCCGTCGGCTCCGCGGGGCGCGCGCCCGGCGCGGCGTCGCCGTCGGCTCCGGGGGTCTCGGCATCCGAGGCGACCGGCGCCCCCGCCGACCGGTCCGCGAACACCCAGAACCGGTAGGCGGCGTAGTTCCACAGCGTCGTCAGCGCCGTGGAGACGAACTTGCCCACGATGTAGCCGGCGCCGATGCGGTCGAACAGCTCGATGATGAGCACGGTCGCGAGCGAGTTCACGGCCACGAGCACCGCGTACTTCCAGAGGCTGTGCCAGTCCGAGCGCTGGTGGCGGAACGTCAGGAAGCGCTGCATCACATAGCTGACGAGCAGACCCGCCCAGAACGAGGTGGCGCTGGCGCCGCTGAGGGGCCAGCCGAGCACGTCGCGGCAGACGATGAGCAGGCCGAGGTCGACGACGAACGCCACCCCGCCCACGGCGAGGTAGACGAAGGGCCCGTAGAGGCGGCCGGCGCGGAAGCGCGCGATGCGGCCCGGGATGCCGGTGCTCACGCGGGGGACGACCCGTCGGCGCCGGGCCGGGTGGCACGCGGCGACGCCGCGGACGGCTCGCCGGCATCGGGCTCGCCGGCATCGCCCGCGCCGCCGGGGCGCGATCCGGGCACGACGGCCGGGTGGGCCGCGGCCGCGGCCGCCACCGTGCCCGTGGTCGCGGCATGGCGGCCCGGCGATTCGGCAGGCGCTCCGCGTCCGGCAGCCACCACGGCGAGCAGCACCGCGGCGCCGACGACGACGGAGGCGACGGCCATCGCGACGATCCACGGCTCCACCCCCACGACCGGCGGCGACCAGCGCGGGCGGAACAGCAGATCGGCCCACGAGGCGCTGAGGCCGACCGAGTTGCGGCGCAGGAACGTCATCAGGGCGACGAACGCGGCGAGGCCGTGCACCACGGCGACCAGCACGAGGATCCGGCGGCGCACGAGGGCGGTCACCCGGTCGTAGGCGGGCGCCGCGACGACGGCCGCGATCAGGATCAGCACCACGTACGCCGGCAGGTTGTACCGGCCCTGCCACACGAATCCGGACGTCGTCACCGACGACGCCTGCACGAGCGCGGGCAGGATGAGGAAGCCGACGAGGCCGACCAGGACCGCGCGACGTCCGCCGGGCGGCGCGGGGACCATCATCGCCACGGCCACCAGCACGCCGCAGCCCACGAAGTAGGCGAACACCGCGTACGACGGGATCGCGGTGTCGAGCCAGCCGAAGTCGCCCACCATGTCGCGGGCGTAGTCGAAGGTGCGCTCGAGCATGATCGTGAAGCCCTTCTGGAAGCTCATGCCGGCCCCCTCGTAGACGCCGACGGCCGCGAGCGAGCCCGTGTTGAGGATCCACGCCAGCGCGAGCCCGGTGGACGCGGCGACGACCCCGACGGCGGCGAGCACCTGCGGCCGGCGGAGGTAGGCCCAGAACCGGATCCAGCCGACGAGGCAGGCGCCCGCGACCACGACCAGGCCGAGCCACATGGGCGACAGGCCGCGCGCGTGCACGAGCACGCCGCCGGTCACCGCGAGGAACGCGGCGGTGCGCCAGCTCACCGGGCCCCCGCGGACGAGCCCGCTGACGTACGCGGCGGCGAACGCCATCGTGGCCGCGACCTCGAACCCGTTCGGGTTCACGGCGCCGAACAGCGAGAACGCCGTGGGAGTGAGCCCCGCGAACGCGGCCATGACGGGGAGGACGGGGCGCGGCAGCCGGGCGAGGTACGCGATGGCGGCGGCCGAGAGCAGCGTGCAGAGGAGCGCGCTGACCAGGCGCATGCCGAACACGCCCGTGGTGGTGCCGCCCCAGATCAGGGTCGGCCAGCCGACGAGCAGGTAGTAGAGGGGGTCGTAGAGGCCGGCGCTCGTCTGGGTGGTGACGATCTCGTCGGCCGCGTCCCCAGGCGGGTACCCGGGCGCGCAGTCGGCCGTGGTGTCCGGCTGGTGCCGGGCGCACGAGGCGGGGTCCGAGTACGCGACGCCGGCGGGCACCTGGACGATGCGCACCTGCGGATCGTCGGTGACGTCCCCGAGGTACTGGCCGCGCACGACCGACGCCGCCTTATTGAGGTGCGCGGGCTCGTCCGGGCTCGCGCCGAGCGGCATCGTGACCGCCCAGAGCGCGCTGACCACGCCGATGCCGATGAGGGCCGCGAGGAACACGAGGAGCGACGCCCGACGCTGCCGGCCGTCGACGTGCGGGGCGCGGGCGTGCGGGGGCGTTCGCGTCATGGGTTCTCCGGGATGTGCTGCGCGTGCGGACAGGAGCGGCCGGCGGGCACCCTGCGGACGGCGCGGCGCCAGAGCGGTACCGCGGTCCGAGTCGAGGATAGCCCGTCGCCCGCGCGGCCCCGCCGCCCCGCGACCCCTACGGCTTGGGCGTCTTGGCCGCGTTGTAGCGGCGACGGAGGGCACCGAGAACGATGGTGCCCACGACGAGGATGATGCCGATGATCCCGAGCCAGACGAGGCCCTTGATGGCGAAGCCGACGACGGTGAGGATCAGCCAGAGGACGAGCAGGACGACGATGAATGCCACGGGGGTCTTCCTTCGGTTCGGGCGCGGCCGGACGGGATCCCGACCGGAGGGGCGAGCGGCGGAGGAGGTGCAGCGGGCCGCTCGGCGCCCCGATGCTACCCCGGACCGTCCCGCCCGCGACCCCGGCAGGACGACAGGGCGCACCCCGATCCGCGCCCCGCGCGCCCCCGCGCGCGGTAGCGATCAGGAGACGGCGGCGGCGTCGAGCGCGTCGGCGATCCGCTCGGCCCGGCGCGTGCGGCGGCCGACGAGCTGCAGCACGAGCGCGACCAGGGCGCTCGCGGCGACGAACGCGCCGTAGACGGTGAGGACGATCGGCAGGCCGTCGGCCTGCACGAACACCCCCGCGACCACGCTCGGGACGCCGAACGCGAGGTAGCTCGCGACGTAGACCGAGGAGAGCAGGCTCGCGCGCTCGGCGACCGGCGCCTCGGCGAGCACCAGCCGGAGGCCCGCCTGGAAGCCGGCGCCGAAGCCCACGCCGCCCACGACCGCGGCGACCGCGAAGAGGGGGAGCGACGCGGTCCAGATGGCGGCGACGAGGCCGACCGGCCCGAGCACGAGCGCGACCACGCCGACGACGAGGCTGCGCCGGGCGTCGCGCGTGCGGATCACGATGCCGGTGATCGCGCCCGTGCCCGTGAAGAGCGCGATGGCCGCGCCCGTGAGCGCCGCGCTGTGGAGGCCGAAGGTGTCGCCGAGCACGGATCCGATGAAGGCCAGGAACATGCCGCCGAGCGCCCAGCTCGCGATCATGCCGCCGACGACCGCGGTGAAGACCGAGCGGGCGGCGCGCGGCACCGCGACCGACGGGATCAGCGACCGGAGAGCCCCGGCCCGACGCGGCTGGCGCTCGGGCACGCACGCGACGGCGATCCCGGCCGCCACCATGAGCGCCGCGAGCACCACGAAGACCGTCTCCTCGGGCGCGGGGCCGTAGGCCACGAGGAAGCCGCTGCCGAGCGCGCCGACCGTGAGCGCGGCCGGCGGGACGACGCCGTTGAGGAACGCGGCGAGGCCCGAGCGGCGGGACGGCTGGTGGTCGATCATGCCGGCGCCGAGCGCGCCCGTGGCGAGGCCGATCGCGAGGCCCTGGAGGATGCGGGCGACCACGAGCGCGAGCCCGTCGTGCGCGAAGGCGAACACGAGCATCGCGACCGTGGAGACGGCGAGGGCCCCGAGGATCACGGGGCGCCGGCCGACGTGGTCCGAGAGGCGGCCGGCGGTGAGCAGCGTCGCGAGGAGGCCGGCCACGTAGACCGCGAAGACGGCCGTCAGCACCACCGGCGGCAGCGCCCACTCCTCCTGGTACACCGGGTAGAGGGGCGAGGGCGCGGCGCCCGAGGCGATGAGCACGAGCAGCGTGAGCGCGTAGACGAGGAGGCCGGCGACCGGCTCGCGGCGGGCGGTCACGGCTCGGGTGTCGGTGGTCATGCGCGCTCCTCGCGGTCGGCGGATCCCGGCGACGAGCCGCCGGGCGGGCCGCTCCCCGTCGAGCGCGCGGCCCTCCCGGGCCACGAGGGGAGCCAACGGCGGACCGCTCGCGGGAATTCCCCGGGCGAGGGTCACCTAGGCTCGTGCGGTGGCCCATCTGCTGGGAGCCGAAGCGCTCCACCTCGAGTTCCCGACGCGCGTGATCTTCGACGACGTGACCATCGGGGTGAACGAGGGCGACCGCATCGGCATCGTCGGACGCAACGGCGACGGCAAGTCGACCCTCCTCTCCCTCCTCGCCGGGCGCCTCGAGCCCGACCGCGGCCGCGTCACGCGCCGCCGCGGCGTCACGGTCGGCGTGCTCGACCAAAGCGACACGCTGCCCGACGGCCAGACCGTGGGCCAGGCGATCGTGGGCGGCATCGACGAGCACGAGTGGGCGGGCAACCCCCTCATCCGCGACGTGATCGACGGCCTCGCGTCCGACGTGCCGTGGGACGCCGACGTCGCCGAGCTCTCCGGCGGCCAGCGCCGCCGCGTGGCGCTCGCGAAGCTCCTCATCGGCGACCACGACCTCCTCTTCCTCGACGAGCCCACCAACCACCTCGACGTGGAGGGCATCGCCTGGCTCGCCGGCCACCTCCGCCGCCGGTGGGCGCCGAGCTCCGGCGGCCTCATCGTCGTGACCCACGACCGGTGGTTCCTCGACGAGGTCGCGAACGCCACGTGGGAGGTCCACGACCGCCTCATCGAGCCGTTCGAGGGCGGCTACGCGGCGTACATCCTCCAGCGCGTGGAGCGCGACCGGAGCGCCGCCGTCTCGGAGGCGAAGCGCCAGAACCTGATGAAGAAGGAGCTCGCGTGGCTGCGCCGCGGGGCGCCCGCGCGCACGGCCAAGCCGAAGTTCCGGATCGAGGCGGCCAACGCCCTCATCGCCGACGAGCCGCCCGCGCGCGACACCGTCTCGCTCGCGTCGATGGCGATGCAGCGGCTCGGCAAGGACGTGGTCGACCTGCTCGACGTGTCCGTCAGCTACGGCGACAAGCAGATCCTGAAGGACGTCGAGTGGCGCATCGCACCCGGCGAGCGCACGGGCATCCTCGGCGTGAACGGCGCGGGCAAGTCCACGCTCCTGTCGCTCGTCGCGGGCACGCTCCAGCCCACGACCGGCAGGGTCAAGCGCGGCAAGACCATCAAGGTCGCCGTGCTCACGCAGCAGCTCGACGAGCTGAAGGACGTGCTCGAGGACCGCGTCTCCACCGTCATCGGCCGCCAGCGCACCACGTACGTCGCGGGCGGCAAGGAGATGACGCCCGGCCAGCTGCTCGAGCGCCTCGGCTTCACGAGCGCGCAGCTGTCCACGCCCGTCAAGGACCTGTCGGGCGGCCAGAAGCGCCGCCTCCAGCTCCTCCTCATCGTGCTCGACGAGCCGAACGTTCTCATCCTCGACGAGCCCACCAACGACCTCGACACCGACATGCTCGCGGCGATGGAGGACCTGCTGGACTCCTTCCCCGGCACGCTCCTCGTCGTGAGCCACGACCGGTACCTGCTGGAGCGCGTCACCGACCAGCAGTACGCGGTGATGAACGGCAGCCTCCGCCACCTCCCGCGCGGCGTGGAGCAGTACCTCGAGCTCCGCCGCCAGCCGGCGAACGCCGAGCGGTCGACGATCGCCCGGCCCGACGAGGTCGGCGGCCAGGCCACCGCGACGCTCGGCGGATCCGGCGGGTCGTCCCTCCAGGGCGCGGAGCTGCGGAACGCGCAGAAGGAGCTCGCGAGCATCACGCGGAAGCTCGAGAAGGCCGACGTGCGACGCCGCCAGGCGCTCGACGCCATGGCGACCCACGATCCGGACGACTACGACGGGCTCGGCAAGCTGAACGAGGGCGTGCGCGCCATCGAGGCCGACGTCGAGGCGCTCGAGTCGCGCTGGATGGAGCTCAGCGAGCTGCTCGAGGGCTGATCCGCCGGCCGGGACCATCCGTCACGCCGGGCCGATCCGTCCCGCGGGATCGATCCGTCCCGCCGGTCAGTACGCGAGCGGGACGTCGGGCGAGCTCAGGGTCAGGCGGCCGTCCGCGGCCCAGACGGCGGTGAGCCCGCCGCCGCGCATGCCCACGCCGCCGTCGAACCGGCGCACCGGCATGTCCGCGATCCACGTGACCTCGAGGCCCGACACCGCGAGCTGCGCGGGCGGGGCGCACGAGGCGACGCCGGAGCCGGGGCTGCTGTCCGGGCCCGGACGGGATGCGCTCCACGGGTACACGAGCAGGCATGCGTCGCCGGAGATCGTGCGCGCCACGTAGAGGCCCACGCTCGTCTGCACGCCCCGGATGGTGGTGAGGTCGACGTCGCCGCCCGGCGACCGGGGTGGCCGGTCGGCCTGCTCCTGCGGGCGGGCGAGGATCTCCTCGACCGTGATGCCGCCGGAGGTGCGCGTGATGTCGCTGCCGAGGAGCGACCGGACGCGCGCGGGATCGGGCGGCTCCTCCGCGGAAGCGGACGCGGACGCGTCGGCGGACGGCGTCGCGCTGGTGTCGGCGCCGGGGGCCGCGGATCCGCCGAGGCCCGTGGCGATGCCCGCGCCGGCGAGCAGCCCGAGGGCGAGCGCACCGCCGGCCCACGCGAGCGCGCGGCGGGAGCGGGTCGGGGGAGCCGCCTCGGCGGCGTCGGACGCCGGGTCGGCGCCGTCCGCGTCCGCGTCCTCCGCGGCCCGCGACGCGGGCTCGCGGCGCGTGAGCTCGGCGGCCGCGCGGATCCACCGCTCGTCGGACTCGTCGGCCCCCTGCGCGTAGACGGCCCGCCGGAGCTCGTCGGTCGTCATCGAGCGGAGCCCGCGGTCGTCGTGGCCGGACGTGCGTGGGTGCATGCGCGTTCCCCTTCCCGCGCCGACCCTCCCACATCGCCGGCGGCGGCCGCGGAGTCCGCTCAGTACGCGAGGATGCGGTCCGGCGTCGTCAGCGTGATGAGGCCGTCGCCCGCCCACGCCGCCTCGACGTCGCCCGTGATCATGCCCGTCGAGCCGTCCCGGTTGCGGGACGGGAACTCGGTCGTCCACGCGATGCGCAGGCCGTCGGACGCGACGCGGTCGGGCGACGCGCACGTGACGACGCCCGCGCCGCCGCTCGGGAAGACGAGGAGGCAGGGGTCGCCCGTGGTCGACAGCCCCGCGTACAGGCCGACGCTCGTCTGCACCGCGCGGATGGAGGTGGGGTCGACGTCGGCGCGGACGGCCTTCGGCGGGCGGTCGGCGTCCTCCTGCGGCCCGTCGAACACCGCGCTGACCGGGCGGCTGCGCTGGTCGGAGGTGGAGTCGGGGCCGAGGAGCGCCGGGGTGCCGGGGCTGGCGGACGCGGCGGCGGATCCGGCGGCGGCCGGGGGCGCATCGGCGCCGGGGACCGGGGTCGCGCCGGAGCCGGCGTCCGACGTCGCGTCCGAGGATCCGGCGCTCACGGCCGCGCGGACCGCGCCGCCCGCGAGGAGGCCGACCGCCAGCAGGGCGACGGCCGCGCCGACGAGGCCGCGACGCGAGGGGCGGCGCGATGCGGGCGAGGCGGCGTCGGATCCGTCCGCGTCCGGGGCGCCGTCGGACCCGCCGGCGTCGCCGTCGGCGTCCGCGTCCGCTGCGGCGTCCGCGTCCGCGTCCGCTGCGGCGTCCGCGTCCGCGTCCGCGGCCGCGACGGGCCGGGACGCGCGCTCGCGGCGGGCGAGCTCGGCGGCCGCCCGGATCCACCGCTCGTCGCGCTCGTCGGCCCCCTGCGCGTAGACCCGGCGCCGCAGCTCCTCGAGGGGGAGCGCGGAGACGTCGTCGTCGTCGTCGTGCATGGGCACCTCCGTGGCCGACCCTGCCACATCGCGCGGGCCTCCGCGGTGTCCCCGTGTTACGGCCCGGTTCGACATCCCGTGCCGCCGCGACCTACCGTCGAGGTGCTGCAGGGACGCGGCGACCGGCCACGGGCGGCGTCCCCGCTCCCCGCGAGGCGCGCGTCGTCCGCTGCCGCCGCGGCGTCGTGGCCCGCGCCCGTGCGGGACCGCGCTCCCGCACGCCGCCGACCGACCGCATCCGCACGCCCGCATCCGCACGCCCGCAGCAGCACCCGCACCACGCACCCCCGCCGGACAGCACCGGCACCCGCAGCCCCGCACCGCGCACCACCGAGAGGACCCCATGACCACCCCGGCATCGCCCACCCCGGCACCCCTGATCGACGCCCCGAAGCGGCGCAACCGGCTCGCCATCGCGATCGTGGGCGTCATCGTGGTCCTCGCGGTCGTCGGATCCGTCCTCTTCGCGACGGGCGCCTTCTCCGGCGGCGGCAAGGCCGTCCGCATCGGCGTCGTCGGCGCGAGCGACCCGCAGTGGCCGCTCTTCGTCGACGCCGCGAAGGAGCAGGGCATCGACGTGGAGATCGTGAACTTCTCCGAGTACCCGCAGCTGAACCCCGCGCTGTCCGAGGGCGAGATCGACCTCAACCAGTTCCAGCACCTCGTCTACCTCGCGCAGTACAACGAGGGCGCGGGCGACGACCTCACGCCCGTCGGCGCCACCGCGATCTACCCGCTCGGGCTGTACTCGCAGAAGCACGGCTCGGTCGACGAGATCCCGCGGGGCGGCACGGTCATCCTCCCCAACGACGAGTCCAACCTCGCGCGCGGCCTCCTCCTGCTCCAGCGCGAGGGCCTGCTGACGCTGAAGGGCGGCGGATCCAGCGTCTCCACGCTCGACGACGTCGACCAGGCCGCCTCGAAGGTCACCGTCAAGACGGTCGAGGCCGCGCTCACCGCCACCTCGCTGCCGGACGCCGACGCCGTCATCATCAACAACGACTTCATCACGGACGCGGGCCTCACCGCCGACGACGCCCTCGCCCAGGACGACCCCAGCGACCCCAAGGCGCTCGCGTACGTCAACGTCTTCGCCAGCCGGGCCGACGACGCGACGAACGAGACGTACGTCAAGCTCGCGCGGATCTTCGAGGACACCCCCGCGGTGATCGACGCCCTGGTCGCGAACTCGGGCGGCACGGCGGTGCCGCTGAAGACCCCGCAGGCCGAGCTGCAGGACCTCCTCACCACCACCGAGAAGGCCGTCGCCGACCAGAAGGCGGCTCGATGACGGACGCCCCGCACGTCTCCCTGCGGGGCGTCGGCAAGACCTACCCGCCGCGCGCGAAGGGCGAGCCGGGCCTCGCCGCCCTCGCGGACGTCGACCTCGACATCCGCCGCGGCGAGGTGTTCGGCATCATCGGCTACTCCGGCGCGGGCAAGAGCACGCTGGTGCGGCTCGTGAACGCGCTCGAGCGGCCGACGTCCGGAACGGTCGCGGTCGACGGCCGCGAGATCCAGGACCTACCCGAGCGCGAGCTGCGGAAGCTGCGCCTCGGCATCGGCATGGTCTTCCAGCAGTTCAACCTCTTCACGTCGAAGACGGTCTGGGGCAACGTCGCGTACCCGCTGCAGGTCGCGGGCATGCCGCGCGACGCGCAGCAGCGGCGGATCAGCGACCTCCTGCACTTCGTCGGCCTCGCCGACAAGGCGCACGCGCGCACCGACGAGCTCTCCGGCGGCCAGAAGCAGCGCGTCGGGATCGCCCGCGCGCTCGCGACGAGCCCCGCGATCCTCCTGGCCGACGAGGCCACGAGCGCGCTCGATCCCGAGACCACCGGCGAGGTGCTCGCGCTCCTCCGCCGCGTCAACGAGGAGCTCGGCGTGACGATCGTGGTGATCACCCACGAGATGGAGGTCATCAAGTCCATCGCCGACCGCGTGGCCGTCATGGACTCGGGCCGCGTGATCGAGCAGGGCGAGGTCTTCGACGTGTTCTCCCGGCCCGCGAGCGACGCCGCGCGTCGCTTCGTCTCCACGGTCGTCGCGGGCGTGCCCGAGCCGGAGGAGGTGGCGCGGCTCCGCGACCGGCACCCCGGCCGCCTCGTCACGCTGTCCTTCGCGGACGGCGGCGCCACCCAGACCGAGGTGTTCCGCGCGCTCGCCGAGGCGGGCGTCGCGTTCGAGGTCGTGCACGGCGGCATCACCGACGTCCAGGGCCGCACCTTCGGCAACCTGACCCTGGCGCTCACGGGCGACGCCCCGCGCATCGACGAGGTGCTCGCCGCCGACCGGGCCGGCGTCACCGTGACGGAGGTGGTCTGAGATGGACGCGCTCACCCCGCTCCTGCCCCTGCTCGGCCGCTCCACGGTCGAGACGCTCACGATGGTGCTGCTCACGCTCCTGTTCGGCGGCCTCGGCGGGCTCATCATGGGCCTCGGCCTCTACCTCACGCGCGCGGGCAGCCTGCTCGCCAACCGGCCCGTGTTCGCGGTGCTCAACGTGGTCGTCAACACCTTCCGCCCCATCCCGTTCGTGATCTTCCTGGTCGCCGCCCAGCCCCTCGCCCGCGCCGTCACGGGCAGCGGCATCGGGCAGCCGGCCGTGATCTTCACGCTGTCGCTCGGGGCGTCGTTCGCGATCAGCCGCATCGTGGAGCAGAACCTGCTCACGGTGCAGCCGGGCGTGATCGAGGCGGCCCGGTCGGTGGGCGCGAGCCCCGTGCGGATCATCTTCACGCTGCTGCTCCCGGAGGCGCTCGGGCCGCTGATCCTCGGCTACACGTTCGTCTTCGTGGGCATCGTCGACATGACGGCGGTCGCGGGCGCGGTCGGCGGCGGCGGCCTCGGCGACTTCGCGATCGTCTACGGCTACCGGCAGTTCGAACCGGTCGTCACCTGGGCGGCCGTGCTGATCATCATCGTGCTCGTGCAGGTGGTGCAGCTCTTCGGCAACCGGCTGGCCCGGGCGGCGCTCCGGCGCTGATCCGGCGCCCGCCCGCCCGGCCGGCACGACCCGCGGCCGCCCGCTCGCTACCGGAGCGACGCGGCCGCGGCCCGCACGTGCCGGGTGAGGTCGGCGAGCACGGGGGAGTCGACGCTCCACCGCTGCCAGTGCAGCGCCACGTCCACGTGGGATCCCGCGTCGAGCGGCACGAGCGCACCCGACGCGACGAGCTCCTCGCTCTGCAGGTCCGGCAGCATGCCCCAGCCCATGCCGAGCGTGACGGCCGTGACGAACTCCGCCGACGACGGCACGTAGTGGCGCGGCTGGCCGGCGGGCGCGCGCCGGCCGCGGAGCCAGCGGTCCTGCATCGCGTCCTTGCGGTCGAACATGACGAGCGGCGCGACCGCCAGCGCGCCGGGCGTCGGGCCGTCGGGGAGGTGCGCGGCGACGTAGGCCGGGGTCGCGAGCGCGCGATACCGCATCCGGCCGAGGCGCTCCGAGGTGCAGCCCTGCACGGGGTCCTTCACGCTCGTGACCGCGGCCATGGCGGATCCGTCGCGCAGCAGGTCGAGGGAGTGGTGCTCGTCCTCGCGCAGCACCTCCACGGCCTGGCCGGTCTCGGTCGCGAGCGCCGCGAACGCGGGCAGCAGCCACGAGGCGAGCGAGTCGCCGTTGACGACCACGGGCACGGCCGCGGTGCCGGCGCGGGGCGCGTCCGACCCGCCCACGCCGAGCAGCCCGTCGAGGTCGCGTTCGAGCAGCAGCACCTGGCGCGCGTGCCGGAGCACGGCGTCGCCCGCCTCCGTGGTGGTCGCGGGGCGCGTGCGGCGCAGGAGGACGCGGCCGGCGCTGCGCTCGAGCGCCGTGATCCGCTGGCTCACCGCGGAGGGCGTCAGCCGCAGCGCGCGGGCGGCCGCGTCGAGCGTGCCGGTGTCGATGACGGCGGCCAGCGTGCGCAGGTGCTCGGTGCGGATGTCCATCATCAGCGATGCTAACGGTGCCTGAGGAACATGAGCTGGTCTGATGCGCGGCCCGCACCTACCGTGGTCCTCATGCACCCCCTCGCGCACGCGCTGTCCGGCTTCGGGCTCGGCTTCTCGCTCATCGCCGCGATCGGCGCGCAGAACGCGTTCCTCCTCCGGCAGGGCACCCGGCGCGAGCACCTGCTGCCGGTCGTGCTCATCTGCGCGGTCTCCGACGTGATCCTCATCGCCCTCGGGGTGAGCGGGATCGGCGCGCTCATCGAGGCGGCGCCCCTCGCGATCGTCGTGATCCGGGTCCTCGGCGCCTGCTTCCTCGCGGGCTACGCGGCGCTCTCCGTCCTCCGCGCCGCGGCGCCGCAGGGCCTGGCGATCGCGGCCTCCGCGCCCCGCTCGCTCGGCGCCGTCGTCGCCGCGTGCCTGGCGCTCACCTGGCTGAACCCGCACGTGTACCTCGACACGGTGCTCCTCGTCGGATCCGTCGCCGCCGGCCACGGCGACGGCCGCTGGGCCTTCGGCGCGGGCGCGATGGTCGCCAGCTGCGTCTGGTTCGCGCTCCTCGCGACCGCCGCGCGCGTCTTCGCGCCCGTGCTCGCGCGGCCGGCCGCGTGGCGCGTGCTGGACACCGTGATCGCCGGGGTGATGCTCGTGCTCGCCGTGCAGATCCTGCTGCCGCTCGTGCCGGCCGGGCCGGGGGAGGGCACGCGGATCCTCCTCGCGACCGCCGTCTGCGCGCTGCTCGCGGGCGTCGTCGCGGCGTGGTCGACCGCGCGGCGGAAGCGGCGCGCGGTGGCGACGCCGCCCGCGGACGCGCCCGCCGTCCCCGCTCCCGACGAGCTCGGAACAGTCGAGGCCCCCGCGCTGTTGAGATGAGCATGACCGTCCCGCTCTCCATCCTCGACCTCGCCCCCATCGCCCCCGGGGAGACGGCCCGCGACAGCTTCGCCGCCTCCGTCGCCCTCGCCCAGCAGGCCGAGCGGAGCGGGTACCGCCGCGTCTGGTACGCGGAGCACCACAACATGGCCACCATCGCGTCGAGCGCGACGAGCGTGCTCATCGCCCACGTCGCGAGCCAGACGTCCACCATCCGGCTCGGCTCCGGCGGCGTCATGCTCCCGAACCACTCGCCGCTCGCCATCGCCGAGCAGTTCGGAACGCTCGAGACGCTGCACCCGGGCCGCATCGACCTCGGCCTCGGCCGCGCCCCCGGCAGCGACCAGGCCACCTTCCGCGCCCTCCGCCGCGACCCGGGATCGTCCGACCGCTTCCCCGAGGACGTCGTCGAGCTGCAGGGCTTCCTCTCCGGCGAGAGCCAGGTCCCCGGCGTCTCCGCGACGCCCGGCGCGGGCACGCGCGTGCCCCTCTACATCCTCGGGTCCTCGCTGTTCGGCGCGCAGCTCGCCGCCGCCCTCGGCCTGCCGTACGCCTTCGCGTCGCACTTCGCTCCCGACGCCCTCCTCGAGGCGATCCGCATCTACCGCCGCGACTTCCGCCCGTCCGAGCAGCTCCAGGAGCCGTACGCGATCGCGGGCATCAACGCCATCGCGGCCGACGACCGCGCCGACGCCGAGCGCCAGTTCGCCGCCGTCCGACGCGCGCGCCTGATGATGCTGCTCCGCCAGAGCGGCCAGATCCCGGCCACGCAGACCTTCACCGACGACGAGCTCGACCGCCTCCTCGAGGCCCCGGTCGGCGCGCACGTCGCCAGCATGATGACCTACACCGGCATCGGCACGGGCGCCGAGGTGTCCGACTACGCGAACCGGTTCGCGGAGCAGGCCGGGGTCGACGAGGTCATCGTCGGTCACGCCTCGCAGCGCACGCCCGAGCGCCTCCGCTCGGTCGAGCTGATGGCGGACGCGCACGCCCTCGTCGCCGCGTAGGGGCCCGGTGCCCGATGACGCCGCGCCGGCACCGCCGGATCCGCGCGCGGCCCTCGCCGCGCTGCGGGCCGACACGCTCGCGCTGATCCGCGAGCTCGACCGCGATGTGGCGGCCATCGTCGAGGCGCGCCAGGACGCCAACTCCGACGACGAGCACGACCCCGAGGGCGCGACCCTCGCGTTCGCGCGCTCGCAGTCCGACGCGATGATCCGCGAGGCCCGCGTGCGCCTCGCGGACGTCGACGCCGCGGTCGCCCGCCTCGACGCGGGCGCCTACGGCCGCTGCGAGGTCTGCGGCGAGCCGATCCCGGCGGGCCGGCTGGAGATCCGCCCGGCCGCGCGCCGCTGCGTCGCGCACGCCTGAGCGCGCGCCACGAGGTGCCGCTCAGGCCCCGTCGTCGTCGAAGTCGAGGATGAGCTGCCGCAGCAGCCCCGCGAGCACGTCCCGGTCGCCCGCCGCCATCGTCTCCAGCAGCTCGGCCTCCTCGGCCACGAGCCGCGTGATCGCGGTGTCGACCCGCGAGCGCCCCGCGTCCGACATGACGACGAGGATCCCGCGCCCGTCGTGCGGGTCCGTCCGCCGCTCCACGAGCCCCCGCGCCACGAGCCGGTCGATCCGGTTCGTCATCGTGCCGGAGGAGACGAGCGTCTGCTGCAGGAGCGCCTTCGGGCTCAGCTGGTAGGGATCACCCGCCCGCCGGAGCGCGGACAGCACGTCGAACTCCCACGACTCGAGCTCCGACTCCTGGAACGCGGAGCGCCGTGCGCGCTCGAGCAGCCGCGACAGCCGGCCGACCCGCGAGAGCACCTCGAGCGGGGAGAAGTCGAGGTCGGGCCGCTCGCGCCGCCACGCGTCGACGATGCGGTCGACCTCGTCGCGGCTGGGCATCCCCCCATCATGCCGGTCCCGGCACTCGCGCCCGCGCCGCCGGCGCACCCGCGGGGGAGGGGCTGCTCCTCCCGCGTCGTCGGCTGCCATCCTGTCGCCCATGTCGCCGAGCGGATCCCCCGACCAGCCCTCCCGCCCCACCGAGCCGACCACCGCCCCCGCGGCGCTGGTCGCCGCGCTCGCGGATCCCGACCGCGACGTCCGGCAGGAGGCGGCGCTCGCCCTCGGGGAGCGGGCGGACGAGGCGACCCTCGGCGCGGTGCTGGAGCGGCTCTGGGCCGAGCCCGACTTCTTCGTCCGCGAGACCCTCACCTGGGCCGTGGCCCGCGTCGGCGCGCCCGCGATCCCCGGCGTGCGCCAGGCGCTCGGCGCCGACCGGAGCAGCGGGGTGCGCACGCAGGCGCTGCACGTCCTGAGCAAGATCGCGCATCCGTCGACGGTCGACGACCTCGTGCCGCTCATCGACGACGCGGACGAGGCCGTCGCCGCGAAGGCGCGCTGGGCCCTCGCGCGGATCGGCGACGCCCGCGCGGTACCGCTCGTCGCCGCGCACCTCGGGGCGGCGGACGCGGAGGCGCGGAACGCGCTCACCGACGTCCTCGCGGCGTTCGGATCAACCGCCGTGCCGACGCTCGTCGTGGCCCTCGGGGACGCGCGGTCGGTGGTGCGCGCGCAGGCCGCGGAGGCCCTGGGGCGCATCGGGAGCCCGGATGCGGATCCGGCCGTGGCGGCGCTCGGCTCGGCCGCGGAGGACGCCGACGCCGAGGCGGCCGTGTCGGCCCTCATGGCGCTGGGGGCGATCGACGGGGAGGACGCACGGGCCGCCATCCAGCGCGCCACGTCCGCCGAGGACCTGCGGATCCGCGCGGTGGCCGAGCGTCTCGCGGCCCGACCGCCGCGGCGGTCCCGCCTCGAGGAGGCCCGGGCCGCGCGGGCCGCGCGCCTCGCCCGCGAGGGCTGAGCCGAGCGCATCCCGGGGCCGCGCGGGCACGGCGTCCGCCCCCGCGCGCCGTCTCCGACCCGGCGGACCGCATCACCCCCGTCTGGCAGACTCGACCTGCGCACGGCCGGGCCGTGAGCGGTCCGCCTTGGTGTAACGGCAGCACTTCAGCCTTTGGAGCTGTGAGGTCCAGGTTCGAATCCTGGGGGCGGAGCGACGCCATCCGGCCGCGCCGGACAGACGCAGAGCAGATCAGGGAGAGCGCATGACCGACTCAGACAGCACGCCGAGGACCCGCGAGATCCCCATCGTGACGGGCGAGCTCGACGTGGACGGCGAGCCGCGCAGCCCCTCCATCGCCGTCGTGATCCTCGCGGCCGGCCAGGGCACCCGCATGCGCTCGCGCCTCCCCAAGGTCCTGCACCGCCTCGCCGGCCTGCCGCTCGTCGGCCACGTGCTCGCGACGGCCGAGGAGCTGGGCGCGCGCCACATCGTCACGGTGGTCCGCCACGAGCGCGACCAGGTGGTCGAGGTCGTGCGGGAGCTGTCCCCCCAGGCCCTCGTCGTCGACCAGGACGAGATCCCCGGCACCGGCCGCGCGGTCGAGATGGGCATCACCGCCCTGCCCGACGGCTTCACGGGCCAGGTCGTCGTGCTGTCCGGCGACGTGCCCCTGCTCGACGCCGCGACGCTGCGCTCGCTCGTCTCCGCGCATCGCCAGGCGCGCAACGACCTCACGCTCCTCACCGCCCGCCTGCAGGACCCGACCGGCAACGGCCGCATCATCCGCGGCCAGGACGGCGCGTTCGAGGCCATCGTCGAGCAGAAGGACGCGACCGGCGAGCAGCTCCGCATCGACGAGGTCAACGCCGGCGTCTACGTCTTCGACGCCGAGGCGCTCCGGCAGACCCTTGGCGCCATCGGCACCGAGAACGCGCAGCACGAGAAGTACCTCACCGACGCGGCCGACGTGATCCGCCGCGCGGGCGGCGCCATCGAGGCCCTGCCCGTGCGCGACAGCTGGCTCGTCGCCGGCATCAACGACCGCGTGCAGCTCACGGCCGCGGCCACCGAGCTGAACGCGCGCATCATCCGCCGCTGGCAGCTCGCGGGCGCGACCATCGAGGACCCGCGCACCACCTGGATCGACGTGAAGGCGACGCTCGCCGCCGACGTCACGATCCTCCCGGGCACGCAGATCCTAGGCGCCTCCACGGTCGCGACGGGCGCCACCGTCGGCCCCGACACCACGCTCCGCGACACCGAGGTGGGGGAGGACGCGGTGGTCCGCCGCACGGACGCGCAGCTCGCGGTCATCGGCGCCCGCGCCACGGTCGGCCCGTTCTCCTTCCTGCGCCCCGGCACGCGCCTCGGCGACGACGGCAAGATCGGCGCGTACGTCGAGACGAAGAACGTCGAGATCGGCGAGCACAGCAAGGTCCCGCACCTCAGCTACGTCGGCGACGCGACCATCGGCGCGCACACGAACATCGGCGCGGGGGCGGTCTTCGCCAACTACGACGGGCACGCCAAGCACCACACGGAGGTGGGCGACCACGTGCACCTCGGCTCGCGGAACGTCCTCGTCGCACCGGTTAGGATCGGTACCGGCTCCTACACGGGTGCCGGTGCCGTCATCCGCAAGGACGTCCCGCCCGGCGCACTCGGCATCTCGGTGGCGCCGCAACGCAACATGGTCGGCTGGACCGAGGCCAAGCGACCGGGCACCCCCGAGGCCCGGGCCGCCGTCGAGGCCGCCGACGGGCGGGAGGACGACGCGTCCGACGCCTGAGAACACCGAGCAGCACTGACGAAACGGAGTCCCGTGTCCGCAATCAAGACTGCTGGTGAGAAGCGGCTCGTGATCGTCACCGGTCGAGCCCACCCCGAGCTCGCCGAGCAGATCGCGGAGGAGCTCGAGACGACCCTCGTGCACACGGACGCGCGGACCTTCGCCAACGGCGAGCTCTACATCCGGTACGACGAGAGCGTGCGCGGCAGCGACGCGTTCGTCATCCAGTCGCACACGGCGCCCATCAACGAGTGGCTCATGGAGCAGCTCATCATGGTGGATGCGATGAAGCGCGCCTCCGCCAAGCGCATCACGGTGGTCGCGCCCTTCTACCCCTACGCGCGTCAGGACAAGAAGGGCCGCGGCCGCGAGCCCATCTCCGCCCGCCTCGTCGCCGACCTGTTCAAGGCCGCGGGCGCCGACCGCATCATGTCGGTCGACCTGCACGCCGCGCAGATCCAGGGCTTCTTCGACGGCCCCGTCGACCACCTCTTCGCGATGCCCGTGCTCCTCGAGCACATGCGCTCCGTGCTCGACTCCAAGACCCTCACGGTCGTGTCGCCCGACATGGGCCGCGTGCGCGTCGCCGACATCTGGAGCGACAAGCTCGGCGCCCCGCTCGCCATCATCCACAAGCGCCGCGACCCGAAGGTGCACAACCAGGTCACCGTGCACGAGATCGTCGGCGACGTCGCCGGCCGGGTGTGCCTCCTGGTGGACGACCTCATCGACACCGGCCGCACCATCGTCTCGGCTGCCGAGGCGCTGAAGAAGAACGGCGCCACGGGCGTCGTGGTCGCGGCCACGCACGCGGTCTTCTCCGACCCGGCCACGCAGATCCTGAACAGCCCGCACATCGACTCGGTCGTGGTCACGGACTCGCTCCCGATCCCGCAGGAGAAGCGCTGGGACAAGCTCACGGTGCTGCCCATCGCGCCGCTGCTGGCCCGCGCGATCCACGAGGTGTTCGACGACGGATCCGTCACGAGCATGTTCGACGGCGCGGCCTAGGAATCCAGCGCCGGACCCCGGTGCGCCGCCCGCGCGGGCGGCTCCCGGATCAGTCCCGCGAGTTCCGCTCCACGACCTCGCGCGCGACGCGTCCCGAGGGGATGACCCCGAGCGAGACGATGTGCTCGTCGCCGCCGAACGCGTACTTCGTGTAGCACTCGTAGCCCACGACGCCGGGGCCGAACAGCTGGAACCGCACCTCGTACGAGGGGGAGTCGGGCCGCTCGAACTGCACGAAGTCGGCGCACGCCATGTCGGCCGTGCTCGCGCCGACGCGCACCATGGTGACGGCGCCGGGGAGCAGCAGGCTCACGATCCCGACCACGACGACGACCCGCATCACCAGCAGCGTCCGCTTGCTGCGCAGGCTCCGCGGGCCGTGCGGCTCGTAGCCGGCCAGCTCCGGGTGCTCGTCGTCGTCCATCCCGTCCAGTCTGACAGAGGCCCGCAGCCGAGCGGATGCCGCGCTGGGTGCTCACGTGTGAGGCATCCGCGCGTGGAGGGCGGGGGCGCGCATACGCTGCCGGCGACCGCGGCGCACGGTCCGCGGTCTCCCTCGACGAGGACGGAAGGACGAGAGCGATGAGGAATGCCATGCGCGCGGCGGCGATGATGCCGGCCGCGCTGCTCACGATCGGGCTGGGGGTGACGGGTGCGGTGATGGGCCCGGCGACCGCCGCGAATGCACAGCCCAACTACCGCGTGTGCGGGGTCTTCAACTCCGCGAAGGGCGGCAACTACGGCACCGGTCTGGTGGCGAAGATCTACAAGGACGACGAGAACAACGAGACGTGCTCCCAGAAGATCGACTTCATGCGCGCCTACTACGACCAGGCCTACCCCACGTCGAGCGGCCGCCTCTCCTTCGTCATGGTGACGTGCGAGGTCTTCAGCACCCGGGTGGGGGCGGAAGGGGGGTCGGACCTCTGCTACGACATGGACGTCAACCTGATCTACAAGTACACCTCGAAGTACGACGCCAAGTACCCGGGCGGTGCCGCGGGCGTCTCCTTCTGGCACAGGTGAGCGTCCCCTGACGTGCGCGAGCCCGCCGGTCCTCGACCGGCGGGCTCGTGCATGTCACGGGGTGGTGCGCCTAGTGCGTGTCCTCCGCCTCGACCTCGGAGCGGTCGCCGGACCACAGCGTGTGGAAGGTGCCCTCCCTGTCGGTGCGGTGGTACGTGTGCGCGCCGAAGAAGTCGCGCTGGCCCTGGACGAGCGCGGCGGGCAGGCGCTCGGAGGCGAGCGAGTCGTAGTAGCTGAGCGCCGACGCGAAGCCGGGCACCGGGATCCCGGACAGCGCGGCGACCGAGACGACCCGGCGCCACGCCTGCTCGCCGTCGGCGACGGCCTTCGCGAAGTACGGGTCCTCGAGCAGCGTCGCGAGACCCGAGTCCTTCTCGTACGCCTCGACGATGCGGTTGAGGAACTGCGCGCGGATGATGCAGCCGCCGCGCCAGATCTCCGCGACCTTGCCCTTGTCGATGTCCCAGCCGTACTCCTTCGCGCCCGCGATGATCGCGTCGAAGCCCTGCGCGTACGCGACGACCTTGCTCGCGTAGAGCGCGGCGCGCACGTCGTCCTCGAAGGTGTCGCCGCCGGACTGGATATCCGGACGGCTCGTGATGGTGGCCTGCACGGCCTTCCGCTGCTCGGGCTTGGAGGACACGGCGCGCGCGAACACGGCCTCCGCGATCCCGCCGACCGGCACGCCGAGGCCCACCGAGTTCTGCACCGTCCAGACGCCCGTGCCCTTCGATCCGGCCTGGTCGACGATGACGTCGACGAGCGGCTTCCCGGTCGACGCGTCCGTCTGGCGGAGCACCTCGGCGGTGATCTCGATGAGGTACGACTCGAGGTCGCCCCCGTTCCACTCCTCGAACACGTCCGCGATGGCGTCCGGCTCGTGGCCGCCCACGCGGCGGAGGAGGTCGAACGACTCGGCGATGAGCTGCATGTCGGCGTACTCGATGCCGTTGTGGATCATCTTCACGAAGTGGCCGGCGCCGTCGGTGCCGATGTGGGTCACGCAGGGCTTCCCCTCCGCGACCGCGGCGATCGACTCGAGGATGGGGCCGAGCGTCTCGTACGCCTCGGCCGTGCCGCCGGGCATGATGCTCGGGCCCTTGAGCGCGCCCTCCTCGCCGCCGGAGATGCCGGCGCCGACGAAGTGGAGGCCCTTCGCGCGGACCTCCTTCTCGCGGCGGATCGTGTCGGTGAACAGCGCGTTGCCGCCGTCGACGATGATGTCGCCCTCCTCGAACGCCTCGGTCAGCTGCTCGATGACGGCGTCGGTGCCGCGTCCGGCCTTGACCATGATGATCGCGGTACGGGGCCGCTGGAGCGACGCCGCGAACTCCTCGATCGTGGTGGCGGCGACGAAGCCGGCCTCGGGATGCTCCTCGACGAGGTCGGTGGTCTTCTGGGTGGTGCGGTTGTACACGGCGACCGTGTTGCCCTCGCGGCTCGCGAGGTTGCGGGCGAGGTTCGACCCCATCACCGCGAGTCCCACCACGCCGATGTTGGCCGTGCCCTGCTGGTCATCTGACATCTGATGCCTCCTTGTCGACAGTCGTGCTCAGGCTACTCGCGGGCCCCCGACCGTCAGCGGGACGTCGGGGAGCGTCTCGTAGGATGGACGGGCGCTCCACAGTGGGTGCGCCGCACGAGTTCCTCACCGAACCGCAGGGAGTGATCCGCATCGACGCCGTCCGCCCGTTCCCGCCCGTGATCGTGATGGGGGTCTCCGGCTCCGGGAAGTCCACCGTGGGCGAGATCCTCGCGCAGGACGCCGGCGTCCCGTTCCTCGACGGCGACGACCTGCACCCCGAGTCGAACCGCCGCAAGATGGCCGAGGGCCACGCCCTCGACGACGACGACCGCCGCCCCTGGCTCGAGGAGGTGGGCCGCGCGCTCGCCGGTCGGCCCGAGGGCGGGCCCGTCGTCGCGTGCAGCGCGCTGAAGCGGGACTACCGCGACATCCTCCGCGCCGCCGCGCCCGACGCCGTCTTCGTTCACCTCGCCGGCGACCACGACCTGCTCGCCGAGCGCCTGGGCTCCCGCGAGGGCCACTTCATGCCGTCGAGCCTCCTCGCGTCGCAGCTGCGCACGCTCGAGCCGCTCGGCGACGACGAGCAGGGCATCACGCTCGACATCACCGACGACCCCGTCGCCCTCGCCGACGCCGCCGTGCGCGAGCTGCTCCCGGGCGGGCGCACGGCGTCGCCCGGGCGGCTCGACGACGCCCCCGCCACCTCGACGGAGCCCGCGGCCGCGGTGCCCGAGGCGGACGTCCCCGCGCTCGTGCGGGAGGCCAGATCCGACGACGACGTGCCCCGCGCCGACGCGGCCTCCCCGTCGACCGTCGCCGACGGCGCCCCCGCCGCCGCCGTGCACGAGCCCATCCGGGTCGCGATCGTCGGCTGCGGCGTCATCGGCACGCACCACGCGCGCGTCCTCGCCGAGCACCCCGACTTCCGGGTCGCGGCCCTCGTCGACGTCACCGACGCGACAGCCCAGGAGCTCGCGGACGTGGTCGTCGACGAGCTGCACGCGGAGCGCCCGCGGGTCTTCGCGCGCCTCGGCGACCTCATCCGCGAGGACGCCGCCGAGCTCGTCGTGATCTGCACCCCGAGCGGCCTGCACATCGGCCTCGCCGAGGAGGCGCTCGCCGCGGGGCTCCACGTGGTCATCGAGAAGCCGCTCGACGTCGACCTGGCTCGCGGTCGCCGCATCGCCGAGCTCGCGCGCGAGGCCGCCGGGCGGGGGATCCTCTCGACGGTCATCAGCCAGCACCGCTTCAACCCGTCGAGCGTCGTGGTCGACCGGGCCGTGCGCTCGGGCCGCCTCGGCCGCCTCACTTCCGCGGTCGCGAGCGCGCCGTGGTGGCGCAGCCAGGGCTTCTACGACTCCGGCCACTGGCGCGGTACCTGGGACCTCGACGGCGGCGGCGCCCTCATGAACCAGGGCGTCCACACGCTCGACCTGCTCGTCTCCTACCTCGGCCGCCCGGTCGAGGTCTACGCGCAGACGGCGCTGCTCGCGCACGACGGCATCGAGGTGGAGGACGTCGCGGTGGCCGTGATCCGCTTCGCGTCGGGCGCGCTCGCCACCATGCAGGCGACCACCGCCGGCTACCCGGGTCTCGACACCCGGGTGCAGGTGCAGGGCACGCGCGGATCCGCCGTGATCGAGGCCGGCTCCCTCACCTACTTCCACGCGGCGCCCGAGTCGGGCGTGCCCGCGCAGGCGGACGTGCGCAACGACGCCGAGCTCGAGATGCACGACGCCGACCTGCCGCGCTCGCCGCGCCTCGACAACACCTACCTCGAGGGGCACTACCGCCAGTACGACGACATCGCGGACGCGCTCCGCACCGGCCGCCCCGCGGGCGTCACGGTGGACGATGCGTTCCTCTCGCTCGCCACCGTGGTGAGCGTCTACGTGTCGGCCACGCTCGGCACCCCCGTCGCGTTCGAGGACGTCGTCGACGGCGTTCACGACGGCCTGCGCCTCCGCGTCGGGCAGTCGACGCCGCCCGCGCCGGGGTCTCCCGGGCCGGCCGACCCGTCGCCCGCCGCGCCCGCGTCCCGGCGCGACGACGGGACGTCGACCGGGGAGCCGTCCGTCCGGTAGCATCGGGGGTTGAACTTCGGCGAGGGATCGCGGGAGCCGTGCGCGAGCACGGCGGCGGTCCGTTATCGACGCGGTGGACGGGGCTCGCACCTCATTCCTCACGCGCAAGCGTTCGAGCAGACGACAAGCACACGACGCGAGCCCTCACGGGCCGCACTAGGAGCGACACCATGGTTGACAACAACCTCACCGCGGAGCTGCGCACGCAGTTCGGCAAGGGCGCGGCGCGCAAGATCCGCGCGGTCGGCAAGATCCCCGCGGTCATCTACGGCCACGGCACCGACCCGCAGCACGTCACGCTGCCGGGCCACGAGCTCATGCTCATCATCCGCAAGGCCAACCAGATCATCACGCTCGACATCGAGGGCACGCCGCAGCTGGCGCTCGTGAAGGACGTCCAGAAGGACCCGGTCCGCCAGATCATCGAGCACGTCGACCTCATCGTCGTCCGCCAGGGCGAGCGCGTCGAGGTCGAGGTCCCGATCCACGTCGAGGGCGAGTCCTACCCGGGCACGATCCACAGCCTCGAGAACACGTCCATCACGGTCGAGGTCGAGGCCACGCACATCCCCGAGAGCTTCGTCGTCTCCATCGAGGGCTTCGAGGACGGCACGCAGGTCACGGCCGGCCAGGTCACCCTGCCCGCCGGCGCCACGCTGGTCACCGACCCCGAGACGCTCGTGCTCGCGGTCTCCGTGCCCCAGCTCGACCTCACGACCGACGCCGAGGACGCGGCGGCCGAGGGCGACGCCGGTGTCGGCGTCACGGACGACGGCGCCACGGGCGACCAGTCGGGCGACGACAAGTAGCACCCGCCGCGGCCCCGGCCGCGCACGCACGACCAGCACCACGGAGCCCGTCGGCCGCCGTCCGGGACACCGGCCGCGGCCGGCGGGCTCCGCGCATCCGCCCCGGATGCGCATGATCGACCGAGGAGAGCGCACGTGGACGACCGGACCCTGCTCGTGGTCGGCCTCGGCAACCCCGGCCCGCAGTACGCGGGCACCCGGCACAACGTCGGGCAGATGGCCCTCGACGTGCTCGCCGACCGGATGCGCGCCACGTTCCGCTCGCACCGCGCCAACGCGCAGGTCGCCGAGGGCCGCGCGGTGCCCGGCGGGCCGAAGCTCATCCTCGCCAAGCCGAGCTCGTTCATGAACCTGTCCGGCGGCCCGGTCGCCAACCTCCTCAAGTACTTCTCGCTCGAGGCCTCCCAGCTCGTGGTCGCGCACGACGAGCTCGACATCCCGTTCGATGCGATGAAGCTCAAGCAGGGCGGCGGGCACGGCGGCCACAACGGCATCCGCGACATCATCTCCTCCGCCGGAACGGGCGACTTCACGCGCGTGCGCATCGGCATCGGCCGCCCGCCCGGTCGCCAGGACGCCGCCGACTTCGTGCTGAAGCCCTTCTCCTCCACCGAGCGGCAGGTGCTGCCGAACGTGCTCGAGGACGCGGCCGACGCCATCGAGATGATCGCCTCCGACGGCCTCATCGCCGCGCAGCTGCGCTTCCACACCGCCGCGTCCTGACCACCCGGCCCGCTCCCGTCCGGTGCGGGTCCGTCCGCCCTCGGCGGACGACGGCGAGCGTGTCGGCGGCGGCGCGTACGATTGTCGGGTGATCCTCCAGGGCTTGATCCCGGCGCTCTCGCGCGCCTCCACGTTCGACGACGCCCTCGCATCGGCCTCCCGCGACGCCGACTTCTCCCTCACCGAGGGGCTCCAGGGGCCGCTGCTCGCGGGGCTCCTGCGCCAGCGCATCCAGCGCGGCATCCCGGGGTGCCTGCTCGTCGTCACCGCCACCGGCCGCGAGTCGGAGGGCATGCGCCGCAGCCTCGACGCCGTGCTGCCGGATGCGGAGATCCTCGAGTTCCCGGCCTGGGAGACGCTGCCGCACGAGCGGCTCAGCCCGAGCGCCGAGATCGTCGGGAAGCGGATCCACGCCCTGCGCCGCATGGAGCAGTGGCACGCCGCGCTCGGCCAGGGCGCGCGCGAGGTCCCGGCCGACCAGGTGCGCCCGCTCGTCATCGTCGCCTCGGTGCGCGCCGCGCTGCAGCCCGTCGCCGACAACCTCACCGAGCTGCCGCCCGTGCAGCTCGCCACCGGCAGTCGCGGCCACGACCTGTCGGAGCTCGCGGTCCGCCTCGTCGACCTCGCGTACTCGCGCGTCGACATGGTCACGCGCCGCGGCGAGTTCGCGGTGCGCGGCGGCATCCTCGACGTCTTCCCGCCCGTCTCCGACCACCCCGTGCGCGTCGAGTTCTTCGGCGACGAGGTCGACCAGATGCGGCCCTTCGCGGTCGCCGACCAGCGCTCGCTGGAGGAGGAGATCACCTCGGTCGAGCTGCCGCCGAGCCGCGAGCTGCTGCTGAGCGCGCCCGTGCGCCAGCGCGCCCGCGAGATGCAGCACGAGTTCCCGAACCTGCAGCAGATGCTCGCGAAGATCGCGGAGGGCATCCCGGTGGAGGGCATGGAGTCGCTGGCGCCGGCGCTCGTCGACCGGCTCGTGCCGGTCACGCACTACCTCCCGGTGGACGCGGCCATCGCCGTCGTCTCGCCCGAGCGCGTCTCCACGCGCGCGCAGAGCCTGGCGGACACGAACCGCGAGTTCCTCGACGCCGCGTGGAACGCCGCCACCGCGGGAGCCCAGGCGCCCATCGACCTCGCGTCCGGCGACTTCCTCTCGCTCGGCCGCCTCCGGGATGCGCGCGGCCCGCGCCGCTGGTGGACCCTGTCCGGCTTCCAGGCCACCGACGTGCTCCCGGAGGATCTCGGCATCGACGAGGTCATGACCGTGCGCATCGACGCGGATCCCGTGCCGAGCTTCGCGGGCAACGCCGACGGCGCCATCGAGCACGTGCGCGAGCGCCTCGCCGCCGGGTGGAGCGTGGGCGTCGTGGCGCAGGGATCCGGCCTCGTCGAGCGTGCCGACACCGTGCTGCGCGAGGCGGGCGTGCCCGCGCGCGTGGTCGAGGAGTTCCCCGCCGAGCCCGAGCCCGGCATCGCCTACCTGCTGCGCTCCGCGATCGACGCGGGCTTCGAGATGCCCGAGGTGAAGCTCGCGCTCCTCACCGAGAGCGAGTTCTACGGACGCGCCGCCGGCTACGACAGCCGCCAGGTCAAGAAGCTCGCCACCCGGCGCAAGAACGTGGTGGATCCCCTGCAGCTCAAGACCGGCGACCACGTCGTGCACACCACGCACGGCATCGGGAAGTTCGTGGAGCTGACGCAGCGCGAGGTCTCCTCGGGCGGGCGCAACGCCGTGAAGACGCGGCGCGAGTACCTCGTCATCGAGTACGCGCCCTCGAAGCGCGGCTACCCGGGCGACAAGCTCTTCGTGCCCACCGACCAGCTCGACCTCCTCAGCCGCTACGTCGGCGGGGAGGAGCCCGCCCTCAGCAAGATGGGCGGCAGCGACTGGGCCGCCGCCAAGGGCAAGGCGCGCCGGGCCGTCCGCGACATCGCCGTCGAGCTCGTGAAGCTCTACTCCGCGCGCATGGCGTCGCGCGGGCACTCCTTCCCGCCGGACACCCCGTGGCAGCGCGAGCTCGAGGAGGCGTTCCCCTTCATGGAGACGCCCGACCAGCTCACCGTCATCGACGAGGTCAAGCGCGACATGGAGAGCCCCATCCCGATGGACCGCCTCGTCTCCGGCGACGTCGGCTTCGGCAAGACCGAGATCGCGGTGCGCGCCGCGTTCAAGGCCGTGCAGGACGGCAAGCAGGTCGTGATGCTCGTGCCCACGACGCTCCTCGTGAAGCAGCACTTCGAGACGTTCTCCGAGCGCTTCGCCGGGTTCCCCGTGCACCTGCGCCAGCTCAGCCGCTTCCAGACCGACAAGGAGTCGCGCGAGACCATCAAGGGCCTGGAGGACGGCTCCGTCGACGTGGTCATCGGCACGCACCGCCTGCTCACGGGCAGCATCGCGTTCAAGGACGTGGGGCTCGTCATCATCGACGAGGAGCAGCGGTTCGGCGTCGAGCACAAGGACGCGCTGAAGAAGCTGAAGGCCAACGTCGACATCCTCGCGATGTCGGCCACGCCGATCCCGCGCACGCTCGAGATGGCGGTCACGGGCATCCGCGAGATGTCGACGCTCGCGACGCCGCCGGAGGACCGGCACCCGATCCTCACCTTCGTGGGCCCGAACAGCGAGAAGCAGATCGCCGCCGCCATCCGCCGCGAGCTGCTGCGCGAGGGTCAGGTGTTCTTCGTGCACAACCGCGTCTCGAGCATCAACCGCGTCGCGTCCGAGCTCGCCGAGCTCGTGCCCGAGGCGCGCGTCGCCGTGGCGCACGGGAAGATGAGCGAGGCGATGCTGGAGCAGGTCATCGTCGACTTCTGGGAGCGCAAGTTCGACGTGCTCGTGTCGACCACCATCATCGAGACCGGCCTCGACATCGCCAACGCGAACACGCTCATCATCGACCGGGCCGACAAGTACGGCCTCAGCCAGCTGCACCAGCTGCGCGGGCGCGTCGGCCGCGGCCGGGAGCGCGCGTACGCGTACTTCCTCTACGACGCCGACAAGCCGCTCTCCGAGACCGCGCACGACCGGCTGTCCACCATCGCGGCGAACAACGAGCTGGGGTCGGGCATGCAGGTCGCGCTCAAGGACCTCGAGATCCGCGGCGCGGGCAACCTGCTGGGCGGCGAGCAGTCCGGCCACATCCAGGGCGTGGGCTTCGACCTCTACCTGCGCATGATCGGCGAGGCCGTCTCCACGTTCCGCGGCGACGTCGCCGAGGGCCAGACCGAGCTGCGGCTCGAGCTGCCGGTGGACGCGCACATCCCCGAGGAGTACGTCGACAGCGAGCGGCTGCGCCTCGAGGCGTACCAGAAGCTCTCCACCGCGGCCTCGCCCACGGCCACGGACGACCAGATCGACCGGGTCATCGAGGAGCTCTCCGACCGCTACGGCGAGCCGCCCGTGGAGGTCGACAACCTCGTGCGCGTCTCGCGCCTGCGTCGCGTCGCGCAGCGGGCCGGGCTCAGCGAGGTCGTCGCGATGGGGCCGAACCTCCGCATCGCGCCGGCCGACCTCGCCGACAGCAAGCAGGTGCGCCTGCAGCGCATGTACCCGGGCAGCAAGCTGTTCGCGCAGACGAACGCCGTGACGGTGCCGCTGCCGAAGCGCGACGGCGAGCCGCTCCCCGACGCCGAGCTCGTGGACTGGGTGAGGCAGCTGCTCGACGCCGTCTTCACGGTGGAGCCGGCGCCGGCGGCGAAGGAGTCAGCGCCGAAGGCGTGATAGGAGGCGGGCGATCACGTCGTTTCCCGGGGCGCCGCCGACCCGGCGTGGGGAGCGAGCGCAACGGACGCAGTGGTTCACCTGAGCTAGGAATTGGGCTTGGGCTTGGGCCACAGTCGCGGTCTCCGCATCCCGAGCCTTGAGTCGGCTGACTCTGGCCTCTAATCGTGTGACCGCCTGACCGACATTTCTTTTGTAAATGCCCGCCAGGGCTCCGGAAAGAGAAACATCAATAATCCATTGGGGAGTCTCGGCGGGAAGCCGAAGAAAGAGCGCGGGTGCTGCGAGCTTGATGAAGAGGATGAGCAGGCCTTCTGCATCGCCGACTCCGGAGGTCGCGAGGATGCTGAGATCGACTATCGCGAACATCATCACGTACATCAGATAGGCTGCAACTCTTATGGCGAACGCGCCAAGGCGCTTCTCCGTCACGAGAGTGTCTGCGCTCAGCTCCATCAGGAGGATCAAGGCCATGGTCGAGTATGCGCTCGACAGGCCGAAGGCAGTCCAGAACGGGAGACCATGCTGTCCGGCTACGGCTGCGGTTCCCCACCCCATGAGCACTCCGTACGCGCAGGTCGTCGCGTATGCGATCGCTGTGGTGCTAGCCGCCGCCGGGGCGTCTTCCTTACGTTCTTTTGCACTCTTCAGGCTCGCTTGGGTGTCCTTGAGCTGCACCGCGAAATCGGGCACGATGTAACGACCGATTTCGACCCCAAAATACCAGCATGCGATCCCCGTAGGGATGGTCACAACCAACAGTGGAGCTGTTTCGGGCGCGACGATCACCGCGGCTATCTCGAATACGCAGAGTGCGAGCGCGGCTGACGCGAAGAGCACCCCTATCCAGCCGACGCTTCTGCGAATACTCGCCTTGTGTCGTTGGCTTTCGAAGGTGGCTTGGCCCCCGACCGAGATTCCAAAGAGCACGAGGGTCGTCGCGAGGAACAGCGAGTTCGCGGCGATCGACGAAGGGTTGAGTGCCTTGCCCCATTCGGCAATCCACTCGAACCGCAGTGGCTGTTGGCTAGACCCGGAATTCCGCAGACCTGCGACGGATACTCCCACGAAGAACAACATCACCGTTCCCGCGGACGTGCGGATGTGCACGTCGCGCCGTCGTGCCGGAAGTGCGTCTGTCTGGTTCTCTGTCACAAGGTCTCCTCGCCTGCTCCTCTGGCAAAGAAGGTACTAGTGGCAATACGGCTCGCAAATCTGGTTCCTACGAGCCGAAGGGGGCACGAGAGTGTGCCTGGGACTCCGCGCCGCCCAGGGGCGAAGGGACCCGAACCGCATAGACCCCGATGCGAGACTGGCCGGATGAGCGAGCCCGCGATCCCGTCCGCATCCGCCGCCCCCGCCCCCGCATCCGACCCGAGCGAGGCCGTCGCCGTCGCCGCCCTCGCCGACGCCATGGCCGCGCTCCGCGCGCCCGACGGCTGCGTGTGGAACCGGGAGCAGACGCATCGCTCGCTCGTGCCGTACCTCATCGAGGAGAGCCACGAGCTGGTCGAGGCGATCGAGACCGGCGACGTGGAGGGCATGCGCGAGGAGCTCGCCGACGTGCTCCTCCAGGTGGTCTTCCACGCCGACATCGCGCGCACGGAGGGGGAGGGCTTCGACCTCGCCGACGTCGCGCGCACCGCCACGGACAAGATGGTGCGCCGCCACCCGCACGTGTTCGGCGACGAGCGCGCCGACACCGTGGAGGAGGTCCTCCGCGTCTGGGGCGCCGCCAAGGACCGGGAGAAGTCGGCCCGCACGAGCGTGCTCGACGGGATCCCCGCGGGCATGCCGCCGCTCGCGCTCGCCGACAAGCTGCTCGGCAGAGCGGAGCGGATCGGCCTGCTCGACCCCGACGCGCCCGCGGCCATCCCGGTGGACGACGAGGACGACCTCGGCCGGCTGCTGCTCGCGGTCGTGGTGTCGGCGAGATCGCGCGGGCTCGACGCGGAGCGCGCGCTGCGGACGACGCTGCGGTCGCTCACGGACGAGATCCGCGCGGCCGAGCCGCCGCGCGAGGTGGATCCCGCCGGGAGCTGACACCCGGCGGGGCACGGGATCGGGCAGGGGCTCGGGCTCGGGCGTCGAGGCGAGGTCGAGCCGGGCCCGGCCGGCGTCGGGAGCGCCGACGCGGGCCGGAGCGCGTGACGCGTCGTCCGGCCCGCGGGGGCGCGGCCCGGGATTTACCCGATCCCGGGGCGCCTGGTCCGCCGCATCCACCCGAAGGAGACGGCGGACAGTCCGAGCCCCACCACCGTACGGGCCTTCGTCGAGCGTCCATCACAGGCGTTATGGTGACGGGGTGGCAGCTCCGGATCCGCATCGCCGCCAGGACCTGCTGGCCCACATCCTCGACCACCTCCGCACGCACCCGCTCCAGTCGGTGACCTTCCGCGGCCTCGCCGAGGCGCTCGGCGAGAGCACCTTCGTGCTCGTCTACCACTTCGGATCCAAGGCGCGGCTGCTCGAGGCGGCGATGGACGCGATCGACGTGCGCCAGGCGGAGATGGTGGACGGCGATCCGCGCGCGATCCCCGCCACCGAGCTGCGCGCCTGGGCGACGCAGGCGTGGCGCTGGCGGCTCACCGACGTCAACCGCGACTTCCAGCGGCTCGAGTTCGAGGCCGCGCTCCTCCGCAGCCGCGACGGCCAGGTGCGCCCGGACGCCATCGCGAGCGTCGCCGCGTGGCGGCGCTTCGGGCTCGACTGGATGACGGCGCACGGCGTACCCGAGGACGTCGCCGTCGACACGGCCGACCTCCTCCAGGCCGGGTCGTACGGCCTCCAGTTCGACTTCGTGATCTCCGGCGACCGCGTCCGGGCCATGCGCGGCTTCGAGGCGCTCGTCGACGCGTTCGTCCCGCGCATCCGGCCGTGGCTCGACCTGCCGGACCGCCCGCGCGCCCCCGGCTCGCCCGACCGGCACCGCGCCGACTGACCGCGCGCCGCGCCGACTGAGGGCGCGCCGGACGCCCGCCCGCCGCCTGACAGAATCGGGGGATGCCCCAGCAGATCACGCCGCCCCGCGGCATGCGCGACTTCCTGCCCGCCGAGAAGGCCCGCCGCGAGCAGGCGCTCGCCATCATCCGCCGCACCTACCGCGCGCACGGCTTCGACGAGATCGAGACGCCCGTCGTGGAGGAGTCCGGCCGGCTGCACGCGGGCCTCGGCGGTGACAACGAGAAGCTCGCCTACTCGGTGCTGAAGCGCGGCCTCTCGGGCGACGACCTGCACGCGGCCGCCGACGCGGGCGACGTGCTCGCCCTGTCCGACCTCGGCCTCCGCTTCGACCTCACGGTGCCGCTCGCGCGGTTCTACGCCTCGCACCGCGCGGAGCTGCCGGGCGTCTTCCGGTCGATCCAGGCCGCGCCCGTCTGGCGCGCCGAGCGCCCGCAGAAGGGCCGCTACCGCCAGTTCATGCAGTGCGACATCGACATCATCGGCGAGGCCGGCCAGCTGGCCGAGGTCGAGCTGATCTCCGCCACCGCGGCCACGCTCGCGGCGCTCGGCCTCACGGGCTGCACCATCCGGGTCAACGACCGGCGCCTCCTCGCCGGGATCCTCGACTTCTGCGGCTTCGCGCCCGACCGGCAGGCGCAGGCGCTCATCAGCATCGACAAGCTCGACAAGATCGGCGCCGCGGGCGTCGTGGCGGAGCTCGCCGAGGGCGGGGCAGACGCGGCGGCCGTGCTCGGCGGGATCCTCGAGCGCATCGAGCCCGCGCTCGCCGACGGCGGCGTGCCGCTCACGACCGAGGCGATCACCGCGATCCTCCCCGCCGGCGTCGACCCCGACGCGGTGGCCGACCTCGAGACCCTGGCGGACGCGCTCGTCGGCCTGCCCGAGGGCGTCACGCTCCGCTTCGACCCGACCCTCGTGCGCGGCATGGGCTACTACACGGGCACGATCTTCGAGATCGCGCACCCGGCATCCGGCAGCTCGGTGGGCGGCGGCGGCCGCTACGACGGCATGATCGGCCGGTTCCTCGGCCAGGACGTGCCGGCCGCGGGCTTCTCCATCGGCTTCGAGCGGATCGTCGACCTGGCCGTCCTCCCCGCCGCGGAGGACGCCGACGCGATCGCCCTCGTGCACGACCGGCGCGCGCCCGTCGCGGTGCTCGCGCGCCTCAAGGCCGAGCTCGTGGCGTCCGGGCGCCGGGTGCGGCTGGAGCCGCGGCCGAAGAACGTCGCGCCGCTCCTCGAGGCGCTCAAGCAGCAGGGCTTCCGCACGTTCGCGGCCGTCGACGCCGACACGGCGGATGCCGCGAGCCTCCAGGAGCGCTCGCTCGACGGCGGCCCGCGCGGCTGATCCGTCACCTGCGCGACACCTGCGCGGGGGCGCCGTCGCCCGCGGCCCGCGAGGGGCCCGCGGCTAGGATGGACCCGACTTCCCACCCCCCCACCGCAACGCAAGGAGACCATTCCGTGGCAGCCATCGAAGCAGTCAACGCACGCGAGATCCTCGACTCCCGGGGCAACCCGACCGTCGAGGTCGAGGTGCTCCTCGAGGACGGCACGTTCACGCGTGCCGCCGTCCCGTCCGGCGCCTCCACCGGCGCGTTCGAGGCGTACGAGCTGCGCGACGGCGACGCGGGCCGCTACCTGGGCAAGGGCGTCCAGAAGGCCGTGGCAGCGGTGCGCGACGAGATCGCCCCCGCCATCCAGGACCTCGACGCGGCCGACCAGCGCATCATCGACGCCACGATGATCGAGCTCGACGGCACCGAGAACAAGTCCCGCCTCGGCGCCAACGCGCTCCTCGGCGTCTCCCTCGCGGTGGCGAAGGCCGCGGCCGACTCGGCCGAGCTGCCCCTCTACCGCTACCTCGGCGGCCCGAACGCGCACACGCTCCCCGTCCCGATGCTCAACGTCATCAACGGCGGCTCGCACGCCGACACCAACGTCGACATCCAGGAGTTCATGCTCCTCCCCGTCGGCGCGTCCACCTTCTCCGAGGGCCTGCGCTGGGGCGTCGAGACGTACCACGCGCTCAAGAGCCTGCTGAAGGAGAAGGGCCTGTCCACCGGCCTCGGCGACGAGGGCGGCTTCGCCCCGAACCTCGACAGCAACCGCGCCGCGCTCGACCTGCTCATGGAGGCCATCGAGTCCGCCGGCTTCACCGCCGGCAAGCAGATCGCGCTCGGCCTCGACGTCGCGTCCAGCGAGTTCTACTCCGACGGCGCCTACACGTTCGAGGGCCAGAAGGTCGACGCGGCGCACCTGACCGCGTACTTCGCGGACCTCGTCGCGTCCTACCCCCTCATCACCATCGAGGACCCGCTGGACGAGGACGACTGGGCCGGCTACGACCACTTCACCGCCGAGCTCGGCTCGAAGGTGCAGATCGTCGGCGACGACCTCTTCGTCACGAACCCGAAGCGCCTGGCCGACGGCATCACGCGCGGCGTCGCCAACTCGATCCTCGTGAAGGTCAACCAGATCGGCACGCTCACCGAGACGCTCGACGCGGTCGCCCTCGCGCAGCGCAGCGGCTACACCACGGTGCTCTCGCACCGCTCGGGCGAGACCGAGGACACCACCATCGCCGACCTCGCGGTCGCGGTGGAGGCGGGCCAGATCAAGACCGGCGCCCCCGCCCGCAGCGAGCGCGTCGCGAAGTACAACCAGCTCCTCCGCATCGAGCAGGACCTCGGCGCCGCCGCGGTCTACGCCGGTCGCGGCGCCTTCCCGCGCTTCCAGGGCTGATCCGCCCGGTCGGCCCGCGCCCTCGGGGGCGGGCGGACCGGCGGCGCACCACCGACGACGCGGCGGGGCGGCGGGCCAGGAGGCCCGCCGTCCCGCCGCCGCCGTCCCGCCGCATCGCGGCACAGGCACCCGCACCACCGCGACACCCGCACCACCGACACACGAAGGAGGACCGATGGCCCGCTTCCCCGGCCTCGACGCCCTCCGGTCCCGCCGGTCCGAGCGCCCGCGCACCGAGCGCGTCCCCGTCACCCTGCCCGACGGCGACGCGCCCGCCGGCAACTGGCTCCGCAGCATGCGCTTCTCCGGGTTCTCCGCGATGGTGCTCGTGCTCCTCGTCCTCACGGTCGTGGTCCTCGCGCCGGGCCTGCGCATCTACCTCGAGCAGCGCCAGCAGCTGAGCAGCCTGCAGAGCGCGGTCGACGCGCAGAAGCAGACCATCGCGCAGCTCCAGGACCAGCGCGCCCGCTACGACGACCCCGCCTTCCTCAAGGCGCAGGTGCGCGACCGCCTCTTCTACGTGATGCCCGGCGAGACCAGCTACCTCGTGCGCGGCCTGCCCGCGACGGGCGGCCAGGCGGCGGCCACCACCACCCCGGACGGCGCCCCCATCAGCGACGACCTGCAGGAGACGAAGCAGGACTGGGTCCAGGCCCTCCTCGGCTCCGCCCTCACCAGCGGACTCAGCGACACCCCGCCCGAACAGCTCCAGGGATCCGTCCAGGGAGGCGACCAGTGACCCGACCCCCCTTCGACCCGCCCTCCGAGCGCGACGTCCGCGTCGTGTCCGCCCAGCTCGGCCGTCCCGCCCGCGACGTCGTCGGCATCGCCGCGCGCTGCGTCTGCGGCAACCCCACCGTGGTGAGCACGGCCCCGCGCCTCAGCGACGGCACGCCGTTCCCCACGCTCTACTACCTGTGCCACCCCGCGGCCACCGCCGCGATCTCGCACCTCGAGGCCGAGCACGTCATGGCGGAGCTCCAGGACGACCTCGCGGAGGACGAAGCCATGCGCGACGCGTACGCCGCGGCCCACGCGTCCTATCTCGCGGACCGCGAGTCGATCCTCGTCGTGCCGGAGCTCGCGGGCGTCTCCGCGGGCGGCATGCCCGTGCGCGTCAAGTGCCTGCACGCCCTCGCCGGCCACGCGCTGGCTGCGGGCCCGGGCGTGAACCCCATCGGCGACATCGCGCTGGCCCGCGCCTCCTGGTCGCCGGACGTCTGCGAGTGCGCCGACCACGACGCCGCATGATCCGCGGACGCGCCGGCCGGGCCCGCGCCGCCGGCACGCCCGCCGGGTCGCCGCATCGCGCCGCCCGCGGGCTGGTCGTCGCGGTGCTCGCGCTCGCCTCCGTGCTGGCCGCCGCGTCGCCCGCGGTCGCGGATCCCGTGCGCGAGCGGGAGTACTGGCTCGCCGACTACGGCGTCCAGCGCGCGTGGAGCACGACGCGCGGCGAGGGCGTGAAGGTCGCCGTCATCGACACGGGCGTCGACGCCTCGGTCGCGGACCTGCGCGGCGCGGTCGTCGGCGGCACGGACGTCTCGGGCGTCGGATCCGCGGGGGGCACCCGGCCGGTCGGCGCCTCCAGCGAGCACGGCACGATGGTCGCCTCGCTCCTGGCCGGCCGCGGCACCGGCACGGGCTCCGGCGTGATCGGCGTCGCCCCCGCGGCCAGCATCCTCAGCGTCTCGGTCGCGCTCGGCGGGCCGACGCCGGGCGCGCGCGACGAGGACGCGCAGATCGCCGACGCCGTGCGCTGGGCCGTCGACAACGGCGCGAGCGTCATCAACATGTCCCTCACCCGCAACTCGCTCGACTGGCCGGAGAGCTGGGACCGTGCCTTCCTCTACGCGTACCAGCACGACGTCGTGGTGGTCGCGGCGGCCGGCAACCGGGGGAGCGGCACGACCGAGGTCGGCGCGCCCGCCACGATCCCGGGCGTGCTCGCGGTCGCGGGCGTCGACCGGTCGGGTGCCGCCAGCTTCGACGCGTCGTCGCAGGGCATCACCATCGCGGTCGCGGCGCCCAGCGAGCAGCTCGTGGGCGTCGCCCCGGGCGGCGGCTACGTGCAGTGGAGCGGCACGAGCGGGGCGGCGCCGCTCGTCTCCGGCGTGGTCGCGCTCGTGCGGGCCGCGCATCCGGAGCTGAAGGCCGACGACGTGGTCGAGCGGGTGCTCGCCACCGCCCGGCAGAAGGGGCAGCCCGAGATCTACGGCCGCGGGCTCGTCGACGCGGCCGCCGCCGTGACCGCCGACGTCGCGCCCGCCAGCGGCAAGCCGCTCGGCGACCTCGAGGAGTGGGTGCGCCTGTACCGTCGCGCGCCCGTCGCGACGCCGACGCCGGACGCGGGAGCCACGGCGGATCCGGCCCCCACGGTGCCCGCGGACGCCGCGCCCGCCGACCCCGCCGCCGACCCGCTGCCGACCGTGGGCGCGCTCCGGCAGGCGGGGATCCCGGCCCTCGTCCTGTCCCTCTTCGCCGGCGCGGCGGCGGCGATGTCCGTGGTGGCCGTGCGGCATTTCAGACGGCTGCTCCGGAGGGAGTAGCCTGATTCCGACCACAATCTGCAGGGAGTCATCCATCGTGCCCAAAATCCTGATCGTCGGCGGCGGCTACGCCGGTTTCTACACGGCATGGAAGCTCGAGTCGCACCTCCGATCCGGCGAGGCCGAGGTCACCATGGTCGACCCGCTGCCGTACATGACGTACCAGCCGTTCCTGCCCGAGGTCGTCTCCGGATCCATCGAGCCGCGCCACGCCGTGGTGTCCCAGCGACGCCACCTGCGCACCACCAACGTCGTCACCGCCAAGGTGACCGGCATCGACCACGCGTCGAAGACGGCGACCATCACGCCGCCCGTGGGCGAGCCGTACGAGTTCTCCTACGACATCATCGTCGTCACCGCGGGCAGCGTCTCCCGCACGTTCCCGATCCCGGGCGTCGCGGACGAGGCCATCGGCCTGAAGACCATCGAGGAGGCCGTCGCCATCCGCGACCGCATCTTCGCGAACTTCGACCGCGCGGCCACCCTCCCGGCCGGGCCCGAGCGCGAGCGCCTCCTCACCTTCGTGGTGGTCGGCGGCGGCTTCGCGGGCATCGAGGTGTTCGCCGAGATGCGCAGCATCGCGACCGACCTCGTGAAGAAGTACCCCGAGATCGACTTCGAGGACACGCACTTCCACCTCATCGAGGCGATGGGCCGCATCATGCCCGAGGTGTCGCTCGAGACCAGCCACTGGGTGCTCAAGAACCTCGCCGAGCGCGGCGCGCTCGTGCACCTCGACACGCAGCTCAAGTCCGCCGTCGGCGGCGTCGTCGAGCTGTCGACCGGCGAGTCGTTCGAGTCCGACGTCATCGTCTGGACCGCGGGCGTCATGGCCAGCCCCATGCTCAAGAACACCGACCTCCCCATCGAGGAGCGCGGGCGCCTGCGCGTGCGCGCCGACGGTCGCGTCGAGGGAGACGACGGCATCGTCGCGGACGCCTGGGGCGCCGGCGACGTGGCGGCCACCCCCGACCTCACGGGCGGCGGCGTCGGCGGCTTCTGCGTGCCCAACGCGCAGCACGCCGTCCGCCAGGGCAAGCTCATGGCGAAGAACCTCACCGCGAGCATCCGCGGCGAGGGCATCACCGACTACTTCCACAAGAACCTCGGCGCCGTCGCGGGCCTGGGCCTCTACCAGGGCGCGTTCCAGTCCGGCAAGCTCGGCATCACCGGCTTCCCCGCCTGGGTCATGCACCGCGGCTACCACGGGCTCGCGATCCCGTCCTTCGAGCGCAAGGCGCGCGTCGTCACGGGCTGGCTGAACAACCTCGTCTGGGGTCGCGACATCGTCTCCCTCGAGGCGCGCGAGACCCCCCGCACCGCGTTCGAGACGTTCGCGTCGCGCCCGCGCCCCGCCGCGGATGCCGCTCCGGCCGCCCCCGCGAAGAAGGAGGAGGCGCCGGCCAAGAAGGCCGCCGAGGAGAAGGCCGACGCCCCCACCGAGGGCGAGAAGTCCCCGGCGCTCGCGGGCAGCTACAGCTCCTCGCCCAGCGCGGAGACGCAGGACGAGGACCGCACGGCCTGATCCGCGTGACGCTCTAGCTCCACCGACGACGGCCCGCAGGCATCCGCTTGCGGGCCGTCGTCGTGCGTGGGCGCCGGATCCGCTCGCCGACCGTAGGCTGTCGGGAGCGCCCCGGCGCCATGCCCCCGTAGTCCAATTGGCAGAGACGGGCGACTTAAAATCGCCGCAGTGTCGGTTCGAGTCCGACCGGGGGTACTGCTCGCAAGGGGTCCGGGAAGCCGGGCGTCCGCGCGGCTTCCCGGGCTACGGTCGGACGGCGGGGCCCCGGGACCGACGCGAGATGCGCGACCGGACGGCCTTCCGCGCGGGCTCCTCGACGAGGTGGTAGCACGCGGCCCCCACGGCGACCACGACGGCGTAGTGGCCGACCAGGATGGCCAGCTTGACGCCGGTGCCGGCATCCGCGAAACGCCCGACGGGGAGCAGCGCCCCCAGCACCATCAGCACGATGAAGTGGGTCATGTACACGGAGTAGGAGATCCGGCCTCCCCAGAGGAGCAGCCGCGAGCTGAGCAGCCGACCGACCGGCCCCGTGGCGCCCGCGCAGGCGAGGACGAACAGGGCGATCACGGGCAGCGTCGACAGGGGCTGCGTGCCCTCGACCCCCATGGAGGCGAGTGCGACGGCGCGCGCGAGGACGCTGACGGCGGCGGTCACGTCCCAGCCCCACCCGAAGCGGCGGTCGCCGAGCCAGCGCCAGCCGGCGAAGAGGCAGCAGCCCGCGGTGAACTCGAACGCGATCCGGAGCCAGATGAGCAGGAACGCGGAGGGCGAGTCGATGACCAGCGCCCCGGCGGCGAGCATCGCCGCGGCGCCCACCACGACCAGGAGCGCCGCTGCCCCGAAGCCCGACGCTGCTGTGCGCAGCCGCACGAGTCCGATCGCGATGAGCGGGAACGCGAGGTAGGCCGCGAACTCCGCGGAGATCGACCACGCGGGGCCGTTCCAGGCCGAGAGGCCGAACACGGTCTGCGCGTTCAGGAGGTTGACGGCGAACGAGAGCGGCGTGTAGCCGCCGTCGGCGGAGAGGGCGACACCGAGGATGCGGGCTCCGAGGACCAGCGCGAGCATGGCGAGCAGCGTGAAGAGGTGCACGGGGTAGATGCGCGCGAACCGCAGCTCGTGGAAGGCGCGGTAGCCGGACCAGGAGGGCGTCGCGAACCGGTCGGCGTAGTTGTAGGCGATGATGAAGCCGCTCAGGACGAAGAAGATCTCGACGCCGAGGAACCCGGAGCGGACCCAGGGGCCGATGACCTCCTGCGCGGAGGGGAACAACCCGTAGAGCACGAGCCGGAAGTGCTCCACGACCACCCACGCCGCCGCGAGGGCGCGGATCCCCGTCAGCCCGTCAGCTCCTGGCGGCGGGATGCGATGCCGGCGGTGCTCGTCATCAGTGCAGCCTTGCACACGGCCGCGCCCCGCGGACAGCGACGCGGATGGGTTCCGACGGAGACCACCCGGCCCGCCCCCACCCGCCCACCACTGAGACGACCACCTATCTCGACGCCGAGCGGCCACTGAGGTAGTACGCGATCCTTCCGCGCACGTATGGTTGAGGCACCCGCGGGGTTCGGGTGCCGTGGACGGGGGTCCATGACGGCGAAGGGGCGGGGATGACTCTGATCGAGGACGCGCGGGCACTCGCCGCGCAACGTGCCGTCGAGGCGCTCGGACTGCTCGACGGGCCGCCCGAGGAGCGGTTCGACCGTGTGACCCGGCTCGCCCGCACGGCGTTCGACGTGCCGCTGTCGACCATCGGGCTCGCCGACCACGACCGCATGTGGTTTGCCTCCTGTGCGGGCGCGGAGCTCTCCGAGACGCCCATCAGCACGGTCTTCTGCGACACCACCGTCCGGGAGGAGCGCCTGCTCGTCGTCGAGGACGCGCAGATGCATCCCGTCTTCCGCCACCTGCCGAGCGTGGCCGGGGAGCCGCACATCCGCTTCTACGCCGGGCATCCGCTGCGGGACACCGAGGGCGTGGTCGTCGGCACCTTCTGCCTCTACGACGTCCGGCCGCGCTCGCTCGACGGGGCGCAGCTCGCCCTCTTCGAGGAGCTCGCGGAGTGGGCGCAGCGCGAGCTGGTGGCGAGCGCCGAGATGGAGCGCGCGCACGCGGTCCAGTCCGCGCTGCTGCCCGCGGCCGAGGTGCAGCTGCCGGGATATGAGATCGCCGCCGTGTGCGTGCCCGCCCAGGTCGTCGGCGGCGACTTCTACGACTACGAGCGCACCCCGTCGGGCCTGCGCTTCGCCATCGCGGACGTCATGGGCAAGGGCACGGGCGCGGCGATCCTCACGGCCACCGTGCGCGCCGTCCTCCGCGGGATCGCCGCCACGGCCGACCGCTTCGGCGCCGGCGTGCTGGAGGACACGGGCCTCCTCGTCACGGACGCCGCGCGCTCCCTCGAGGCGGACCTCGAGCGCACGGGCGCGTTCGTCACCCTGCAGCACGGGCACCTCGACCAGGCCTCGGGCCTCCTCCGCTACGCGGACGCCGGGCACGGCCTCACGATCGTCGTGCACCCGGGCGGCGGCGTGACGCACCTCGGCACGACCGACATGCCCGTCGGCATCATCCCCGAGCACCAGTGGGAGGAGCGCCACGTCGTGCTCGCCCACGGCGACACCTTCGTGACCTTCAGCGACGGCCTGTTCGACATGTTCGGCGGCAGCACCCCCGCCTTCGAGCTGATCGGCGGCCTCGTGCGCGAGTCGGGCGGGGTGGCGGCGCTCGTGGAGCGGGTGCGGATCCTCGCCTCCGCCGGCACGCCCCTCGACGACGTGACGGTGCTCGCGGTGAAGCGCGCATGAGCACCACGACGACGACCGCGGCGCCGCGGCGTCCGCGCGCCCAGCGCATGACGGTCCGCTTCGCGATCGTGCGGATCCTCGCCGTGATCACCGCGATCCTCGGCCTCAACTACATCATCTGGCGCCTGCTGTTCTCCGTGAACCCGGAGGCGCTCTGGATCGCGATCCCGCTCGTGATGGCCGAGACCTACAGCCTCATCGACTCGCTGCTGTTCGGCCTCACCATGTGGCGCGCCCGCGACCGCCCGAAGCCGCCCGTGCCCGGACCCGGCCTCACGGTCGACGTGTTCATCGCGACCTACAACGAGCCGCTCGACCTGGTGATGGAGACCGCGCGCGCCGCCCAGCGCATCCGCTACCCGCACAAGACGTGGGTGCTCGACGACGGCAACCGCACGGAGCTGCGCGACCTGGCGGAGGCCGAGGGCATCGGCTGGATCACCCGCTCGGCCGACTGGTCGGGCCGGGCCCGGCACGCGAAGGCCGGCAACCTCAACAACGCGCTGCTCACGACCGAGGGCGAGTTCATGCTCATCCTCGACGCCGACCAGGTGCCCGAGCCCGAGATCCTCGACCGCACCCTCGGCTACTTCGACGACCGGCGCATGGCGCTCGTGCAGACGCCGCAGGTGTTCGTGAACGTGCCCGACGCGGATCCGCTCGGCAGCCAGGCGCCCCTGTTCTACGGGCCCATCCAGCAGGGCAAGGACGGCTGGAACGCCGCGTTCTTCTGCGGCTCCAACGCGATCCTCCGCCGCGAGGCCCTGATGCTGCTCGGCGTCTCCCGCTACGTGACCGACACCGAGATCAGCGTGTTCCGCGCGCTCCGCACCGCGAACGACGTGCTCGACAAGGCGCGCGCCGAGCTCGAGCCCGACCAGGTCGACCTCCGCAAGGCGCTCGACGACGTGACCTACGACGTGCGCCGCGCCCGCGCCGAGCTCCGCCGCGGCCAGCGCCTCGCGGACGTGACGTACCGCTTCCAGAAGCGCGTCGACTCGATCGCCGCGCGCATGGTGCAGGACGACATGTCGGCGCTCAAGGCCGACCTCGCGGAGATCGCCGCGCTCGCCGGCCGGCACTCCGCCGACCGCGACGCGGTGTCGCTCGTGGACGACAGCGCCATGACCCGCCTGGCCCAGCGCGACTGGTCGCCGCTCGGGGCGCTCGACGCGGTGCGCGCGATCATCCGCGACATCGACGTGCACCGGGACGACGACGCGCAGTCGATCATGCCGCTGGCCACCATCTCCGTCACCGAGGACATGGCCACCTGCATGCGCCTGCACGGCCTCGGCTGGAAGTCGGCGTACCACGACGAGGTCCTCGCCTACGGGCTCGCGCCGGAGGACCTGCCGACGATGCTCACGCAGCGCCTCCGCTGGGCGCAGGGCACGATCCAGGTCTTCTTCCGCGAGAACCCCCTGCTGCAGAAGGCGCTCTCGATCCCGCAGCGGCTCATGTACTTCGCCACCATGTGGAGCTACTTCTCCGGCTTCACCGCCCTCGTCTACGTGGCGGCGCCCATCATCTACCTGGTCTTCGGCGTGCTCCCCGTGCAGGCGCTCTCGACCGACTTCTTCTTCCGCCTGATCCCGTTCCTCTTCGTCAACCAGCTCCTGTTCGCGGTGGTCGGCCGCGGCAAGCGCACCTGGCGCGGGCAGCAGTACTCGCTCGCGCTCTTCCCGGTGTGGATCTCCTCGGTCACCACCGCTGTCGCCAACGTCTTCTTCCGCAAGCCCCTCGACTTCGCCGTGACGCCCAAGGTGCGCGCCGAGAGCGGGAAGCCGCGCTGGGACCTGGTGAAGCCGCAGCTCTACGTGATCGGCGCGCTCATCGTCGCCTCGGCGATCGGCCTCCTCCGCCTCGCGGTCGGACAGGCGACGCCGCTCGGCACGTTCACCAACCTCGCCTGGGTCGTCTTCGACCTGGCGATCTTCAGCATCATCATCCGTGCGGCCCGCTACCGGGGCTTCACGCCGGCCAAGGAGGACGCATGATCGACATCGCAGTGGCAGAGCAGGGCACGGAGGTCAGCGTCGTGACGCCGACCGGGCGCCTCAACATGGTGTCGGCCCGTCAGCTCACCACCGTCGTGACCGAGGTCATCGACGGCGGGCGCCCCTTCGTGGTGGTCGATCTCGGCAGCACCGAGTTCATGGACTCCTCCGGTCTCGGCGCCCTCGTCTCGGGCCTCAAGCGCGCCCGGCAGGCGGGCGGCGACCTCCGGCTCGCGCGCCCGAACGCGCAGGTGCGGGCGGTGCTCGAGCTGACGAACCTCAACCGCGTCCTCACCGTGCACGACGCCCCCGAGGGCGTGTTCGGTGACCGGTGAGGACATGGAGGGCATGACCCACCACGCGCCGCCGGTGCGCGCGAACGTCACGCTCCCCGCGGTGGACGAGAGCCTCGCGGCCGTGCACGCCGTGATCGCCGCGGTGTGGGACCAGGCCTTCGACGTGAGCGACGAGGAGCGGATGCTCTTCGAGACGGCCGTGGTCGAGATCGCGGGCAACGTGGTGGAGCACGGCGTCGCGGTGGGGCAGCGCGCGGGGTACCCCGTGACCTTCACGATGACCGTGGTCTGCCAGCACGACCGCATCGTGGCGCTGTTCGAGGACGACGGACAGCCGGCCGTCGTCGACCTCACGGAGGTGTCCATGCCCGACGACCTCAGCGAGAGCGGCCGCGGGCTGGCGCTCGCCCAGGCGATCCTCGACGACCTCACGTACGAGCGCACCGACGGCAGCAACCGCTGGCGGCTGGTCAGGCTCCGCGGCTGATGCGCGGCATCGGGAGACGGGACCGGGCGCGGTGGGGCGCACCCGCCCGGGGCGGGATCCGCCGCTGGGCCGCGGCCATGGTCGCGCTCGCGATCGCCGTCGTGCCCGCGACGGCGGCGCTCGCCGCGCCGCAGCCGACCGCGACGGCGCCCGCGGCGCCCGTGGACGAGGTCGACCTCACGCGCGGGCCGGCCGCGCCGTGGTTCGGCGGCATCATCGACTGGACCGCGGACGACGCGCAGAGCTACGCCGATCGCCTGGGCGCCACCCCGGCCGTGCTCGGCCAGTCCGTGCGCTACCCCCTCGGATCCGACGACGTCACCTACCTCGACCAGTTCGCCCAGCAGGCCGCGCAGCAGGGGTCGCTCCTCTTCCTCACCCTCGAGCCCACCGAGCCGCTCGCCGAGCTCACCGCCGCGGACGCCACCGCCCTCACCGACCGGCTCGAGGCGCTCCGCGAGCGCTACGACTCCCGTGCGCTCGTGCGGTTCGCCCCCGAGATGAACGGCTCGTGGACCCCCTGGGGCCAGCAGCCGTCCGCGTACATATCCGCGTTCCGGCAGATCGCCGACGCCGTGCACGCCTCCGACGCGGGCGCCGTCACCGTGTGGTCGCCCGCCTACGCGGCCGGGTACCCGTTCGGATCCGCCGACGGGCTCACCGACTCCTCCGCCACCCGGCCCATCGCCGAGCTCGACACCGACGGCAACGGCCGCGTGGACGTCGACGACGACGCCTACCGCCCCTACTGGCCGGGCGACGAGGCCGTCGACTGGGTCGGCCTGTCCGCCTCGCACTTCGGCTCCGAGCAGGACTTCTCCGTCGGGCAGCCGTCCCAGGAGTACCTCGGCAGCGAGGTCATCCCGCAGCAGGAGTTCGGGAAGAACGTGGTGCCCGAGGAGGGCAAGTTCGCGCGGGAGCTCGCGGGCGAGTACGGCTACGCCGACGAGGGCGGCACCGGGCGCGACTTCGCGGCCGAGTGGATCGAGGGCACGGGCAAGCCCGCCGTGATCGAGACCGGCGCGCTCTACGACCCCGCGCGCACCGATGGCGCGAGCGAGGCCGACGTCAAGCGCGGCTGGTGGGAGCAGGTGCTCTCCGCCGAGACGCGCGCCGACCACCCCGGCATCGGCATGGTCGTCTGGCGGGAGGTCGAGCGGAAGGAGGCGGAGGCCGACGACGCCGTCGTCGACTGGCGCGCCACGGGCGACGCGGACATCGCATCCGCGCTCCGCGCCCACCTGGATCCGGCCACCGCGACCCTCGGTCCCGTCACGCAGGTCTTCGACCAGGAGCGCGCCAACGTCGCGACCGCGCAGTACCGCGACCCCGGATCGCCCGAGGACGAGCAGATGGGCTGGATCGTGCTGTGCGCGGTCGTGCTCCTCCTCCTCTTCGTGATCTCCGGGCCGATCGGCCGCCTCAAGCCCGGCTGGCGCTACCCGGACGAGAACTCGCCCCGCGACCGCCGCCTCGACCTGTTCCGAGGCTGGACCATCGTGGCCGTGGTCATCACCCACATCGAGGTCGCGAGCCCCTACTCGTACGTGACGATCAACGCGATCGGCGCCATCACGGGCGCCGAGATGTTCGTGCTGCTCTCCGGCCTGGTGCTGGGCATGGTCTACCCGATGGCGGTCAAGAAGTTCGGCGAGATGAAGGCGCTCGTCTCGATCCTGCGCCGCGCGTTCAAGCAGTACATCGTCGCGATCGCCGTGGTCGTCATCGTCTTCGCTCTCACGTTCGTGCCGTTCCTCGCCACCGACGTGATCACCACCTTCACCGACCGCGGCACGGGCGCGGACGGCAAGGTCACCTCCGGCCAGGTCTACGACCTCTACCCGAACGGCGACCGGCTCCTCGACTACCCGCCGCCCTGGTACGCGATCCGCGACCTGCTGCTGCTGCGAATGGGCCCGTGGGTGTTCAACATCATGGGCCTGTTCGTGGTGCTGACCCTGCTCGTCCCGGGGATCGTGTGGCTGCTCCGCCGCCGCATGTGGTGGGTCGTCCTCATCGCCAGCTGGACCGCGTACGTGCTCAACGCGCAGTTCGACATCCGCGTGCTGCCGTCGATGTTCGAGGACGTCTTCCCCCTGCTCACCTGGCAGGTCGCGTTCCTGAACGGCATGGTGATCGGCTACTACCGCCGTCAGATCACGCGCGCGCTCACGGGACGGCTGGGCCGCGTCCTCGTGTCGATCCTCGTGGTCGCGTACGTGGGCGCCCTCGCGGTGCTCTGGGCCGGGCACACCTACGGGGTCGCGATCCCGGGCGTCCCCGAGGGCCTCTACTCGTCGCTGTACGAGTCGATGTACCAGCGCACGTTCCTGCAGCCGGGCCGCCTCATCGACCTCGGGTTGATGCTCGTGGTGGCGTACACATTCCTCACGCGGGTGTGGAAGCCGGTCGACCGCGCGTTCGGCTGGTTCTACACGCCGCTCGGATCCGCGAGCCTCTACGTGTTCATCGTCCACGTGTTCTTCGTGCTGATCGTCGGCAGCCTGCCGTTCCTCGACAGGTCGAATCCCTGGCAGGGGGCGGTTGTCCACACGCTCGTGCTCGCGGCGATCTGGTTCATGGTCACGCGCAAGGTGCTCTTCAAGGTCATCCCCACCTGATCGGCGCGGGTCGGATCCGCACGGAGCCGACCCGCGCTCCGCACCCCTTCCCGGACATCCATCACCCAGGTCATCGGCACGAGCGGGCAGCCGCCGCTGGACCGCCGCGGGCGTCGCCGGCCGTCAGCGACGGTTGCGCGGGCTGTCCGGCGCGAGCACCGAGTTGCGCCGGGAGTAGGTGAGGTAGATCACGAGCCCGATGACGAGCCACACCGCGAACCGCACCCACGTCTCCCACGGCAGAGACGAGACGAGCCAGAGCGAGAAGCCGATGCCGATGATCGGCACCACCGGCATGAGCGGCAGCCGGAACGTCCGCGGGATCTCCGGCCGCCTGTAGCGGAGCACGATCACGGCCGCGCACACCACCACGAACGCCAGCAGGATCCCGATGTTCGTGAGCTCCGCCACCACGGTGATGGGCAGGAAGCCCGCGAACAGGGCCGAGCCGATGCCGATGATCCACGTCACGCGCGTGGGCACGTTCCGCTTCCGGTCGGTGACGGCGAACCACTTCGGCAGCAGCCCGTCGCGGCTCATGGAGAACCACACGCGGCTGGCGCCGAGCATGAAGGTGAGCATCACGGTGACGACGCTGACGATCGCGCCGACCGCCACCACGTTCGCCACCGCGGGCAGCCCCACCGACTCGAACGCCGTCGCGAAGCCGCTCTTCGGGTCGATCTCGCTGTACTTCTGCATGCCCGTCAGCACGATCGTCGCCAGCACGTAGAGCGCCATCGCGATGCCGAGCGACAGCAGGATCGCCTTCGGCATGTGCTTCGTGGCGTCCTTCGACTCCTCGGCCGCGGTGCTCATGGCGTCGTAGCCGAAGACCGCGAAGAACACGGTGGCGGCGCCGGTGAAGACGCCGGCCGCGCCGAAGGGGAAGTACGGCTGGTAGTTCGCGCCGGTGATCTGCGTGAAGCCGATGACCACGATCACCAGCACGAGCGCGACCTTGAGGCCCACGAGGTACAGCTCGAAGCGGCCGACGCTCTTCATGCCGCGCGTGAGCACGAACGCGGTGCCGAGGCAGAGCACCACGGCGAACAGGTCGACCACGTGGCCCTCGCCCGTGCCGGCGGCGCCGAGCATCCAGGCCGGGAGGTCGACGCCCACGTGGTCGAGCAGGAAGCCCGCGTACCCCGAGACGCCGATGGCGACCACCCCCACGATGGCGGTGTACTCGAGCAGCAGGTCCCAGCCGATGAACCAGCCGACGATCTCGCCGAGGGCCGCGTAGCCGTACGTGTAGGCGGAGCCGGCCCGCGGGATCATGCCCGCGAACTCCGCGTAGGAGAGCGCGGCCGCGGCGCTCGCGATGCCGGCGATGAGGAACGAGATGAGGACGGCGGGGCCCGCGGTCTGGTTGGCGACCGTACCCGCGAGCGTGAAGATGCCCGTGCCGATGATGCCGCCCACGCCGATGGCCGTCAGCTGCCACAGGCCGAGCGAGCGGGTGAGGCCGCCCTCCTCGCCGGCGCCCGGCTCGGCCTCGATGGCCTCCACCGGCTTCCGTCTCGTCAGGGCCGTCCAGAACGACGTGCTCGCTGCGCTCATGCTCCGCTCCTGTCGGGTCGCCCACCGGGGGATCGCGCCGTCGGCTCTGACGGCGCCTCCCAGTGTGGACCCGGCTCCGCGTCCGCACCAGGCGCGGCGTGGCATCGGGACGGGCGGGACGGGGCGCTGCTAGGAGCGGACGGAGGGCTCGACCACGCGGATCCAGAGCCAGACCGCGACGCTGACCGCGGCGAAGGCGGCGGCGATCACGAGGGCGGTGATCCAGAGGCGGGCGTCGACCCCGCGCGCGGTGGTGGCGACCGCGGCGAAGCCGAGCGTGAGCACGGCCACGCTGACGACCGCCCAGAGCGGGAGGGAGCGCAGGATCAGCGAGCGGCCGAGGACCAGCGACACCGGCGTCAGGGCCAGCGCGGCCGAGCTCAGGGAGGCGAGCGTCATGACGCTGAGGAGCTCGTTCGCGGTCTCCGGCCACATGCCGCCGCCCGCGGGCACGAGGCCGTAGAGGATCCACGACACGAGGCCGAGCGTCGCGAGCGAGCCGGACTGCACGAGCGCGAGGCGGGCGCGCGACCGGTCGTCGCGGTCGTCGGCCACGAGCCCGAGCACCTGCCCGAGGACGACGGGCGGGGCGAGTCCGAGCACGCGCGAGAGGAGCACGGCCGTGACGGAGAGCACGAGCAGCGCGGGGACGGCGCGCACGCGGGCGGGGGCGGCGCCGACGCGGCCGGCCACGGACGCCACCGCGACGACGCCCACGCCGTTGACGACGGCGAGGCCCACCAGCGCGGCGAGGAAGAGGCGCACGGCGTTGGGGTCGGATCCGACGGGCAGCGACAGCGACGCCAGCGCGGCCGCGAGCACGAGCGCGGCGGCCGCGGCGCCCCAGCGTCCGGCGCGGCCGGGCTCTCGGGGCGGACGGGTGCCGAGCAGGGTGGGCTCCGGGAGGCGCCGGGGCGGGATCGGGATGGGCGCGGAGTCGACGCGCCCGCCCACCACGAGCAGCTGCCCCGTCGTGGCGGGGGAGTCGGTGATGGCGGCGGCCGCGGCGCGCGTGGTGAGCGTGCCCGCGTCCCCGCGCGGCACGATCCGGAGCGGCGTCACGTCCTCGGCCGAGCGGTGCCGGCCGCCGAAGCGCGAGATGAGCGCGCCGCGGACGAGCAGCGCCGGCAGCGCGACGAGCAGGACGGCTCCGAGCGCGAGCAGCAGCGGCAGGAGGCCGCGGCCGTCGGTGAAGGCCGCGGACAGCGGCTGCAGCGCGGTGCCGAATCGCGTGGGCGCGTTCCAGGTCCCGGGCGCCGCGGCGGAGGGGGCGCCGGACCCGGGCCGGGCGTCGGGGGAGGGGCCGGCGCCCGGGGCGGAACCGCCGCCCGCGCCGCCGCCGGACCCGGGCGCGGGCGCGGTCGTCGCGCCGTCGGGCGACGCGGTGGCCCGGGGGGTCGGCGTGGCGCTCGGCGTCGGCGAGGCGCTCGGCGTCGGAGTGCCGGACGGCGCGACGACCGTGACGCGCACCTCGGCCGCCAGCGTGCTGATGTTGCCGAGCGGATCCGTGACCGTCGCCGTGATCCCGAGCGGCCCGGGCGGCAGCGTGCCCGTCGTGCACGACCACGCGCGTCCGGACACCTGGGCCGCGCACGCCGAGTCGCCGTACCCGCTGATGTAGGCGCGCACGGTCGCGCCGTCCTCGTCCGCGGTGCCGGAGATGGTGATGCCCGTGGCGTCGACCGTCGCGCCGGCCGCGGGCGCCGTGATCACCGCGGCGCCGGGCGCGGTCGTGTCGAAGCTGCCCGACCCGCGGCCGACCGCCGGCGTCCCGGTGCTCCACGGGGTGCTCTGGGTGGCGGTCACGGGGACGGCGGTGCCCGAGGGCGGGGGCGGCGCGAGGAGGCAGGCCCACGTGCTCGAGGAGCCGACGGTGGCGCGGCAGGAGGCGGAGCCGGAGCGCGCATCGACGGTCGCGCCCGGGAAACCGGTGCCGCTGACCACCCCGGTGGTGACGACGGGGAAGCTGTTGACGCCGGGTGCCCGCAGCACGGACACGGTGGTGGTCGCCTCCTGCCCGGCGGAGGTGACGCGGACGGGGCTCTGCCCGTCGGGGACGCCGGTGGCGGTCGCGCGCCAGGTGGTGGCGGTGGGGAGCGTGACGGCGGCGGGCACGCTCGCGATGGTGACCTGCACGTCCTGGCCGGACGCACGCGTGCCGGTCACGGTGATCGCGCCGTCGGTCGAGAAGGCGGGGGTCTGGACGGTCGGCGCGGGGAGCGGCGCACCGGAGGGGGAGGGGCTCGGGGTGGGCGTGGCGTCGCCGGTGACGGCCGTCGCCGCGGTCGCGCCGCCCGCGGCCAGCGCGGCGACGAGCACCAGCAGGGCGGCGAAGCGGGCCATCGGCTCGAGGGCCGGACGCGGCGCCCTCGCCGTCGTGCGGGATCGCCGGACATCGCCCCCCGCCGATCCCGTGGAGGGGCGTCCCTCGATCTTCGCCCGATACCGCACCGTGCACCCATTCATGCGGGATCGTCCGGGCGTGTCAACCGCCCGCACCGCCCGTGACGGAAGTGGTCCCGCAAGCTGGATGCCCGGTCCGTGCGCCTCGCATGCGCGATGGGCGCGGCCTCCGTCGGGAGCCGCCGTCCGCGTGCCCGATACTGACGGGGTGCCCCGACCCGACGCCGTCCCCGACCGCCCCACGCCCGACGAGCTGGCCGGTCTCCTCGCCGGCGGTCCGCGCATCGGCGTCGCCACCAGCGCCGCCAAGGTGGAGGGCCGCGCGCACGAGGGCGGCCGCACCGAGTCGGTCTGGGACGCGTTCGCCCGACGCGGCGATGCCGTCGCGGGCGGCGGCGACCCCGAGCGCGGCGCCGACCACATCGCGCGGATGCCCGAGGACGTGGCGCTCGCGGCCGAGCTCGGCGTCGACGTGCTCTCCTTCTCGATCTCGTGGTCCCGCATCCAGCCCGAGGCGCGCGGCGGCCTCCGGCGCGAGGGCATCGGCTTCTACGACGAGCTCGTCGACGCGCTGCTCGCCGCGGGCATCCGCCCCCAGGCCGCGCTGCACGACCACGACCTGCCGGTCGAGCTCCAGGATCGCGGCGGCTGGCTGCACCGCGACACCGCGCTCCGCTTCGGCGACCTCGCCTACCTGGCGGCGGAGGCGCTCGCCGACCGCGTGCCCGACTGGACCACCCTGCGGACGCCCGCGCTCACCACGATGGGCGGCCATGTCGCCGGCACCCACGCGCCGGGATCCCGCCTCGGGCTCGACGCCCTCCCGACCGTGCACCACCAGCTGCTCGCGCACGGCCTCGCGGCGGAGGCGATCCGCGGATCGCGCTCCTCCGCCCGCATCGGCATCGTGCACGCGCACCGCGTGGTCGAGGCCGCCTCCGCGGACGACGACGACCGGGCCGCCGCGGTCGCCGCCCGGGCCCTGCACCAGGACCTCTTCGCCGACGCCGTGCTCCTCGGCCGCTACCCCGACCTCGAGGGCCCGCACGCCGAGGCCTTCGCGCGGCTGACGCGCGTCGACCCGTCCGACCTCCGCACCATCGCGCAGCCGCTCGACCTCTACGGCGTGGAGCTCGCCGACCCGATCCGCGTGGCCGCCGTCCCGCGCCTCGTCGCCGGATCCGCCGCCCTGCCCTTCGTCGAGCTGCCGTGGACGGAGCACCCCGCGACCCTCGACGGGCACCCGGTCGCGCCCGACCTCGTCCCCGTCGTGCTCGCCGATCTCCGCGCGCGCTACGGCGACGCCCTGCCCCCGGTCGTGCTGTCCGGCCTCGACGCCGCCCACCCCGAGCAGGTGGACGACCGGGACGGCACCCGGCGCGACCCGGGCCGCGCGCACGCGATCTCCGACCACCTCGTGCAGGCGCTCGCGGCCGTCGGCCCCGGCGGACCGGCCGCGGGCGTCCGGCTCGAGGCGGTCATCGCGGGCAGCCTGCTCGACGGCTTCGAGTGGGAGGCCGGGCACACGGCTCCGCGCGGCCTGGTGCGGGTGGATCCGCGCACCTCCGACCGCACGCCGCGCACCTCGTACCGCTTCCTCCGCGACACCCTGCGCGCCCGCGGCTGACGCCCGGCCGGCCGACGCCCCCAGTACGGGTGCGCCGGGGGATCCCGCGGAGGTCGCGCACAGGGCCGCGCGTAGACTCGCGGGCATGGAATCGTGGATCGCGCTCGGAGTCGTCGTGCTCCTGGCAGTGCTCGTCGGCATCTACCTCTGGGCCACCTACAACGCCCTCGTCGCGCTCAACGTGCGGGTCGACGAGGCGTGGAGCGACATCACCGTCCAGCTCAAGAGGCGCGCCGACCTGCTGCCCACCATCATCGACTCGGTCAAGGGCTACGCGACCCACGAGCGGCAGGTGTTCGAGTCCGTCACGTCGGCCCGCACCGCGACCATCAGCGCCGGCAACCCGAGCGAGGCGAGCGCCGCCGAGGAGCGCCTGCAGGGCGCGATGAAGTCGCTGTTCGCCGTGGCCGAGGCGTACCCGCAGCTCCAGACGAGCCAGACCTTCCTGCAGCTGCAGGGCGAGCTCGTCGACACGGAGGACCGGATCCAGGCCTCGCGCCGCTTCTACAACGGCGGCGTCCGGGAGCTCAACACCAAGATCACGCAGTTCCCGAACACGCTCTTCGTGCGCGGGCTGGGCTTCGGCGAGCGCGACTTCTACGAGGTCTCGAGCCTCGCGTCCATCGCCGAGCCGCCGCGCGTGCAGTTCTAGCGGACCGCGCCCCTCTCAGCCGACGGACGTCGCCGCGATCCCCGGCAGGCGCGCGCGCAGCGCCGGCGCCAGCGTGCCCCGGTCCACGACGCCCACCTCCCCGAGCCCCTGCCACGCGGCGGCGCGCTCCACCAGCGGCGCGATCCGCTCGGCGACGGCGTCGGGATCGTGGCGTCCCTCGATCCACGATGCCTGCATGCGCAGCACGCCCGCCTGCCGGTCGCTCTTGAGGTCGACCCGGGCCACGATCTCGTCGTCGACCAGCACCGGCAGCACGTAGTAGCCGTGCACCCGCTGCGCCGCCGGCGTGTAGATCTCGATCCGGTAGTGCAGGTCGAACAGCCGGAGCGCCCGCTCGCGGAACCAGACCACGGGGTCGAACGGCGAGAGCAGCGCCTCGGTGCGGATGCGCCGCGGCAGCCGCGCGTCGCGGTGCAGCCACACGGGCAGCGGCCGCCCGCGCCCCTCCCAGCCCGGCACCGTGACGGGCAGCACCTCGCCCGCGTCGGCGAGGTCGACGAGCGCGCGGTCGGTCGCCGCGCGGGACAGCCGGAAGTAGTCGCCGAGGTCGGCCGCCGTGCCGATGCCGTGCGCGACGGCGGCCCGGCGGACGAGCTCGCGCACCGCGTCCTCCTCCGGCACGACGCGATCGCGGACGGCCGCGGGCAGCACGTCCTCCGCGAGGCCGTAGACGCGCTCGAACCCGCGCCGGCCGGCGCTCGCGATCTCGCCCCACGCGAACATGGACTCCAGCGCGCGCTTCACGTCGGACCAGCCCCACCAGGGCCCGGTCCGCACGTTCGCCTCGTGCTCGATCGCGCTCGCCGGCACCGGGCCGGTGCGGCTGAGCTCCGCGCGGACCTCGGCGAGGAGCGGCGCGTGCTCGCGCGCCCAGGATCCGGGCCGCATGCGCCGCGCGCGCTCCGCCTCCATCCGCCAGCGGTACAGCGGCAGGTCGTCCACCGGCAGGACCGCCGCCTGGTGCGCCCAGTACTCCGTGAACGCCCCGCGGCCGCCGAACAGCATGCGGTCGAGCGCGGACCGGTCGTAGGGTCCGACGCGCGCCAGCATCGGCAGGTGGTGGCTGCGCTCGAAGACGTTGACCGAGTCGATCTGCAGGAGAGCCAGGCGGCGCACCTCGGCGGCGAGGCGGCGCGAGCCGGGGGCTGCCGGATGCGGTCGGCCGAGCCCCTGCGCCGCGAGGGCCACGCGGCGGGCGAGAGCGGGGGAGACGGTGTCGGGCATGGATCGACGCTACCGGCGGCCCCCGACGGACGCCGTCCGCACCCGCGCGGCTGGCCACGGGCCGCGCCCCGCACGGCCGCACCGGAGCCCCGTCCTAGACTCCCAGCATGATCTTCGGCCAGCGATCCCGCGCGCGCGCCGCGGCTGCCGCCCGTGCGGCCGAGCCCCGCGTCGAGCCCGACATCGACACCGTCCAGCCCGTCGCGCGCACCGTCGCCGAGACCGTCCCGCCCGGCATGGTCATCGCGGGCGCGTGGGCGTGGCGCCTGCTCCTCATCCTCGGCGTGCTCGGCGTCGTCGCCTGGCTCGTGATCCAGCTCGAGTACGTGGTCATCCCGCTGTTCCTCGCCATCGTGCTCGCGGCCCTCCTCGTGCCCATCTCGAACTGGATGCAGCGGCACCACGTCCCGAAGTGGCTCGCCGTCGCCGTCTCCGAGATCGGGGTCATCGTCGCGGTGGCCGCGCTCGTGTACCTCGTGACCACGCAGATCATCGGCCAGTACGACTCCATCCGCGCGCAGACGCTGACGCGCTACGCCGACGTGCGCGGCTTCCTCATCGACGGGCCGCTCCAGCTCTCCGAAGCGCAGCTCAACGACGCGTACCAGCAGGCGGTCGACGCGATCCAGCGCGACGCGGGCGCGCTCGTGAGCGGCGCGCTGTCGGTCACGTCGTCGCTCGGGCACGTGCTCACGGGCGTGCTGCTCGTGCTGTTCTCCACCCTCTTCATCCTCATCGACGGCGCGGGCATGTGGCGCTGGGTCGTGCGGCTGTTCCCGCGGCTGGCGCGCCCGGCCGTCGACGGCGCCGGTCGCGCGGGCTGGGCGACGCTGCAGAACTTCGTCAAGGTGCAGGTGCTCGTGGCGCTCATCGACGCGGTCGGCATCGCAGGCGGGGCCGCCATCATCGGCGTTCCGCTCGCGATCCCCATCGGCGTGCTGGTGTTCCTCGGCTCGTTCATCCCGATCGTGGGCGCGGTCGTCACGGGCACGCTCGCCGTCTTCGTCGCGCTCGTCTACAACGGGCTGACGCAGGCGCTCATCATGATCGCGATCGTGCTCATCGTGCAGCAGGTGGAGGGCCACGTGCTCCAGCCGCTGATCATGGGGTCGGTCGTGAAGGTCCACCCCCTCGCGGTCGTCCTCTCCGTCGCCGCGGGCGGCATGGTCGGCGGCATCGCGGGCACGTTCTTCGCCGTGCCGCTGGTCGCCACGCTCAACTCGATGGTCAAGCACGTCGCGAGCGGGGCGTGGCGCGGCGATCGGGAACCGCCGCCGCCCGCGGTCCCCGCCGACGCCTCGCACGCCACCCGCCGTCCGACCCCCAGGGAGCGCACCTCATGACCGACGCCGCCACCGCCGCATCCGACGCCCGTCCCGCCGCCGTGCCCGCCGACGCCCCGGTGCTCCGCGCCGTCGGGGACGAGATCGACCCGTCGCAGCTGGGGGAGGAGACGGCGGCGCTGGCGGGGGAGCTGCCCCGCGGATCCGCGCCCACGCTCGCGCGCATCGAGGCGGCTCGCGAGGTCGTGAGCCGCGTCGCCGACGTGACGCCCATGGAGTCGTCGCGGTTCCTCGCCGAGATCCTCGGCAGCCCCGTGCACCTCAAGTGCGAGAACCTGCAGCGCACCGGCTCGTACAAGATCCGCGGCGCCTACAACCGCATCTCGCGCCTCACCGACGAGGAGAAGGCGCGCGGCGTCGTGGCGGCCTCCGCCGGGAACCACGCGCAGGGCGTGGCCTTCGCGGCGCGCGAGCTCGGCATCCGCGCCACGATCTTCATGCCCGTGGGCGTCGCGCTGCCGAAGCTCCAGGCCACGCGCCAGTACGGCGCCGAGGTGGTGCTCCGCGGCCACAGCGTCGCCGAGCCCCTGCGCGCGGCCGCCGAGTTCGCCGCGGAGACGGGCGCCGTGCTCATCCCGCCGTTCGACCACGAGGACGTCATCACGGGGCAGGCCACGCTCGGCCTCGAGATCCTCGACCAGACGCCCGACGTCGACACGGTCGTCGTCCCCATCGGCGGCGGCGGCCTCATCTCGGGCGTCGCGACGGCGCTCAAGCTGCGCGCCGCCGAGGAGGGCCGCACGATCCGCGTCGTCGGCGTGCAGGCGCGGAACGCCGCCGCCTACCCGCCGTCCCTCGCCGCCGGCCGCCCGACCGAGATCGAGATCACGCCCACCATCGCCGACGGCATCGCCGTCGCCAAGCCCGGCCTGCTCAACTTCGACATCATCCGGGAGAGCGTCGACGAGGTCGTCACGGTCGAGGACGACGACACGGCCCGCGCCCTGCTGCTGCTGCTCGAGCGCGCGAAGCTCGTGGTCGAGCCGGCGGGCGCGGTGGGCGTCGCGGCGATCCTCGCCGGGCTCGTGACGGACGCCGGCCGCACCGTCGTGATCCTCTCCGGCGGCAACATCGACCCGCTCATGATGGAGCGCGTCATCAGCCGCGGCCTCGCCGCCTCCGACCGCTATGTGAAGCTGCGGATCATGCTGCCCGACCGTCCGGGCCAGCTCGCGCGCACCTCGCAGATCATCTCCGAGGCCAACGCGAACGTGGTCGAGGTGCTGCACACGCGGCACGGCCGGGGTCTGCAGATCAGCGAGGTCGAGCTCGAGGTGAGCGTGGAGACGCGCGGCTCCGAGCACACGGCCGAGGTCGTGCAGCGCCTCCGCGACGCGGGCTACGACCCCCGGCTCCTGCGCGACTGACGGTCGGCGCGCATCGGGCGGGGCCGCCCGGGACGACGAGAGGGGACGCGGACCATGCGGTCCGCGTCCCCTCTCGTCGTGACGGCACGCGCTACGGCGTGTAGTTCTCCACGGCCTGGATCTCGACGGGGATCTCGCGGCCGTTCGGCGCCGTGTACGCGCCCTTCTGCCCGACCTCCCAGCCGATGATGGCGGCGCCGAGCGGCGACTGCTCGCTGTAGACGTCGAGGTCGCTGTCGCCCGCGATCTCCCGGTTGCCGAGCAGGAACTTCGTCTCGTCGCCGGCGATGAGCGCGGTGACGACCGTGCCGGGCTCCACGACGCCGTGGCTCTCCGGGGCGTCGCCCACCTCGGCCGTGCGGAGCAGCTGCGTGAGCTGGCGGATGCGGGCCTCGATCTTGCCCTGCTCCTCCTTGGCGGCGTGGTAGCCGCCGTTCTCCTTGAGGTCGCCCTCCTCGCGGGCGATCTCGATCTTCTTCGCGATCTCCTCGCGGCCCTGCACGCTGAGGGTGTCGAGCTCCCTGCTGAGGCGGTCGAACGCCTCCTGGGTCAGCCAGGTGACTGCCTGCTCCTGCGCCACGATGGACTCCTTGCACTCGCACGGACGCCCCGACGGATCCGTCGAGGCGAATCCCCCACTCTAGGCGGGCCAGCAGCTGTGGATCAACCCGGTGACGGCCGGCCCGGTGGTGCGCAGGCGCACGGTCTCGGTGCGCTCGACGCCGTCCTGCGCGGGCAGCTCGACGACCTTCCAGCCCACGATGGAGCGCTGCTCGTCCTGCGCCTGCACCGCGCACCACGCCTCCTGGCCGGCGGGCATGACGACCGAGAACGTGACGTCGATGGTGCGCGCGTCGACGACGTCGAAGGCGCGGTCGGTGGCGTCGATGGATCCGGACGCCTGGTCGAGCCCGGCCCACAGCACCCAGGCGCCGAACACCAGCGCGACGAGCCCGCCGGCGATGCCGTAGAGCCAGCGCTGGCGGATGCGCGCGGGACGCGTGCGGCCGTACCGCTCGTCGAGCGCGGCGGTCGAGACGGGGGCGGGGACGCGGTGCTCGACGGTCTCGTCGTCGTCCATGGAGGGGCCCGCGGAGGGGCCCGGGGATGCGGGGGAGCGGGACTCGGTCGTCACGGCGATCTCCTCCACACGCACCTTGTACTCTGGGGATCAAGACTACATTCCCCACCCTTGGAGCCCCGTGACCCTGCGCCTCATGGCCGTGCATGCCCACCCCGACGACGAGTCGAGCAAGGGCGCCGCGACGTACACCCGATACACGCAGGAGGGCGCCGAGGTCATGGTCGTCAGCTGCACGGGCGGCGAGGCGGGCGACATCCTCAACGAGGGTCTCGAGGACCGCGCGATGGCCGAGCGCGACCTGCCGGGCCTCCGCCGCATCGAGATGGCGCGTGCGCAGGCCGTCATGGGCGTGCAGCACCGCTGGCTGGGCTACGTCGACTCGGGCATGGCGCGCGAGGACGGCTCGCTGCCGCCCGCGTCGTTCGCGAGCATCCCGGTGGAGGTCTCCGCCGAGCCGCTCATCCGCCTGGTCCGCGCCTTCCGCCCGCACGTGCTCGTGGCGTACGACGAGAACGGCGGCTACCCGCACCCCGACCACATCCAGGCGCACGTCGTGGCCATGGAGGCCTGGCGCGAGTCCGGCGTCGCGGGCTCGTACCCCGACGCGGGCGAGCCGTGGGAGGTCTCCAAGCTCTACTTCGACCGGATCTTCAACGGCACCAAGATCCGCGCCGTGCGCGAGCACCTGGTCGCCTCCGACGCCGGCCCCGAGATGCTCGAGGCCGTCGACGAGATGCTCGGCTGGATGGGCGACCGCCCCGACCTCTCCACCACGCGCGTGCACGTCGCCGACCACTTCGAGGCCCGCGACCGCGCGCTCCTGTCGCACGCGAGCCAGGTCGCCCCCGACAGCACGTTCTTCCGCTGGCCGCGCGACCTGCAGCAGCGCGCCTGGCCCTTCGAGGACTTCCAGCTCGTCGAGTCGCGCGTGCCGGTGCCGGAGCCCGAGGACGACCTGTTCGCCGGCATCGCGGACGACGCCGCGGCCGCCGCGGCCGCCGACGCCGCGCCCGTCGCCGACCGGGCGGCGCGCGCCTGATGGGCGGGGACCTGCTCCTCCGCGTGGCCGTCGCCGCCACGACCCCGAGCCCCACGCCCACGGCCGAGTTCGACCCGGACACGGTCTCGCCCGGCCCCGTCGGCTTCATCGCGATCTTCTTCGTGGCCGTCATGGTGCTGCTGCTCATGGTCGACATGACCCGCCGGATCCGCCGCACGCGCTACCGCGAGGAGATCCGCGGCCGGCTCGAGGCGGAGAAGCTCGAGGCCGACCTCGCCCGCGACTCCGCGCCCGAGCGGGACCGCAGGACGACGGACCCCGACGGCGACGACCCCGCGGATCCGGATGCTCCCGCGGGTCCGCCGCGCGGCTGAACGACGCCCCTGCCGGGTGGCGGGTCCGCCCCCGCGCTGTGGACGCCCGTCGGCCCGCCTGGGCCTCGGACCCGTATTCTCGTGACCCCCACGAGAACGGAGTCCCATGGACACGACATCCTCCACGCCCTCGGGCCGATCCCCGCTTCGCCCCGTCCGGGCCGCATCCGTCACGGCCCTCGCCGCGATCGCGCTCTCCGCCACGGTCGGCCTCGGCATCGCCCACGCATCCGCCGCAGCGACCGCGTCCGCGGCTCCGGATGGGGTCAACGTCAGCGCCATGGGCCACAACCACAGCCAGCCCGAGCCGCATCCCGAGTACGAGTGGGCGCCCCCGAGGAGCACCTGGGGCCACCGCGACCTCCACGGCTGATGGCGACCGGCTGATCACCCGTCCGACGGCCGGCGTCCCCATGCGGGGCGCCGGCCGTCGCTCGTCCGCCCGCCTCGCGCACAGACCCGTCCGCGTGCTGTGCACGCTCGACGACCCGCGGCCCGTCGGGTCCGTAGTCTCCTGGTCCCCACGAGAACGGAGTTCCATGAACACGTCATCCACCACGACCCCGGGCCGATCCCCGCTGCGTCCCGTCCGCGCCGCATCCATCACGGCCCTCGCCGCGATCGCGTTCTCCGCAACGGTCGGCCTGGGCATCGCGCACGCATCCGCGTCCGCCTCCGCGACCGCCGCCTCGGACGGAGCCAGCGTCATCGCCATGGGACACAACCACAGCCCGGCTGACCCGGGTTTCGACGGCTCGGGACTGCCCTCGGTCGGGGGCTGGATCCGCAACCACCACGGGCACGGGTGATCAGCGGCTGAGCCGCCCGCCCACGGCCGGCGTCCCCATCCGAGGGGCGCCGGCCGTCGCTCGCGCGCTGGCTCGCCACCCGGGCGCCCCGGCCGTCACCTCCCCTGGTTCCCACATCCCATCGTCCGCACGACATAGGAGACACACCCACATGACCCTCGAATCCCCCTCGACCACCTCGCCTCGACGGTTCCGCATGGCGGGTGCCCTCGCCGCCTCGCTCGCGATCGTCCTCGCGGCCGGTATCGGTGCTGCGCCGGCATCCGCCCAGACGCTCGAGCAATCGGCGGCGACGGTCCCGTATGTCCGAGTCCAGCTCCAGACGCACTGGACCCCGCGCGGCGCCAACGTCAGGTCGATCAGGATCCATGGCCTCCCCGGCTTCCCCGACTCGACCTTCAACCAGTGCTACTCGATGGGCGCCTACGTCCCCGGGATCGATGCCTGGCCCTACATCAAGGTCGACGTGCCCCAGGGTCCGTACAAGATCACCAGCTACACCGGCCCGTGGTGCGGCGAGGCCTTCAAGACGAAGCGCGGCGTCGGGTTGATGTACACGGACTACCGCAACTGGATGGTCAGCTCGGACGACCAGCCGACTCCACGCGGCTGATCGGCGCGCCGGCCGGCGTCCCCCGTCCAGGGGGCGCCGGCCGTCGCTCGTCCGCCCGTTCGCCACCTGCGCGACTCCCGCCATTAACCCGCCCTCCTTAGCTTGGCCAGGCAAGGAGGGAACGTTCCCTCCCCCTGCTCCACGAGGAGGTCCGACGTGACGCACGCCCCCGCGCCCACCCGGGTCGCGCCGACGCCCGAGGCGGTGTCGACGCCGGACCCGACGGCCGCCCAGCCGGCCGGCACGCGTCCCGGATCCGGCGCCCGCCGTCGTCGGAAGCCGGGCCGGATCCGCGACGGGCTCCTGTTCCTCGCCTTCGTCGGCCCCAACGTGCTGCTGCTCGCGGTCTTCACCTACAAGCCCCTGCTCGAGTCCTTCTACTACTCCACGCTGCAGTGGAACATCGGCTCGCAGGTCGCGCGCGAGGTCGGCCTCGCCAACTACGTCGCCTGGTTCCAGGATCCGCAGACCCCCACGGTCGTCGGCGTCACGCTGGTGTTCACGGGCGTCACGGTCGTCGGCTCGATGGCGCTGGGGCTCGGCGTCGCCGCGCTGCTGAACCGGAAGATCAAGCTGCGCGGCCCGGTCCGCACCATCATCGTCGCGCCCTACGTGCTCTCCGGCGTGGCGGTCGGCTTCCTCTGGCTCTACGTCTTCGACCCGAACTTCGGCCTCATCTCCGCGGGCCTGTCCGCCCTCGGCCTGCCCTCGCCCGACTGGTACAACGACCCGGGCGCCGCGCTCGCGATGGTGACCACCGTGCAGGTCTGGCGCGACCTCGGCTACTGCGCGCTCATCTACCTCGCGGGCCTCCAGGCGGTGCCGAAGGACCTGATGGACGCGGCGGCCCTCGACGGCGCCGGCCGGCTGCGCACCTTCGTGCGCATCGTGCTGCCGATGCTCAGCCCCACGACGTTCTTCCTCAGCGTGACCACGCTGCTCAGCTCGCTGCAGACCTTCGACCTCATCAGCGCGATGACCAAGGGCGGTCCGCTGCAGGGCACGACCACGATGATGTACCAGATCTACCACGAGGGCTTCGTGGCCGGACGGGCCGGCTACTCGTCGGCCGTCGCCACGATCCTCTTCCTCGTCCTGCTCGTCGTCACGCTCGTCCAGCTCGTCGTCGTCCAGCGGAAGGTGCACTACTCGTGACCGCGACCCTCACCCGCCCCGAGCCCGCGGCGGTGCCCGGCGCCCCGCGTCGGCGCGGCGCACGTCGACCCGGCGCCTCCGGATCCGCCCGCCCGCCGCTCGCGGGCACCTACCTCGCGCTGGCGCTCGCGGTCCTCGTGATGCTGCTGCCGCTCATCTGGATGGTGCTCACGAGCTTCAAGGACTTCGGCGAGATCTACTCCGTGCCGCTGAAGCTGCTGCCGTCGTCGTTCGCGCCCTCGAACTACGCCAGGGCGTCCGACACGGTCTCCTTCTCCACGCTCGCGACCAACAGCGTCATCAAGACGGTGGTGGGATCCGGCCTCAAGGTGCTGCTCGGGCTGCTGACCGCGTACGCGCTCGTGTTCATCCGCGTGCCGTTCAAGAACGTGTGGTTCGGCGTCGTGATCCTCGCGCTCCTCGTGCCGCAGCAGATCGTGATGATCCCGAACTACCAGGTCATCGCGGGCCTCGGCTGGATCAACACCTACCCGGGCCTCATCCTCCCAGGCGTCGCGAGCGCCTACGGCACGTTCCTCTTCCGCCAGCACTTCCTCACGCTGCCCGGCTCCGTGCTCGAGGCAGCGTCGATGGACGGCGCGGGTCACCTGCGCCGGCTGTGGTCGTTCGTGATCCCCATGTCGGGCCCGACGATCGCCGCCGTAGCGCTCGTCTCCGTCGTCGGCGAGTGGAACGACTACCTGTGGCCGCTGCTCGTCACGACCGACCCGAAGATGATGACCCTGCCGGTCGGCCTCACCCTCCTGCAGGACACGACGGGCATCACGAACTGGGGCGTGCTCATGGCCGGGACGGTCATCGTCACGCTGCCCGTGCTCGCCGTCTTCCTCGTGTTCCAGCGACGCATCGTCGGCGGCCTCACCGCCGGCGCCGTCACGGGCTGAGCCCGCCCTCCCTCGTCCCCCTTCCCGATCCCGCGCACCGACCCGATCCCCAGGAGAAGCATGCCCATCGACCCGCGCTCGGCCTTCCGCGCCGCCGCCTCCCGCCCGTTCGACCGCCGCGACGTCCTGAAGATGGGCGCCGTGCTCGGCGGCACCGCGTTCCTCGCCGCCTGCTCGGGCCCCTCGGTCGGCGGCGCCGCGGCGACCGCCGCGCCCGACACCGACTGGGAGGGCGTGCAGCCCGCGAAGGACATCACCTGGTGGACGACGCACCCCGGCCAGACCTCCGACCTCGAGGCGCAGTTCGCCGCCGACTTCCTCGCGAAGACGGGCATCACCGTCAACGTCGTCACGGGCGGCGCGAGCTACGACGAGATCGCGCAGAAGCTGCAGGCGGCCGCGGGCACCGACAGCATGCCCGACATGGTGAACGCGAGCGACACCTGGTGGTTCCGCTACATGGTCAACAAGCAGTCCATCGCGATGGACGGCCTCATGGCGCACCTCGACTTCCAGCTCGACGACTACAACAAGGTGTTCCTCGACGACTACCTCTACGGCGGCGCGCGCTACGCCGTGCCGTACGCCCGGTCGACGCCGATCTTCTACTACGACAAGTCGATCTGGTCGGAGGCCGGCCTGCCCGACCGCGCGCCCGACACCTGGGCGGAGCTCGAGGAGTGGGCGCCGGCGATCATGAAGGCCGCCGGCGGCACGCCCGCCGTCCGCCTGCCGCAGGGATCCATCGGCACCTGGGCGATGAGCAACATGCTCTGGGGTCGCGGCGGCCAGTACTCCGACGGCTGGGACCTGAAGCTCGACCAGCCCGAGACCCTCGAGGCGGCCGGCTACGCCCGCGGTCTCGTCTTCGACTCCAAGATCGCGAACGTCGCGGCGGCCAGCGGCGACACCGCCGTCGACTTCGCGGGCGGCCTCGCGCCGTGCACCATCGCCTCGGCCGGTGCCGTCGGCATCGTCACCGCCAGCGCCAAGTTCCCCGTCGGCACCGGCGTGCTCCCCGGCGGTCCGCAGGGGCAGTTCGTCCCCACGGGCGGCACGGGCCTCGCGGTGGTCGGCAGCAAGACCAAGGAGCAGCAGCTCGCCGCCGGCATGTTCATCAAGCACGTCACCGAGGTCGACCAGCAGGTCGCCTTCGCCAAGAAGACGGGCTATGCCCCGGTGCGCACCTCGGCCGGCGAGTCGTCCGACCTGACGGGCTTCTGGGCGTCGAACCCGGCCTTCCGCACCGTGTACGACAGCCTCGAGCACGTCCGCTCGCAGGACTGGGCGCGGACGCTGATCCCCAACGGCGACACCTACCTGCAGCAGCCGTGGGCGCAGATCCTCTCGCAGGGCGCGGATCCCGCCGCCGTGTTCCCGGCCGCCGCGACGCAGCTCACCTCGGCCTACAAGGAGAACGTGCAGCCGTACCTGTAGCGGGCGCCGACGCACCCGCCTGATCAGACGACGGGCGGGTGCGTCGCCACCAGCAGGATCCCCGTCCAGTGGCAGAGGAACGCCACCAGGGTGAACGCGTGGAAGATCTCGTGGAAGCCGAAGCGGCCGGGCCAGGGGTTCGGCCGCTTCAGCGCGTACGCGACGGCGCCGACCGTGTAGGCGAGGCCGCCCGCGAGGATCAGCGTCATCATGGCGGCGTCGGCGCGGAAGAAGTCGACGATGAACACCAGCGACGCGTAGCCGAGCACCAGGTAGAGCAGCACGTAGAGCCAGCGCGGGGCGTGGATCCAGAACACGCGGAAGAGCACGCCGAGCGCGGCGCCCGACCACACCAGCCAGAGCAGCAGCACCGACTTCTCGTGCGGCAGCGCCAGCACCGTGATGGGCGTGTAGGAGCCCGCGATGAGCAGGAAGATGTTGGCGTGGTCCATCCGCTTGAGGAGGATCTTCGCCCGCGGCGACCAGTCGAACCGGTGGTAGACCGCGGAGACGCCGAACAGCAGCAGCGACGAGGCGACGAACACGGCGCACGCGATGCGCGCCGCGGCGCCGTCGGCCACCGCGATGAGCACGATCCCGAGCACGAGCGCCACCGGGGTCATGCCCGCGTGCAGCCAGCCGCGCCAGGTGGGCTTCGGCTCCGGGCCGACGTCCTGCGCGTCCTCCACGAGCGGGAGGTGGGCGACCGACGCGTCCTCCTCCGGGGTGTCGCCGAGCGGCGAGGAGGAGGAGGCGTCGCGCGTCATCCTGCGAGTGTAGGACAGCCCGGGGGACGTCACCCGGGCGGGCGATCCGGGCTCCCGGGCGCGTGGGATAGCGTTGCCTCCGTGCGAGAGAAGCCGATCCGACCGTGGCGCGGTCTGCTCTACCGGGCGTACCAGAAGCGCATCCGTCGCGGCCTCGACCGCAGCTCGCTGCCGCACCACATCGCGATGATCCTCGACGGCAACCGCCGCTGGGCCCGCCAGCTGGGCCTCGAGTCCGCCGCCCACGGGCACCGCGCCGGCGCGGCCAAGTTCCTCGAGTTCCTGGAGTGGTGCGACGACCTCGACATCAAGGTCACGACGCTCTACCTGCTCTCCACCGACAACCTCACGGGCCGCGGGAGCGACGAGCTCACGGCGCTGATCGACATCATCGGCCAGCTCGCGGAGGACCTCTCCGAGCACCGCGACTGGCGCGTCAAGCACGTGGGATCCGACGAGGGCCTGCCGCCCGAGCTCATCGCCCGGCTCGACGCCTCCGAGGAGCGCTCGAAGGGCAACACCGGGCTGCACATCAACCTCGCGGTCGGCTACGGCGGGCGCACCGAGATCGCGGACGCCATGCGCAGCATCGTGCTCGCGCACCACCTCGCGGGCGGCACGCTGGAGGACCTCGCGGGGCTCCTCACGCCGGCCCTCATCGGCGAGCACCTGTACACCAGCGGCCAGCCGGATCCGGACCTCGTGATCCGCACCTCGGGCGAGCAGCGCATCAGCGACTTCATGCTGTGGCAGTCGGCGCACAGCGAGCTGTACTTCATGGAGGCGCTGGGGCCGGACCTCCGCGAGGTCGACTTCCTCCGCGCTCTCCGCGACTACTCCTCGCGCCAGCGCCGCTTCGGGTCCTGAGGCGGCCGCCCCGCGCTCGCCGCCGTCGCGTCGGCCGGCCGCGCGGAGCAAGAGTTAATGTCCACGACACATCCGGACCCGCGTCGCACTGGTCACCGCGCGGGTGCGCGACGTAGGTTCCACTCATCGGGCATGGCGCCCGATCGAGAGGGCCGCTGGATCTCTTCTCGCCACCGTGGCCCGATCGCCGTCAGGATCCGAGCGCGAACGCTCGGGGATGGAGTGGCCCGTGGCCCCGATGGACAGCCAGAGCAGCACCGCACGACGCGCCAGCCGAGGGGAGGGGACGCCGCAGGCCGAGCGCACGTACGTGCTCGACACCTCCGTCCTCCTGTCCGACCCGCGCGCGTTCTTCCGCTTCGCGGAGCACGCGGTCGTCATCCCGGTGATCGTCATCACCGAGCTGGAGTCGAAGCGGAACGATCCGGAGATCGGCTACTTCGCCCGCCAGGCGCTCCGCCACCTCGACCAGCTCCGCGAGGAGCACGAGCGGCTCGACTTCCCCATCGAGGTGGGCGACGCGGGCGGCACGTTGCGCGTCGAGCTCAACCACTCGAGCATGGCGGGCCTCCCCAACGGCCTGCAGCTCGGGGACAACGACTCGCGGATCCTCGCGGTCGCCCTGAACCTCTCCACCGAGGGCCTCGCGGTCACGGTCGTCTCGAAGGACATGCCGCTGCGCGTGAAGGCCGCCTCCATCGGCCTCATGGCGGAGGAGTACCGCGCCGAGCTCGCCGTGGACAGCGGATGGACGGGCATGGCTGACGTCACGCTCTCCGCCGAGCAGATGGCCGACCTCTACGACAGCGGCACCGTGCAGACCCGTGCGGTCGGCGACCTGCCCGTCAACACGGGCGTCGTGCTCCGCTCCGACCGCGGCCCCGCGCTCGGCCGCGTCGTGCGCCGCGGCACCGTGCACCTCGTCCGCGGCGACCGCGAGGTCTTCGGCCTCAAGGGCCGCTCGGCCGAGCAGCGGCTCGCGATCGACCTGCTCCTCGACCGCGAGGTGGGCATCGTGTCCCTCGGCGGCAGCGCGGGCACCGGCAAGTCGGCGCTCGCCCTGTGCGCGGCGCTCGAGGCGGTGCTGGAGAAGCAGCAGCACCGCAAGATCATGGTGTTCCGGCCGCTGTACGCCGTGGGCGGCCAGGAGCTCGGCTACCTGCCGGGTGACGCCACCGAGAAGATGAACCCGTGGGCGCAGGCCGTGTTCGACACCCTCGGCTCGGTGGTCTCGCAGAACGTCATGGACGAGGTGGTGGAGCGGGGGATCCTCGAGGTGCTGCCGCTCACCCACATCCGCGGGCGCTCGCTGCACGACGCGTTCGTGATCGTCGACGAGGCGCAGTCGCTGGAGCGGAACGTGCTGCTCACGGTGCTCAGCCGCATCGGCCAGAACTCGCGCGTGGTGCTCACGCACGACGTGGCCCAGCGCGACAACCTGCGGGTCGGCCGGCACGACGGCGTCGCGAGCGTGATCGAGACGCTGAAGGGCCACGAGCTGTTCGGGCACATCACGCTGACGCGCTCGGAGCGCAGCGCGATCGCCGCGCTCGTCACCGGGCTGCTCGACGGCGACCCCATGTGATCCTCCCGCTCCCCGCAAGACGACGGGCGCCGGTCCCCGAGGGGAGCGGCGCCCGTCGGCGTCCTGGTTCCGCTAGCGGTCGAGCCGGGCGAGGATCTTGCGGCGTCGGCGGTGCAGCCTCCACCAGCTGACCGAGTGGCGCACCTGGATCTTCCCGAGCTCCGCCAGCCCGGGGAGGCCCTCTTCGGCTAGCCGCGCCTCGACGGCTGCCTTGTCGTCGCGGTCGGACGCCTCGATGATCGCGTTGGCCCGAGTCACCCGTTCCGACGACAGCGGGTGCGCGGCGATGGCCGCGTCCACCGCCGCGAGCGGCGTGCGCGGCTCCTCCACGGAGCCCCGGTCGGCGGTCATGCCTCGACCCTCGCGGCTACAGGCCGGGCGCCGTCATCCGCAGCACGTCGAGGCCCGCATCGAGCTGCTCCTCGGTGATCTCGCCGCGCTCGACGTAGCCGAGGTCGACGACCGCCTCGCGCACCGTCATCTTCTGCGCGACCGAGTGCTTGGCGATCTTCGCCGCGGCCTCGTAGCCGATGATGCGGTTGAGCGGCGTGACGATCGACGGCGACGACTCCGCGAGCGCCCGCGCGTGCTCCTCGTTGACGCGCAGGCCGTCGACGGTCTTGTCGGCGAGCAGGCGCGTGGAGGAGGCGAGGATGCGGATCGACTCGAGCAGCGACGAGCCCATCACGGGGATCGCGACGTTGAGCTCGAACAGGCCCGACGCACCCGCCCAGGCGACGGTGGCGTCGTTGCCGATGACGCGCGCGCACACCATGAGCACGGCCTCGGGGATGACCGGGTTGACCTTGCCGGGCATGATCGAGGATCCGGGCTGCAGGTCGGGGATGTGCAGCTCGCCGAGGCCCGTGTTGGGGCCCGAGCCCATCCAGCGGATGTCGTTGCAGATCTTGGTGAGGCTCACCGCGAGGGTGCGCAGCGCGCCGGAGGCGTCGACGAGGCCGTCGCGCGCGCCCTGCGCCTCGAAGTGGTCGAGCGCCTCGGTGACGGGCAGGCCCGTGTCGTCCGCGAGAACCTGGATGACCTTCTGCGGGAAACCGAGCGGCGTGTTGATGCCCGTGCCGGTGGCCGTGCCGCCGAGCGGGACCTCCGCGACGCGGGGGAGCGCGGTGCGGACGCGCTCGATGCCGAGGCGGATCTGGCGCGCGTAGCCCGCGAACTCCTGCCCGAACGTGACCGGGGTCGCGTCCATGAGGTGCGTGCGGCCCGCCTTGACGAGCCCCTTCCACGCCTCGGCCTTGGTCTCCAGCGCCTCGGCGAGGTGCTCGAGGGCGGGGATCAGCTCGGCGAGGAGCGCGCCCGTGACGGCGACGTGCACCGAGGTGGGGAAGACGTCGTTCGACGATTGCGACGCGTTGACGTGGTCGTTCGGGTGCACGGGCTTCCCGAGCGACGCCGTGGCGAGGGCCGCGAGGACCTCGTTCATGTTCATGTTGGAGCTCGTGCCGGAGCCCGTCTGGTACACGTCGATGGGGAAGTGCTCGTGGTGGGATCCGCCCGCCACCTCGTCCGCCGCGGCGACGATGGCCTGGGCGACGTCGGCGTCGACGATGCCCATCTCGCCGTTCACGATCGCGGCGGCGCGCTTGATGCGGGCGAGCGCCTGGATCTGCGCGGGCTCCAGCCCACGGCCGGAGATGGGGAAGTTCTCGACGGCACGCTGAGTCTGGGCGGCGTACAGGGCGGTCCTGGGGACGCGCACCTCGCCCATCGTGTCGTGCTCGATGCGGAACTCGTCCGTCGTGCCGCTGTCTGATCCGGGGGAAGTGTCGACCACGCTGTTTCTCTCTCCTTCGGGACGGGTGATGCGCCGGGGCCGGAGGGGCCGCCGGGGTGTGCGGATCAGCGCGGACGGCCCCTAGCGGGGGATGTCGCCCACGATGACGTCGGGCACCGCGGTGCCCTCGAGGAGCTTGTAGTTGGCGCCGACGATGGCCAGGCTACCGGCCGCCACCCTGTCGGAGATCATCTCGGACGCCTCCAGCATGCGGGTCACGGTGCCGCGCAGGTGCTGGCGGCCGACCTCGCCCGCGTCGACCTCGGCGGGCACGACGTGGTCGCCCGCGACCCGGCGCACGGCCGGCGCGATGGGCGCGATGAGGTTCGCGATGTGGGGCGGCAGCACCTCGGCTCCCGGCGCCGCGCTCTCGATGGCGGCGCGCACGGCACCGCACTCGTCGTGCCCGAGCACCACGATGAGCGGCACGCCCAGCACGCCGACGGCGTACTCGAGGCTGCCGAGCACCGAGTCGGAGATGATCTGGCCGGCGTTGCGGATCACGAAGAGGTCGCCGAGGCCCTTGTCGAAGATGATCTCGGCGGCGAGGCGCGAATCGCTGCAGCCGAACAGCGCGGCGACCGGGCGCTGCACGTGGGCGAGCGCGGCGCGGCGCTCCACGTCCTGCCGCGGGTGCTCGGGCGTGCCGGCGACGAAGCGCGCGTTGCCCTCCACCATCTCCGCCCATACTGTGGCGGGCGCCTGCACGGTGTGCTCCTGCACGGTCTCTGCCTGATCCGTCATCCCTCGATCCCCTCTTCCGGTGCGGTGGTGCTGGTGGTGCCGTCGCTGGGCGTCGGCGCGGGTGTCCGCGTCGTGCCCGCCGGGGCGGTGCGCGCGGCGGCGACCGCCTCGATCGCCGTGCGCAGCTCGTTCGCGTCGGCCGTGCCGTAGATCGCGTAGGTGCTGTCGCCCTCGACCGCGCTCGCGGCCAGGACGACGTTGCCCGGATCCTCCGCCCGCGCGTTGTCGTAGAGCGTCCACTCGAGGCCGCCGATCTCCTCGGAGCTCACCTCGGGCGCTGACTGCAGCGTCTCGTCGAGCCACGTGGGGTTCGCGTCGATGCCCTGCGAGATGCCGATGTAGCGGTTGCTCGGCGTGATGAGGCCGATGTACCAGACGGCCACGCCGTCGCGGCCGGCCGGGCGGATCTCCGCGTCGTTGCTCTTCCAGGCCGTCGGCAGGTCGGGCACGACGAGCGTCTGCGGGAAGCCGCCCTGGGCCTCGGAGGCCGCCGCGCCGTAGTCGACGTCGGGCAGGATCGTGGTGTTCGAGCGGGGGACGAGCGCGATGATCACCGCGACGGTCGCGACCGTGACGATGAGCGAGTACAGCAGGTTGCGGAACGTCTGCTTGGCGCGGTGCCGGCGGGATTGGGCGGCCTTGCGGGCGGCGGTCTCCTCGGGGGTCTCCGGTCGGCCGAGTTCGGCGACGACGTTCGGCGTGCGGTCCTTCGCCACGGTCAGCCGGCGTCGGACGCGGTGGTGCGGGCGGCGTCGAGGCGCGCCTTGGCGCCGAGCAGCCACTCCTCGCAGCGGGCCGCGAGGGCCTCGCCGCGCTCCCACAGGGCGATCGACTCCTCGAGCGTGGTCGCGCCCTGCTCGAGGTCGTTCACGACGCGCACCAGGGCGTCGCGCGCCTCCTCGTAGCTGAGCTCGGAGACGTCGGGCAGGCGTGCGCCGGTGTCGGCGCCGGGGTCGGCGGGGCTGGTGGGCATGGGGGAGATCCTAGCTTTCGGGGCCGGACGCGAGCCGGGCGTCGGAGGCGGGCGAGGCGGGCAGGCGCGCGGCCGACGACGGGATGTCGTCGGTGGGGCCGGTGGAGGTGGCGCCGAGCGCGCCGGCGGCGAGGCGCAGCACGAGGCCGGTGCCGTCGGGGGCGTCCGCGGGGGCGCGCAGGGCGGATCCGTCGGCCGTCTGCACGATGGCGTACCCGCGGTCGAGCACGTGCTGCGGCGAGAGCGTGCGCAGCTGCCGGGACAGCTCGCTCGTCTGCTGCACGCCTCGCTCGACGACGCGGCCCGCGAGCTCCGCGGAGCGCGCGATGTAGCGGCCGAGCTCCTCGGCGCGCGAGTCGACGATCCACGCCGTGCTCGTGAGCACGGGACGCGAGCGCAGCTGCTCGATGCGGTCGATCTCGCCGCGCACCTGCGACGTGAGCCGCATGCCGATGCGGGCCCGTGCCTGCTGCACGCGCGACAGCTCCTCGGACACGTCCGGCACGACGCGCTTGGCGGCGTCCGTGGGCGTGGACGCGCGGAGGTCGGCCACGTCGTCGAGCAGCGGCCGGTCGGCCTCGTGCCCGATGGCGCTCACGAGCGGCGTGCGGCACGCGGCCGCCGTGCGCACCAGCTTCTCGTCGCTGAAGACGAGCAGGTTCTGGAAGTCGCCGCCGCCGCGCGCGACGACGATGACGTCGACCTCGGGATCCTCGTCGAGCACGCCGATGGCCCGCGTCACCTCGCCCGCGGCGCGGTCGCCCTGCACCGCGGTGTGCACGACGCGGAACCGCACGCTCGGCCAGCGCAGCTGGGCGTTCCGGAGCACGTCCTTCTCGGCGTCGGAGTCCTTGCCGGTGATGAGGCCGATGCAGCCGGGGAGGAACGGGAGGCGGCGCTTGCGGTCGGCGTCGAAGAGGCCCTCGGCGCGCAGCGTCTGGCGCAGGCGCTCGAGCCGCTCGAGCAGGTCGCCGAGGCCGACGTGGCGCATCTCCAGCACCTGCATGGTGAGCGTGCCGCCCTTGACCCAGTAGTTGGGCTTCACGAGCGCGACGACGCGGGCGCCCTGGCCGAGGTCCGCGGGGATCTTCGCGCGCACCGACGACCAGACGGTGAAGCTGATGGTGGCGTCGACGTCGAGGTCCTTGAGCTTCCCGTAGACGTTGCCGCCGGATCCGCCCCACTGCGTGATCTCGCCCTCGACCCAGGCCGTGCCGAGCCGATCGATCCAGCCCTTGACCTTGCCCGAGAGCACCGAGACGGGCCAGGGTGCGTCGACCGTGGGGGCGCCGGCCGCGGGCATCGACACCGTGCGCGTCTCGCTCATCCGTCCACCCCGCTCGACGCCCAGATCGGGCGCATACAATTGACACGTGACTACAGCGACCACTGACCAGCGACTCGTGGGAGCACCCGTCGTCAGCCTGTCGATGCCGCGGATGCCCGGCGTCCGCAACAGGCTCAAGGATAACCCGGTGGGAGGACCCAAGAAGGTCCTGCTCGCCGCTCCCCGCGGGTACTGCGCGGGCGTCGACCGCGCGGTCGTCGCCGTCGAGAAGGCCTTGGAGCGCTACGGCGCCCCCGTGTACGTGCGGAAGCAGATCGTCCACAACGTGCACGTCGTCTCGACGCTCGAGCGCATGGGGGCGGTCTTCGTGGAGGAGGTCGACGAGGTGCCCGAGGGCGCCCACGTCGTCTTCAGCGCGCACGGCGTCTCGCCGGCCGTCGTGCAGGGCGCCGCCGACCGCGGCCTCCAGGCCATCGACGCGACCTGCCCCCTCGTCACCAAGGTGCACCGCGAGGCCGTGCGCTTCGCGAAGGCCGACATGCAGATCCTCCTCATCGGCCACGAGGGCCACGAGGAGGTCGAGGGCACCGCGGGCGAGGCGCCCGAGCAGACCATCGTGGTCAACTCCCCGGAGCACGCCGACGTGATCGAGGTCAAGGACCCCGACAACCTCGTCTGGCTCTCGCAGACCACGCTCTCGGTCGACGAGACGATGGAGACGGTCCGCCGCCTCCGCGCCCGCTTCCCGAACCTGCAGGATCCGCCGAGCGACGACATCTGCTACGCCACCCAGAACCGCCAGGTCGCCATCAAGAAGGTGGCGGTCGACGCCGACCTCGTCATCGTCATCGGATCCGCGAACAGCTCCAACTCCGTGCGCCTCGTCGAGGTCGCGCTCGAGTACGGCGCCAAGGCGTCGTACCGCGTCGACTACGCGTCCGAGGTCAAGCAGGAGTGGCTCGACGGCGTGCAGACGGTCGGCGTCACGAGCGGCGCGTCCGTGCCCGAGGTCCTCGTGCAGGAGCTGCTCGACGACCTGGCCGACGCCGGCTACGGCGACGTCACCGCCGTCGTCACGGCCGAGGAGGACCTCGTCTTCTCGCTCCCCAAGGAGCTGCGCAAGGACCAGTCCGGCAACACGGACTCCCGCGCCATCGGCGGGCGCACCCGCGCGTGAGCGACGACGACGGCCCGCGCCGTCCCGGCCGACCCGCCCCGCGCTACGGCGAGTACGCGTCGTCGTCGTCGTCCGCTGGCTCGTCCTCGGACGGGTCCGGCCTGTCGGAGGCGGATGCCCGCATCGTCGCCGAGGCCGCCGAGTACCGCCGCGCGCAGGCGGAGCGCGATGCGCCCGCCGCCCCCGCGGGCCGCGGTGCGAAGAAGGGCGCCGCACCCGCCGCGCCGCAGACCCTCGCCGAGCAGATGGCGGAGGAGCGCAAGGCCGCCCGCGAGCGGATGCTCGCCGAGCGCCGCGACGCCGAGAAGGCCGCGGAGGCGGAGCGTCGCCAGGCGCGGCTCTCGCCGTCCGCCGGTCCCACTTCCGGTCCCGGTCCGTCGAGCGAGCCCGGTCGGCCGGGGTACCTGCCGACGCAGGAGCCCCGCCGTGCCGGTCGACGCCTCGACGCCGCCGTCACGATCGCCCTGCTGGCGGTGGGCGCGCTGAACCTGCTGTTCAGCCTGGGCTCGTACACGGACCTGCCGGGGGCCCTCTCCCGCGCGTTCCCTGCCCTCGGCATCGCGGGTGCGTACACGCCCACGTCGGCGACCGGCCCCGTGGGAGTGGCCCTCCTGGTCATCACGGTGTCCGTCTTCGCGGCGACCGTGGCCCTCTCCCTCCGCCGGATCCGACTCGGCCGCATCGCGTTCTGGGTCCCGCTGGTCGGCGTCGTGGTCGCGACCGTGGTCTCCGCCCTGCTCCTGTCGAGCCTGCTCACGGCGGATCCGGCGTTCCAGCAGTTCGTCATGAACCGCGGGTAGCACCCGGCGCGCAGCGCGCACGACGGCGGGGCCGGTCCTGGTGGACCGGCCCCTCCGTCGTTCACGCCGCGTCGCGCAGGCGTCGCGCGGGTCGCGCTAGCTCTGCGACTTGCCGTGCGAGCCGAGCTGGCGCGTGGCCTCGACGACGCGGGCAGCCATGGCCGACTCCGCCGTCTTGCCCCAGGCGCGGGGGTCGTACGTCTTCTTGTCGCCGACCTCGCCGTCGACCTTGAGGAAGCCGTCGTACTTGCGGAGCACCGAGTCGGCGATGGAGCGGCTGAACGCGTACTGCGTGTCGGTGTCGATGTTCATCTTGACCACGCCGTTGCGGACGGCCTCCGAGATCTCGTCGTCGGAGGAGCCGGATCCGCCGTGGAAGACGAGGTCGAACGGCTTCTCGCCCGTGCCGTACTTCGACTGGATGCCGTCCTGGATCTCCTTGAGCAGCGACGGGCGCAGCTGCACGCCGCCGGGCTTGTACACGCCGTGCACGTTGCCGAAGGTGAGCGCGGCCATGTAGCGGCCCTTGTCGCCGAGGCCGAGGGCCTCGACCGTGGAGATGGCGTCCTCGAGGGTCGTGTAGAGGTGCGAGCCGGTGTCGTGGCTGACCCCGTCTTCTTCGCCGCCGACGACGCCGATCTCGACCTCCAGGATCGCGTTGATGGCCTTCATGCGGGGGAGCAGGTCCGTCGCGATGTCGAGGTTCTCGTTGAGCGGGATCGCGGATCCGTCCCACATGTGCGACTGGAAGATGGGGTTGCGGCCCGCGCGGACCTCCTCCTCGCTGGCCTCGATCATGGGGAGGACGAAGCCGTCGAGGGCGTCCTTCGGGCAGTGGTCGGTGTGGAGCGCGACCGTGATGGGGTAGTTCTTGGCGACCTCGGTGGCGAAGCGCGCGAACGCGAGCGCGCCGGCCGCGCGGTTCTTCACGGTGTGGCCGGAGAAGTAGTCGGCGCCGCCCGTGGTGACCTGGATGATGCCGTCGGAGCCGGCCTCGGTGAGCCCCTGGAGGACCGCGTTGATGGTCTGCGACGACGAGACGTTGACGGCCGGGTACGCGAAGGCGCCGGACTTGGCGCGATCCAGCATCTCGGCGTACTGCTCGGGGGTTGCTACGGGCATGGTGCATCTCCTTCGGCGGATCCACGGCGGCGCCGTGCGGCTGTCGCGGTGAACCATAGGCCGGTGGGAGCGCATCCCGCGGCCGGGCCCCGCGTGGTCGCCACTCTACCCAGCGGGGGTGTCCGCGACCGGGGACGCGGGGCGGGTGAACTCGTCGGCCGTGAGCTCGCGTGCGGTGGCCTCGAGCGGTTCGAGCGTGCCGATGACCTTGGACTCGTCGAGCCGGGTGAGGCGGCGGGCGGTGGGCAGCACCTGGCGCTCCAGGGATCCGACGACGCGGTTGTAGTCGCCGACCGCGCCCGTGAGCGAGCGGCCGAGCTTGGCGATGTGCTCGCCGCTCGTGGCGAGGCGTGCGTGCAGCTCGCGGCTCAGGTCGAAGAGCTGCTTCGCGTCCTCCGTGAGCACCTCCTGCTGCCAGCTGAACGCGACGGTCTTGAGCACCGACCACAGGGTGACGGGGGAGGAGAGCGCGACCCGGCGGGAGAACGCGAACTCCATGATGCTCGGATCCGCCTCCAGCGCCGACGAGACCAGCGACTCGCTCGGGATGAACGCGATGACCATCTCCGGGCTCGCGTCGAGCCCCTCCCAGTAGGCGCGGCTGCCGAGCGCCGTGATGTGGTCGCGCACCGCCTGCACGTGCTGCTTCATGAGCGCGTCGCGGCGGGCGCCCTCGGATCCGGTGGCCGAGGCGGGGATGGCGCTCGCCTCGAGGTACGCGGTGAAGGGCGCCTTCGCGTCCACCGCGATGTGCTTGCCGCCGGGCAGGTGCACGACCATGTCGGGCCGACCGACGCCCTGCGCCGTGGAGACGGACGTCTGCACGTCGAAGTCGACCCGGTGGATGAGGCCCGCGGCCTCCACGACGCTCCGCAGCTGCGTCTCACCCCACACGCCGCGCGTGCTGTTCGAGCGGAGCGCGGACGCGAGCGTCTCGGCCGTGGCGCGCAGCCGCTCCTCCGCCTCGGTGGCGCTCCGCAGCTGCTCGCTCAGCTCGCCGTGCTGCTGCCGGCGCTGCTCCTCCAGCTCGTGCACCTTGGCCTGCACCTGCTTGAGGCTCTCAGCGACCGGACTGAGCGCGGTGAGCACGCGGCCGTCCTCCTCGGTGCGGGCGACCTCGGCGCGCTGGATCTCGCGCAGCCGCGTCTGCAGCTCCGCGATGCGGTCCTCCTGCTGGCCGATCTGCTCGCGGAGGTGGGACTCCTGTGCGTCGAGCCGCTCGCGGTGGAGGGCGTCCTGCGTCTGGGCGCGCTCGGCGAACTGCGCGGTGGTCTGGGCGACCTGCTCCTCGGCGAGCCGCTCCGTGCGATGCAGCTGCTCGCGGAGCGCCGTGACCGTGGCCTCCGCGGCAGCGAGGCGCGCGGCCTCGCCGGCGCTGCCCGGCGCATCCACCCCCGAGCGGGCGCGCGACAGCGCCATCCCGACCACCGCGCCCACGGCCAGGCCGATGACGAGGCCGACGAGCAGGGCGATGACGGGATCCATGCGTGCAGTGTGCCAGCGGCCCCCGACACGGCCGGGACGCGGGGCGCGCGCCCGAGGGGCGGATCCGGCGGGGCGGGCCTGGGGAGGATCAGACCCAGTCGATGGGCGGCGTCGCGGCGGCCGACGCCCGCGTGACGGTCTGCGTGCGCGGCGCGCCGATGCGGCCGAGGCCCACGCCGGACGCCTCGGCCAACCCCGCGATCGACGCGGCGCCATGGCGGCTGGCAGCATGTACGACGATCGCGGCGCACGCCCGCGCATCCGCCAGCGCCTCGTGGTGCGAGAAGTCCTCGAAGCCCGCGGCCCGCGCGGCGACCGGCAGCCGGTACGAGTCGAGCTCGTAGGTGCGGCGCGCGACCTGGAGGCTGCAGAGGTAGGAGTACGGCGGCGGGATGAGCGCGGTGGCCTTGCACGCGCCCTGGATCACGCCCATGTCGAAGCGCGCGTTGTGGGCTACGAGGTGGTCGTCGCCCGCGAAGGCCATGAGGCGCGGCAGCTGGTCGGCCCAGCCGTCGGCGCCGGCCACGTCGTCCTCGACGATGCCGTGGATCCGCGTGTTCCAGACCGAGAAGGAGTCGTGCCCCGCGGGCGGCCGGATGAGCCACGACGCGGTCTCGACGACGACGCCGTCGCGCACCTTCACGAGACCCACCGAGCAGGCGCTCGCCGACGAGTTGTTGGCGGTCTCGAAGTCGATCGCGGTGAAGTCCAACGGCATGGGTCGAGTGTTCCACGCACGACCGACGCCGATCTCCGGAGAGCCCAGCCCGACCGCGGGCGGGGGAGGAGCCGGCCCGCCCCGTACGATGGACTCCCGTGGCACTCACTATCGCGATCGTCGGTCTCCCCAACGTCGGCAAGTCGACGCTCTTCAACGCCCTGACCAAGAACCAGGTGCTCGCCGCGAACTACCCGTTCGCGACGATCGAGCCGAACGTGGGCGTGGTGAACCTGCCGGACCCGCGCCTCGAGGTGCTCGCCGGCCTCTTCGGCTCCGAGCGGATCCTCCCGGCTCCCGTCTCCTTCGTCGACATCGCGGGCATCGTCCGCGGCGCGAGCGAGGGCGAGGGCCTCGGCAACCAGTTCCTCGCGAACATCCGCGAGGCCGACGCCATCGCGCAGGTCGTGCGCGGCTTCGAGGACGAGGACGTCGTGCACGTCGACGGCCGCGTCGACGCCGCGAGCGACATGGAGACCATCAACACCGAGCTGATCCTCGCCGACCTGCAGACCCTCGAGCGCGCCGAGCCGCGCTACGAGAAGGAGCTGAAGACGAAGCGCATCGAGCCCGTCGTGCTCGAGACCGCGAAGGCCGCCCGCGAGTGGCTCGACTCGGGCAAGCCGCTGTCGGCGTCCAAGATCGACCTGGAGCCGGTGCGCGAGCTCGGCCTGCTGACCGCGAAGCCCTTCATCTACGTGTTCAACGTCGACGAGCAGGTGCTCGGCGACAAGGGTCGTCTGGATGAGCTGGCCGCCCTCGTGGCGCCCGCGCAGGCCGTGTTCCTCGACGCGAAGATCGAGTCGGAGCTCATCGAGCTCGACCCCGAGGACGCCGCCGAGATGCTCGCGAGCACCGGCCAGGAGGAGTCGGGCCTCGACCAGCTCGCCCGCATCGGCTTCGAGACCCTCGGCCTCCAGACCTACCTGACGGCGGGCCCCAAGGAGACGCGGGCCTGGACCATCGGCCGCGGCTGGAAGGCCCCGCAGGCGGCCGGCGTGATCCACACCGACTTCGAGAAGGGCTTCATCAAGGCCGAGGTCATCTCCTTCGACGACCTGGTCGAGACCGGCTCCATCGCCGAGGCGCGCTCCAAGGGCAAGGCCCGCATCGAGGGCAAGGAGTACGTCATGCAGGACGGCGACGTGGTGGAGTTCCGGTTCAACAACTGACCTCTTAACTGTCGTGCGGATATACGGACGTTCAGGCCCCTGCGTTGGGCTACGAGTCCGCAGGAGTTGAGCGAGCGCCCCCGAAGAGGTCCCCTAGCGCGGCGGTTATGGCCGTGGAAGCAGCCCCTGACGCGCCTTATCCGAGGCGGCGCTAGGGGGCCCCGCAGGGCTCGATTCCTCCTACTTCAAGCAGCCGGCCCTGGTGTCTGCAGCGGGGCCTAGACGAAGGCGTGCTCTCTCTACTGCCTCTGCCGTGCCTTTCGCCGATGGACTCCCCCTCCCGGTCTTACCACGCAGAGACCGCTCAGTCATCTGTCCGGGGTCATTGAGCGTAGGCATTCGTCCCTGCGGAGACAGGACCCCCCCTTTTTGGCGGTCGACATGCCGCCGTCGCGTAGCTAACGTCAGCAAAGCGGGTGGTAATTACTCGCCCGACGAAGGGAACCGGCCGGCATGGCGCGGAAGACAACTGTTACGCGAACGGTCCAGTACTGGCGTCTGGTCGATGCGCGCACCGGAGCTCGTGTTGACGAAGTCGATTGGGATGGCGTGCTCCGCCGCTTCGTCAACAGGCGCACGAATTACGTAATCGACGGGCGTGATCAGGCGGGTACCGCGTACCCCCTCCAGGTGCCCGAAGAGTGGGCCGACGGACTGGGTACAAGCGATGTTCCCAATGCCGTCGGACGAGAGAACCTCGACGTGACCCACGGTATCGTCCTAGCCTCCGGCAAGGACTTCGTACCGAACCAGGAGAACGTCCGATCGGGATCTCAGAAGGCTATGCGTCTCGATGGCGACGATTGGGAACCAGTCGACAACCTCTTCGTGTGGTTCCTACCATTTGGCAACATGTTCGGAATCCTCGCGGAGTCGGTATCCGCGTCCCGTGCCGTGACATTCGCGGACTGGCTCACTAAGGCGACCGCCGGGGACTTCGACGACCCAGACTTCGCCTGGCTCGCTCGTCCCGTCATCGACCAGGAGCGCGTCGCGATGCTCTCACAGGCTGACGGTCTGAAGTTTGTGAACTATGCAGGCGAGTTTGGCTCGGCTGTCAATGACGCGAGCGGTGTGAAGGCGCTCTTCCGCGGTCCTAATCGGACGCCAGGTGCTCTTCGCATCGAGATCAAGGCGACGCTCGTCCGCGGGAAGAGCACGCACGGCGATGAGCAGATCATGCTCGAGTGGTTCAATCAGAACTTTGGCGAACTACAGGGGCGGGTTGAGAAGGCTCAGGTCACTGTGACAGCGGAAGCAGACACCCCGCCTACCGAGCTTGACCTTCTGCATCACCGCCTGACTCGGAAGACGCAGGTTCGCATCGGGACCGGGACCACGCGTGCCTTCACGCCGTTGTCGGCGCTTGGATCTATCATCGACGCATACATCGTTGACCGGACGGACCTCGTTGGGCTTCGTATGAACGATGACTAAGGAACCCCATCATGCCCGAGGCTAGGCGAGACCACTCGCTATGGATCACGCTAGCGATCTGCCTAGCGGTCGTTGCTGGGGCGGGCATCGGACTGTCTGCGCTCCTGGCCGACGTCTGCGACGAACGGCTAGCGGCCGGCCTCACAAACGTAGCCACCATCGGTGGGATCGTGAGTGGGCTCTCGCTGAGTGGCACCGCGGTCCTGACTCTCAGCGGTAGGTACACGCTGCGGATCGTCGAGCGGTTCGGGTCCGCGATCCGCTTCGTGCTCTTCGGCGGCTTCTCGGTTCTAGTAACGGCTTCATTGCTTTGTGCAGTTTCGGTAATGTGGGCGGAGCAAATGTGGACTCGCTATGTGCTGGCCTTCACCATTCCCGTCATGCTCGTGACTCTCATCGCAACAGCTTTGCTCATCAACAGCGCTTTCGCCTGGGAGCGCAGTGGGAATGCGACTGCTCGTACTCCTAATCCGTACAAGGGCAAGGTGTAGTCGCCCATGTGACGTCCAGGCCATCTCGTTGCCCGAGGGTCGCGTATCGCGCAAAAACAAGGATTGTCACATCCAACCAGTGGCCATCCGTGCCTTCAGTCGCCGCCCGCGTCAAGGGCACCGCGCGCAGGATTTGACCGTCGATGACCGTGGGCCGCGTGCGCTTCACCTGGAAGGGCAGTCGGAAAATGATTCGCCTCGACGATGACTACTGCACTACCGGGTGAATGCCAAGGCGGCCCAGTTCGTCGAAATATTCGTCCACTGTAACCGAACCCTGTGCGGCGCCGTGGCGAGTCGGTCCGCATAGGGCACTTGGCCTAGCTTTGTACTACACACATCATGCTCAGATGCCTGCCGTTCCGGTATCCGGAACGCTCACCAGCACCCCTCCGATGCTCAGCAGCTAATGCCGGTTTGTCGCATTATGCGACAAAGAACGTCTTCGGCGCGCTGCTAAAAGAGCGGCCAGGGCACCGCGGACTGCCGCCCGGCCGGCGCCGGAAACTGCGCCTCCGAGCGCAGGTTGGAGCACCGATCGCGCAACGCCGCGACCTCCTCCACCGTCAACAGCCCCGCCAACTCCCGCCCCAGCTCCCCATCCAGCCCCGCGAGCACCCGATCCACGCCCTCGAGCTCCTCCGCGGTCAGCGCATCCCCGACCCACCCCCACAGCACCGTGCGGAGCTTGTGCTCCGCGTGGAAGGTGAGGCCGTGGTCGACGCCGAAGCGGTGGCCGTCCGGCATCGCGAGCACATGGAAGCCCTTGCGGTCGGCGTTGTTCACGATCACGTCGAAGACAGCCATGCGGCGCAGCGCCGGGGTGTCCTCGTGGATGAGGGCGACCGTGTTGCCCTCCTCGTCCTCGCCGCCGAGGACCGTCTTGTATCCGGTCTCCGGGATCTCGGCCGCGGGGATCAGGTCGACGGCGTCCTGGTCCGGATCCTCGTCCTGCCAGAGCTGCACCATGCCCTCGCCGAGGGGGCCGTCGCGGAGCCACGTGCGCGGGACGACGTTCCAGCCGAGCGCCTCGGAGACCGCGAACGCGGCGACCTCGCGGTCGGCCAGCCGGCCGTCGGGGAAGTCCCAGAGCGGGTTCTCGCCGTCGACGGGCTTGTAGACGACCTCGACGTCACCGATGGTGCCGAGGAACGTCGCGTTCGACGCCGTCCGGATCCGGCCGGTGATCGTCAGCTCGGCCGCGACGAGGTCCGTCTCCGGCATCAGTTGTCGGGGAAGGTGTGGACGTGCCCGTCGGGGTCGATGGGGTAGCCGCACAGCGCGCAGATGGGGCGGCCGGCGCCGACGACCTCGTGGGTGCGCTTGGCGAACGCGCGGGCCGCGCCGACGGGCATCCGCACCACGAGCATCTCGGTGTCGGCCGCGTCGTCGTCGGCGGTCGGCAGGTCGAAGTCGTCGCTGTCGTCGTCGTCCGCGAGGGGGTAGGCCTCCATGACGATCTGCGCCGTCGTCGGATCCCAGCCGAGGCCCATGGCGCCGGTGCGCCAGCGCTCGTCGACGTCCTCGAGCGGGTCGTTGTCGACGAGCTCCGGGGGCGTGCTCGTGGGGACGCTGAAGGGGTTGCCCTCGACGGTGACGAGCTGGTCGAGGATCTCGTCGATCTTCTCCGCGAGCAGGGCGGACTGCTGCTTCTCGAGGGCGATGGTCACCAGCTGCGGGCCGGAGCGCACCTGGAAGTAGAACGTGCGCGCGCCCGGGAGGCCGATGGTGCCGACCACGGCCCGGTCGGGCCAGTCGAATTCGAGGGCTCGTGTGGGCATGCCTCCACTCTAGGCGCGGTAGATCACGGCGTCGCGTGCCCGGCGCCGCCGCCCACGGGAGCGTCACCGGATCCGCCGGCAGCGGCCAGCCAGGAGAGGTCACCCGCGTCGCTGTTGGTCGCGTGCACGGTGGGCCGGCTCGCGCCGTACCGCACGATCGAGACGGACGCCGGGCCCACGTCGATGCGCTGGAAGAGGTCGAGGTGCGTGCCGAGCGCGTCGGCGAGGATCGACTTGATCACGTCGCCGTGGCTGACCGCGACCCACACGGCACCCGGTCCGTGCTCGGCCTCGATGGCGGCGTCGTGACGGCGGATCGCGGCGACCGCGCGCGCCTGCATCCCGGCCATCGACTCGCCGCCGGGGAAGACGACCGACGACGGGTGCGACTGCACGCGCGACCAGAGGTCCTCCTTCGCGAGGTCGCCGAGCGCGCGGCCCTGCCAGTCGCCGTAGTCGCACTCGGTGAGGTCGGGATCGACGGGCTGGGCGGGCTTCCCCGTCTGCCGATCGAGGATCCGCTGCGCGGTCTCCCAGCAGCGCTGCAGCGGACTGGAGACGACGGCTGCGAGCGGCACGGCGGCGAGCCGTTCAGCGGTGCGGTCGGCCTGCTCGCGTCCGGTGTCGTCGAGGTCGACGCCGGGGGTGCGCCCCGCCAGGATCCCGGTCGCGTTCGCTGTGGTGCGTCCGTGCCGCACGAGGATCACTGTCGCCATGCGAGCCAGCCTACGGACCCGTGCCAGCGGGCGAGGTTTGCGAGAGGAGGCGATCTACGCGTCCGTGGCGGTCGATGTCTCCTGCTTCAGCGAGGGGACCACCTCTGCGAACTTTTCGAGGGTGATGTCGAGAATCGCGTCGTGCCAGAGAGGGATCCAGCAGTGGTCCCACACCAGATCGTGTGCATCCACATCGGGGCACAGCATGAGCGCGGCGATGCGGATCTTGGTGAGCATGGCGGTGAGCCCGGCGTCGAAGCCGCTGGTCGCGCTGTCGAGAGCTCCCTTGACGACCGCTTGGATGCAGCCCTCCAGGACGGCGCGCTCCAATCCCGTGTCGGCTTCCTCGTCATCTTCTCGTCGTGATCCGCGGATGTCGGTAACAGTCGTGCCGGTCGGCGCAGCCAGCGCCTCCCCCTGAGCGTCCTCGAGGACTCGCATGGCAGCCTGCGATACCGCCTCGGCAAGCCTCTTCTTCGTACGGGACTCGACTTCGGCGACCTGCTCGAGGCCGCATGCGATGCTGGCGAGGAGATCGCACCACAGATGGTCGAGCATCCGCGCGGCACGTACCTTCTTCTGTTCCGGAGTGCCGGTCAACAACTTCTCGGATGCTGTGATCAGCTGATCGACGATGGACCTGAGCTCGCTCAACTCGGTGGGATGCTCAATGAGCCAATGGACCATTACAACGGTGCGGGCGTATTCCAAGGCTGCCGTGGTGTTCGACTTGGAATTCCCTTGCGACCGCGTGGACTTCTTTGCTTGTGTCGTCCGGACCGTAAGACGTTTCTTTGCCGTGGCCTGCCTTGCTCGCGCATTGATGCTGACACCCGACGGAGCTCGGTTCAGGCGGATATCTGCACTGAGAGATTCTGCCCACATGAGTCGGCCGTCGAGGCCGTGACGCGCCCCCAAGCACGGACATTCGCAGCCGGGTCGCATTGCAGTGGCGCAGTTTCGTGTGTGTCGCGACATGTTCGATTCCCGTCGTGTAGAGCCCGGACGTTACAGCGCGGCGACCGTTCGCACGAGGCTGTTGACAAGAGCTCCGAGGGGTGCATTCCTCGCGCATGATCGCGAACCAGAGCTGTGGGGGTGACGGATGCTAGGCCACCTCATCGGCAGTCGCTCGCGGCTCGGAGGCCGCATCCGGTCCAGCCGCCCCACTCGGATCCACCGACCCGCCCCGCGCCTTCGTCACGACGTACAGCCCGAGCACGACCGCCCACGCGACGAGGCTCAGCACGAGCTGCGGACGGATCTCGGGATCCAGCGCCATCTGCACCAGCACCGCGACGATCCCCGCGACGGTGAGGATCGACAGCCCCGGGAACAGCCACATCCGCACGACGAGCCCCGAGGATCCGTTCCGGCGGCGGAGGACGATCTGCGAGATCGCGATGAGCAGGTAGACGAACAGGATGATCGCGCCGGAGGAATTGAGCAGGAACAGGAAGACGGTCTCGGGGGAGACGGCCGCGGCGATCACGCAGAGGAAGCCGACGACCGACGACAGGAGGATCGCCGCGCGCGGCACGCCCCGGTTCGTGACCTGCATCAGCCGCGCGGGCGCCTCCCGCCGGCCGGCGAGCACGAAGAGCATCCGCGACGCCGTGTACAGCCCGGAGTTCAGGCAGGAGAGCACTGCCGTGAGGACGACCGCGTTCATCACGTCGCCGGCGAACGGGATGCCCATGCGGTCGAAGGCGCTCACGAAGGGCGAGGCGCCGAGCTCCGTGGAGTCCCACGGGAGGATCACGGCGAGGAGGAACAGGGAGCCGACGAAGAAGAGGGAGATGCGGAGGATCACCGAGTTGGTGGACTTCCGGATCGCGGTCGCCGGGTCCTTCGACTCGGCCGCGGCGATGGTGGCGATCTCCGCCCCGACCATGGAGAAGATCACGACGACGACCGAGGAGAAGATCGCGCCGACGCCGTTCGGGAAGAAGCCGCCGTGCGCGACGAGGTTCGAGAAGTCGGGCGAGCGGCCCGGCCAGATGCCGAGCACGTACAGCCCGCCGAGGCCGAGGAACAGGATGATGGCGGCCACCTTGATCCCCGCGAACCAGTACTCGAACGCGCCGAACGCGCCGACGGAGACGAGGTTCGTGGCGGTCATCAGCGCCATGAGCCCGAGCGACAGCAGCCAGAGCGGCGCGTCGAACCAGTAGGTGAGCGCCTTCGCGCCGGCGACCGCCTCGAAGCCGACGACGATGACCCAGAAGTACCAGTAGAGCCAGCCCATCGAGAAGCCGGCCCAGCCGCCGAGCGCGTGCCGGGCGTAGTCTGCGAACGACCCGGTGCTGGGGTTCGCGGTGGCCATCTCGCCGAGCATCCGCATCACCAGGATGATCAGCACGCCCGAGATCGCGTAGGTGAGGAACGCGCCGGGACCGGCGCCGTTGATGACGACGCCGGAGCCGACGAAGAGGCCGGCGCCGATCACCCCGCCGATCGCGATCATGCTGAGCTGCCTCTGCGTGAGGCCCTGGTGCAGCTGCGGTGCGGGTGCCATGAAAGCCTCCGTGGGGGTCGGCGTTCTCGGGTGGGGGATCCTCCCGTCCAGCTGGCGACGCGTCGGGCCGGGAGGTGCTGAGCACGATACGCACGAGAGCGGCCGGGGCGAGAAGTGTTCACATGGGCTTTACATTCGGGCGGTGTTCGGGCGCAGCCGACGACCGGAGGCCACCGTCCGCCGGCCGACGGAGCACGATGGCCGGAGGAGCACACGACGAGAGGCGAGACGATGGCAGCTGAGACGCAGGCCGGTTGGTACGACGACGGCTCGGGCACCACGCGCTGGTGGGACGGCACGCGGTGGACGGAGACGGTGCAGCCGCCGCCTCCGCCGGGATACGCGGAGGCGGCGGTACCTGCGTCCGTCGCGACGGCATCAGTCGGCTCGCACAAGCGGGACAAGACGTACGTCGTCCTCCAGACCATCCTCAAGGAGAAGGTGTGGGGCACAGGGTCCGGCAACCTCACCGAGCTGGAGAACGCGATCAACGCGCAGGCGGCCCGCGGCTACCGGCTGCACACCATCTCGACGGCGGTCTCGGGGAGCAAGGGCCTGGGTGGTGGCGACCGGATCCAGGCGACGATGGTTTTCGAAGCGATCGACTGACCGCATCGCCCGGCTGGGCCGCTACACAGCCCCCCGCACCGTCGGCCGGCAGATCAGCACCGGGCACGGCGCCGAGTGCTGCACGCGCGACGCGGTGCTGCCCAGCAGGATCGTCGCGGTGAGGCCGCGGCTGCCGGCGGCCATGGAGATCAGGCCCGCGGAGAGCTCCTCGGCCGCGCGGATGATCTCGGTGGCCGGCGAGCCGCTGCGGACGTCGCGGTGGATCGTGGGGCCCCAGCCGTCGAAGACCGCGGCGACCGTGTCGACGGCGGCCTCGGCGTCGCGGCGGTAGCTGAGCTCGGTCTGGCCGGTCGCGCGGCGCGGGCCGAGCTCGTTGGCGAAGGGTGCCGCGGCGTAGGGGCTCACGACGGCGAGCACGGTGACCTCGGTGATCTCGCGGGAGTCCGCGATCACCTGGAACTGGCGGGCGGCCTCGAGCGAGGCGCGGGATCCGTCCGTGGCGACGATGACGTGCACTTCTCAGACCTCCCGGTCGGTCGGGCCGGCCGCGGCGACGCCGGCGGCGTCCTCGAGATCCGGCTTCTTCTGGCCGAACGCCCGCTGGAACAGGTACAGCACGAGGCCGAGCGCGAGCAGCCCGCCGACCCACCACAGGGCGTCCGGGTCGTCGACGAGCGTGTAGATCAGCACGGCGACGTTGCCGACGATCCCGACGATGAGCAGCGGCGTGTTCGCGCGGTAGGTGTCCTTCGTCTCGTCGTGGCCGCGGAGCTTCAGGCACGCGACGATCACGAGCGCGTAGATGAAGAGGAGGAACACGACGGTGATGGTCGCCAGGCGGTCGACGATGTCGAGCCGCTCGTCCTCGGGGATGCCGGCCTGGCTGGAGCGGATGGCCGCGCCGATGATCAGCAGCGACGCGACCACGGCGCCGCCGAAGATGAGCGCCACGTAGGGGCTGCGGCGGGCGGGGTGCACCTTGGCGAAGATCGCGGGCACGACGTTCTCGCGGGCCATGCCGAACAGGATCCGCGACTGGGCCACCACGGTCACGAGCGCCGTGTTGCTGATGGCGACCATCGCGATGACGGCGAAGATCACGAGCATCACCGCGGCGGGGATGAAGAAGAGGTCGGCGCGGATCACCTCGAGGAGCGTGTTGCCCGCGAGGTCGCCGATCGGGACGGCGAGGGCCGCGGCCATCGAGACGAGCACGTAGACGACGCCGGCGGTCATCATGCCGCCGATGAGGGCGCGGGGGAATGCGCGCGACGGATCGATGGTCTCCTCGGCCACGTTCGCCGCGTTCTCGAAGCCGGTCATGGCGAAGAAGGCGAGCGAGACGCCGGCGAGCACGGCCAGCACCGCGGATCCGGCGCCGCCCTCGACCTGGAACTGCAGGAGCACGGACGGGTCGCCCACGCCCTCGACGAGCGCGATCACGCCGATCGCGACCACCACGATGAGCCCGCTGATCTCCACGAACGTCATCACCACGTTCGCGATGACGGACTCGCTGATGCCGATGAGGTTGATGAGCGTGATGACCGCCACGAACGCGACCGCGATCCCGGTGGTCGCCCAGATCGCCGACTCCGGCAGCCCGATGAGATCGCTGAGGTAGCGCACGAAGCCGGCGGCGAGGGAGCCGACCGCGGCCATGTTGGCGCTCAGCATGCAGATGGTGATGAAGAAGGTGAGCACCGGGCTCCGGAACGCCTTGTTGATGTAGAGCGAGGCGCCGGCGGCCTGCGGGTACTTCGTCACGAGCTCCGCGTAGGCGAGGCCGGTGATGGTCGCGATGGAGACGCCCACGAGGAACGCCATCCAGAACGCGCCGCCCACGGCCGCGGCCACGAGGCCCACGAGCACGTAGATGCCGGAGCCGAGCACGTCGCCGACCACGTAGAAGTACAGCTGCTTGACCGTGATGGAGCGCTTCAGCTCGCTGCGCGGGGGTGCCTCGGCCTCGATGGGGTTCGCCATTTCCCCACCCTAGGGGGGACGTGTCCCGGGGTGAAGGGGCGGGTGCTCGGGCCGACCCGGGCATCGTGCGGCGGAGCGACGTCGGCGGCGGGCGGATGCGCCGTGCGCCGGGCCTCAGACGCGGTCCGCGAGCCGCTCCATCACGGCGATCGCCTCGCGGACCTCGTCGTCGCCGATCGGCGGCCGTGCGGCGGTCGCGGTGTCGCGGATCCACGCCACGCGCGCGTCGAGAACCTCCTCGAGCAGGCGTCGGCCCGCGGGTGCGACGAGCAGGCGGGAGCCGTCGTCGTCGGACTCCTCCGCGAGGATCCGGCGCTGCAGCAGGCCGCTCAGGCTGGGGACGAGCGCCGCGCGCGACGTGCGCGTCCAGTGGGCGAGCGACGTGCGGTCCACGCGCACGTCGGTCGCGACCACGCGCACCAGCTGGATCTGCAGGCCGGTGAGGCCCACCCACGCCTCGAGGGTGGCGGCGTCCATGAGGTCGAAGACCGTGGACATCGAGATGACCAGACGTTCGTGGGTGCGGGGTTCCGGCATGATGCTCCTCTGGTGGAGCGTGTCACGGCGCCCCGGGATGGGGCGACTGCTCGTACTCCGGAACGTACGCTCCGGGAACGTGCCCGGTGTCGAAGAGGCCGACATGCACAGGCGCCGGACCTTTCCGGGATGATGGGAAGGCTGCCCGCGCTCGCCGCGGGAGCCCGGACGGACGGGGAGATGCCATGAGCGCTCACGTCGACGCGGCGGGATCGGACGCCGGGTGGCGGGCATGACGCCGCGGATCCGCGCGCTGCTCCTCAGCGGCATCATCGCGGGGCTGACAGCCGCGATCGTCGCCGCCGCGCGTCCGTGGACCCGACCGCCCGAGCCCGACGACTGGGTCGTGCTGCGCTTCGCCGCGGGCGAGGGCGGCTCCGCGTACGAGGCGTTCGCGTCGCTGGCGGCGACCGAGGCCGCGGGCGACGACGCCCTGCAGCTGCTCGAGGCGGGTGCGATCCACGGCAACGCGTTCGGCGACGACTCCTACGACGTGCACTACGCGGGATCCGACCGCCGCCTCATGTGGGAGGTGCTGGAGCCGATCTTCCAGGACGCGCCCGTCGCCTGGACCTCAGTGGAGCTGCGCCGCGGCTTCGACGACGCGGCGCCGGTGGTGGTGCGGGCGCGGCGGTGACGGCGGGGCGCCGGGCGGCGTGGAGCGAGCCGGGCCGGGACGGTGTCGGACCCCGCGCCTAGCGTCGGGGCATGACGTCGAGACGATCCGCGGGGCGCCGCGATGCCGTGCACGGCGGTGCCGCCGCATCGTCCGGTGCCGCCCCGGCCTCCGGTGCCGCCCCCGCCTCCGGTGCCGCCCTCTGCCGCGCGGACGCCTGCGCGGATGCGGCCGAGCCCGGCGCCCCCGTCCCGCTGTGCGCGGCGCACCTCGTCGCCGCGGCCGAGTGGGCGGAGCGCGAGCGGGGCATCGAGGACGCGCTGCCGTCGCCGTGCCCGGCCTGCGGATCGCGCCTCGGCGTGCGCTTCCCCTCCGCGTGGCTGTGCGCGGTGTGCGAGTGGCGGCACGGCGAGCACCCGGACGGGGAGCTGGCGGCACCCCGGGTGGACGTCGTCTACTACATCCGCTTCGGCGACCGGATGAAGATCGGCACGAGCGCGAACCCCAGGCAGAGGCTCGGCACGCTCCGGCACGACGAGCTGCTCGCGTTCGAGCGCGGCGGCCGGGCGGTGGAGCGGGCGCGGCACGAGCGGTTCGCGCGACAGCGGTACGACCGCACGGAGTGGTTCGCGCTCGACGCCGAGCTGCGCGCGCACGTGGCGGCGCTCGCGGCCGGCCAGCCGGATCCGTGGGAGCTGCTCGCGCGCTGGCGCAGCGAGGCGCTGGCGCTGCGGATCAGCTGACGCGCGCGGGCCGGCCGGCTCTGGGCGCGGTCGCGGGCGGTTCGGACGGCGGCTCCTCGCGCAGGTACGCGTTCACGAACAGCGCCCCACGGATCTCGCGCAGCCGGTCGAGCAGTGCGTCCACCGTGCCGCGCGTGAGGCCCGACACGCACAGGTCGTAGGGACCGAGCGGGGGCAGCCTGCCGGTGCGGATGCGGATCACCTCCCACCCGGCGGAACGCAGCGCGCGGTCCTTGCGCCGGTCGGCCTCCTCGCGACGGCCGACGTGCTCGAGGCCGTGGCGGCCCGTGGAGTCGTACTCGATCGCGACGCGCAGCTCCGGCAGCAGGATGTCGGGCCACGCCTCGAGGTGCTCGAAGAACGGACGCGCGAGCCGCACGGCGTTGAGGCCCGGCGTGTGCTCGAGGCGCGCGGCGAGCTCCTGGCGGAGGCGCTCCTCCACCGCGGACGCGGGCGGCGGCGCGCAGGCGCTCGCGAACGGCTCACCGACCGGGAGGTCGGGCGTCTTCGCGCAGACGCCGGGGGAGCGGCGGGTGCGGGCGGGAGCCGCGGCGGCGGCCTGCGCGGCGCTGCTCGGCGTGCCGTCCTTCCCGCGTCGGTCGCGTGCGGTGCCGCCGGAGGACGGCATCCCGTCGCGCGATCCGCGGCGGGGACGCGGGGCCTCGGCGGGGGACGGGCGCGCTGCGGTCGGCACCTCGGATCCGCCCGCCACCGGCCCCGCGACGAGTGGCGACGCCCCCGGCCAGCGCACCCGGTCGGCCATCGGCAGCACGGGCGTGCGCGGGGCCGCGGCCTCGGCGCAGTCCGGGCACCACGACGACCGTCGGCGCTCGCGGCCCGGCCGCATCCGCTGCTCCTCGGGCGTCGCGACGAAGACGTGGCCGACGTCGCACTGCCAGGTGAGGAGCACATCGGCGGCGGGCGGCACCTGCGTGAGCGTGATGCCGCGGTTGAACTCGGGGTGGTACTGCCGGATGAGCACGGGGAACGACGCCCACGCCTCCCGGTAGGTGCCGACGGGATACGGCACGTCGAGGCCGCGCGACCAGCGGCGCCGCGCCCACCACGCATCCACCGGTTCGGGCATGCGGTCACGCTAGGGGCGACCACCGACGTCGCCGCCTACCCTGGGGCGATGCCCGACCTCGCGACCGACCGCCTGCTCCTCCGCCGCTTCACGGAAGCGGACGCGCCCTTCCTCCTCGACCTGCACGCGCGGCCCGAGGTGATGCGGTGGATCGGCACGGGGGCCGTGCAGGCGGATCCCGCGCAGGCCGTCGCCCGCGCCGCCCGCTACGCCGCCCTCGACCACCCGGTGCGCGGCATCTGGGCGATCGAGGACCGCGACGGCGGCGCGCTCCTCGGCACGCTGCTGCTCAAGGACCTGCCCGCCTCGGCCGCGCCCCTCGCCGCCGACGACCCCGCCCCGCGCGATGCGCCGGAGGACGGCGAGACGGAGATCGGCTGGCACCTGCACCCGGACGCGTGGGGTCGCGGCGTCGCCACGGAGGCCGCCAGGCGGGTGCTCGCCCACGCCGCCGAGCGCGGGCTGACGCGCGTGCTCGCGGTCACGAACCCGGCGAACGCGCCGTCGCAGGCGGTGTGCCGGCGGATCGGCATGCGCCTCCTCGGCCGCACGCACGGCTACTACGACAAGGAGTGCGCGCTGTTCCGCATCGACCTCGCGGACCGGGCCGACGCCCCCGGGGGCCGGATCCGGCGGACGGCCTGATGCCGCGCATCGTCCCGCTGCTCGGCTCCGACGACCGGGTGGTCGCGGGCATCCGCCGCATCCGGTCCGACGGGGACGTGCCGCTCGTGCTCGACGAGCGGATGCCGGAGGCGCACCTGACGGCGGTCCGGGCGCTGGTCGACGAGGCGGCCGTCCCGTCCGACGCGGCCTGGGCGACGCTGACCTCGGGCAGCACCGGCGTCCCGCGTGTCGTCGTGCGCACGGACGCGTCGTGGCGGTCGTCCCACGCTGCGGTCTCGGATCTCCTGGATGCCGGCCCGGCGGACGGGATCGCGCTCCCCGCCCCGCCGGCGTCGTCGCTCACCCTGTTCTCGCTCGCGCACGCGGAGGCCGGCGGTCCGCGACCGGTCCTCGTGGGGCGCGACGGCGACGCCCGCGGCGCCGTCTGCTTCCACGGCACTCCGCAGGGCCTCGCCCGGCTCCTCGCCGCGGGCGGCACGACGCCCCTCCGCACGGCCCTGGTCGGCGGCGCGGCCCTCGACCCCGCGCTCCGGGCGGAGGCCGAGGCCCGGGGGATCCGCGTGGTCGCGTACTACGGCGCCGCGGAGCTCTCGTTCGTCGCGATCGACGCGGGCGACGGGCTGCGTCCCTTCCCCGGGGTCGACGTCGACGTGCGCAACGGCCGGCTCTGGGTGCGCTCCTCCACGGTCGCGATCGGCTACCTCGGCCGGCCGGGCGCCCTCCGCCGCGACGGCGGCTGGGCGACGGTGGGCGACCTGGCGGAGCTCGTCGGCGGACGGCTCCTGCTCCGCGGCCGCGCCGACGGGGCGATCCTCACCGCCGCGGCGACCGTCGTCCCCGAGGAGGTCGAGGCGGCGCTGCGGACGCTCTCCGGCGTGGCGGACGCGGTCGTGTTCGGCCTTCCCGTCCCCGGCATCGGCGCGCTCGTGGCCGCGCTCGTCGAGCCGCGCGCGTCCGGCCCCGGGCTCGACGTGGCCTCGCTACGGTCGGGTGCCGCCGCCGTGCTCGCACCCGCGAGCCGGCCGCGCGTGTGGTTCGCGGGTCCCGTGCCGCGCACCGCGGCGGGGAAGCCCGCTCGCGCCGAGGCGATCCGGCGCGCGACGTCGGGTGAGGCGGACCGCCTTGCCGGCTGAGCCCCTCATCGTCGCCGCCCGGCGAACGCCCATCGCGACGCGCGGTCGCGCGCTCGCCGCCGTGCCCGTCGACGAGCTCGCGGCGGCCGTGATCCGCGCCGTCGTCGTCGACGCGGGGAGGGCCGTCGGATCCGCGCTGCCGGTGGCCGACGTGCTCCTCGGCAACTGCATGGGCCCGGGCGGCAACCCGGCGCGGATCGCCGCGCTCGCCGCGGGCCTCGGAGCCGGGGTGCCGGGCGGGACCGTCGACCGCCAGTGCGGCAGCGGGCTCGCGGCCGTGGTCGACGCGGCCACGGCCATCCGCGCGGGCGCCGCGGGAGGGCGCATCGCCGGGGGTGCCGAGAGCGCATCCACCGCCCCGGTCCGCTCGTCGGGCGGCGTCCCCTACGCGCGGGCGCCGTTCGCGCCGGCGGGCTGGCCGGATCCGGACATGCTGCCCGCGGCCGACGACCTCGCCCGCCACGACGGCATCTCCCGTGCCCGCCAGGAGGAGCACGCGCGGCGCAGCCACCGGCGTGCCGTCGCCGCCCGGGACGCCGGCCGCCTCGCGGAGGAGCTCGTCCCGGTCGGATCCTCGGGCATCACGGCCGACGACGCGATCGGCGCCGCCCTCGACCTCCTCTCGCGCCTCCCTCCGCTCCGGGGCGGCGGCACGGTCACCGCGGGCACGGCCACGCGGGTGAGCGACGGGGCCGCGGCCGTCGCGCTCGTGTCGCGGGACCGGGCGCCCGGCGTCCCCGGCCTCGTGGTCCGGGGCCATGCGGTCGTCGGATGCGATCCCGCGCTGCCCGGCATCGGCGCCGCTCCCGCCGTGCTCGCCGCCCTCGCCGACGCGGGCATCGGGATCGTCGGCGTCGCCGCGTTCGAGATCGTGGAGGCGTTCGCCGCCCAGTCGCTCGCCGTGCTCGACCGCCTCGGGCTCGCCGACGACGACCCCCGGGTCTGCGCCGACGGCGGCGCGCTCGCGCTCGGCCACCCGTGGGGCGCGAGCGGGGCGGTGGGCGTCGTGCGGCTGTTCAGCCGTCTCGTGCGCGGCGGCGCGCCGGCCGGCACGATCGGCGTCGCGGCGGCATCCGTCGGCGGCGGCATGGGCATCGCCGCGGTGGTCGAGGTGGTGCGCTGACGCAGGGCGGGCGCCCGCGTCAGCCCTCCCGCTCGCGCGCCCTCCGCGTCTCGCGGTCGTTCGCCTTCCGGATCCCCTCGACCAGCTCGTCCTTCGTCATGCGGCTGCGGCCGGGCACGTCGAGGCGGCGCGCGACCTCCGACAGGTGCGCCTTCGAGGCGTTCGCGTCGACGCCGCCGGCCGTGCCCGCGCCGCGCCGCTCGGCGCCGTCGTCGGACGGCCCCGCCTCGTCCTTCGGCTCCCAGTGGTCGCCGACCTTCTCGAAGCCGTGCTCGAGCGCGGCGTATGCGGTGCGCTCGGCGCGCTCGCCGGATCCGTACTGCTCCTCGGCCGCGGCGTGCGCCGCCGACCAGGTCGCCTGCGCGTGCTCGGGGGAGCGGCGGATGGTGCTCGGCATGTCGTCGTCGGGGGCCACGGATCCTCCTCGTGCTCGGTGCGGGCGACCTCGCGCGCCCGCGGTCCCTCCACCCTGCCCCTCCGGACGGGCCGAGGTCGATGCCGGCGCCGATGCCGACGCTGATGCCGGCGCCGACGCGACCGCCTCACCCGAGCGCGGCACCCGCTGCGTCGACCCCCAGCCGCCGGATCGCCACGACCGTCACGTCGTCCGGCAGCGACCGCTCGGCCACGAGACCCGTGATGCCCGTCACCGCGTCGATCGCGCGCGGTCCGGCCGACATGGCCGCGTCGACGGCCAGGTCGAGCGACCCGATCGACCCGTCGAAGAGGTCGAGCACCCCGTCGCTGCAGATGAGCAGCAGGTCGCCGGGGTCGAGGCGCACGGCGCTCGTCGCCCACTCCTGCGTGCCCAGCGCCCCGAGCGGCAGGTTCCGGGACGGGATCGTCTCCCGCGACCCGTCCACCCGGCAGACGACGCCGAGGCCGTGCCCCGCGTCCACGGCCGTGATCCCGCCGCTCGCCGCCTCGAGCCGCAGGTGCAGCAGCGTGACGAACGCGTCGTTCGCCTCGAGGTCGGGCTCGACGGCCCGGTCGACGACGGACATGGTGCGGGCCGGATCCTCGCTCGGCAGCGCGATCCGGAGGGAGGCCCGCACGGTCGCCGCGATCACCGCGGCGCCGACGCCCTTGCCCATCACGTCGGCCAGGGTCACGACGAGGCCCTCGGGCGTCCGCTGCCAGTCGAAGAAGTCCCCGCTCACGGCGCCGCTCGGCACGCACGCGCCCGCGACCTCGTACCCCGGCAGGTCGGGCACGGTGCGCGGGAGGAGCCGCCGCTGCACGCCGCCGCCCTCCACCAGCTCCTCCCGCGACACGGCCGCGCGGGCCGCGGCCGCCTTGGCCGCCTGCTCGCCGCTCAGCGACGCCATGCTGAACGACACGACGACGAGCAGCACGAGCGTGATCAGCGCGGTCGACGGCGTGCCGAACCACGTCGTGAAGACCTCGCCCCGGGGGCCGGTCGCGAGGAACGCCACGAGGCGCCCGCCGTAGTAGACCGAGAGCGCGCCGGACGCGAGCAGCAGCGGCCAGCGCGTCCGCGAGTACGCCGCGTCGAGCAGCGCGAACTCCCGGCTCGAGAGCCCGATCAGCGCCGCCATGAGCGCGAGGAAGAGGGGTCCGGCCGACCAGTCGTTCGTCGCGGGCGAGTCGGCGCTGGAGACGACCGTCACCAGCACGGCCGGCGCGACGACCAGCCACCACGGGGTCGGCCGGTCGCGGAGGGAGCGGCTCCCCATCCACATGGACGCGGAGCCGGCGACGATGAGCCCGTTGCCGAGCGGGTTCGCCCAGACCTGGCCGCCGGTGCCGTCGAGGACGTAGGCGAGGGATCCGCTCATGAACAGCGCGATCGCGGCGCACCACCAGAAGCTGAAGGACGAGCGCGTGCCCCGGTAGGTGACGAGCGCGAAGAGCAGCAGCAGCACCAGGGAGGTGACGCCGAAGGCGATGCGGAGCGTGAGCGAGTCGAGCAAGGTGCTGTCCGTGGTCCTTCGGCCGAGCGCTCGGGCCGGACGTCGTCCAGCGGGTCGCGCGAGCGGTGCGTCCACCCGGGAGCATCGAGGCCGAGGCCACCGCAGCACCCCCCGGCAGCAGCGATCGTCCTCGCCAGGCTACCTATCGCGGACGAAGGAATCGACGACGAACGGGGATCGGATCCGCAGGGGCCTCCCTCCGACCGCCCGACCGCCGCGGCGCCCGCCGCCGCCCCCACGCGCCCGCCGCGGGGGATGATGGACGCATGGCGTCTCCGCTCCACCCCCGCACCCCGTCCGCCCTCCGTCGCGCCGCGCTCGCCGCGGGCGCCGCCGTGCTCGTCGTCGGGGGCGCGCTGATCCCCGCCGGCGCCGCGTCCGCGCACGACCGGCTGGTCGGATCCACGCCCGCCGCCGACGCCACCGTCACGGTCGAGCCCGGCAGCATCGCGCTCGACTTCAGCGACGACCTCCTCGCGCTCGACGCGCAGGCCACGGGCTTCGCGATCCAGGTCGTCAACGCCTCCGACGGCTCGTTCCACGAGGACGGCTGCGTGACGATCGACGGATCCACCGCCACCAGCCGCATCGCGCTCGGAACGGCCGGCACCTACCAGGTCGCCTGGCGCGCGGTCTCGAGCGACAGCCACCCCATCGACGGCAGCTACTCCTTCACCTACGCGCCCGCGGGCGACACGGTCGGCGGCCCGGCGATCCTCCAGGCCCCCGCCTGCGGCGACGCCTGGGCGGGCAGCGCGCCCACCGCGACTCCCGAGCCCGAGGGCACGATGACCACCCAGGGCGGCGGATCCGCGGCCCCCGCGCCCACGACCGATGCGCGGTCCGGGGAGTCCGTGCCGCTCGCGGACGCCGCGGAGACGACGCCCGTGTGGGTCTTCGTGCTCATCGGACTCGTGATCCTCGGGGCCGCCGCGCTCGTCGTGCTCGGCGTCGTGCGCCGGTCGTCGCGGCGCTTCCCGGGTGAGGACGGTCGGAGCGTCGGCGGGCCGACGGACGGCGCCGACGACCCGCGTTAGGCCGGGTCATCCGCGCCCGACCGCGCCGGCGAGGAGCGTCAGGCCTCGTCGTCCGCGCCGAGCGCGCGGCGGAGCGCCGTGAGGTCGTCCCCGTCGAGCGTTCCGGCGAAGCGCAGGAGCGCCGCCTCGCGGTCCTTCGTGGCCGCGAGCGCGCCCGACATGAGCGACGCCGTGTGGTCCGTGCGGGACCGCGCGGGCGCGAACTCGAGCGCGCGCGCCTCGTCGGACCGGGTCACGAGGCCCTTCTGGCCGAGCCGCTCCAGCACCGTGAGCACCGTCGTGAGCGCGGGCCGCGGATCCGGGATGCGGGCTACGACGTCCTTGGCCGTGAGCGGCTCGTCGGCGTCCCAGAGCGCGTCCATGATGGCGGCCTCGAGCTCGCCGCGGGGGCGCTGGCGTCCGATCGGCACGGCGGGCTCCCCTCGGGTCGGGTGGTGGGCGGGAAGTGTCGATCCTAGCTCCGCCGCGCGCCCGGGCGGCCGCCCCGGTCAGGCGCCGTGCCGCCCGATCGGGCACGATGGGGGCATGACCGATTCACAGGACCGAGAGCCCACCCCCCTCGAGCAGGCCATCGCGCGCGGCCAGGCCGGCGAGTCCGACATGACCGCCGTCCTCACGGAGTTCATCAACACCGTGGTCGTGGTGCCCACCGCCACGCCCCTGACCCCCGAGACCGACCAGCTCCAGCCGGTCCTCTTCGACCGCGACGGCGTGCCCATGCTGGCCGCCTTCACGCACGAGGACCGCATCGACGAGAAGGTCACGAGCGTCGCCGACCACGTCGCCACCATCCCCGCCGCCGAGCTCGTGCAGGCGATCCCCGAGGGCACCGGCCTCGTCATCAACGTCGGCACCACGGACGGCTTCGAGATGATGCCCGAGGGCGTCGCGCAGCTCGCCGACGACGTGCGCCGCGTCATCGACCAGGACGAGGACGGCCAGCCCGGCACGACGGCCCCCGCCGCGCCGTCGCCCGACGCGATCTAGAGGACCGCTCGACCCGACCGTCCGACGCCGCCGCATCCCGAGGATGCGGCGGCGTCGTCGCGTCCGGGCGGACGCGCCGGGCGCGGGCGGGATCGTCACACGCCCGAAACGTCCCGCTCGATATGCTGGGCCGGTAACACGGCCGCGCACGCATCGCGGGAGAGCTCCTCCGGGAGCACCGAAGGAGCAAGCCTCCCCGCCAATCTCTCAGGTCCACGTACCGCGATGCACTGGCCACTCTGAAAAGCAGTCGTCCCGCACGGCTCGCCCACGGTGAAAGCACCCTCCTCGGACGGCGCGAAGCTCTCAGGCACATGACAGAGGGGGAGTCCCGCATCCGGCGTCCGCGCCGGTCACGACCGGAGGACTCCATGACCGACGCACCCGCCCCCGCCGAGGCGCCCGGCGCCCCGCCCCGCCGATCCCCGCTGCACGCCGTGCACGAGGCCGCCGGCGCGTCCTTCACCGACTTCGCCGGCTGGCTCATGCCCGTCCGCTACACGAGCGACCTCGCCGAGCACCGCGCCGTGCGCGAGGCCGCGGGCATCTTCGACATCTCGCACATGGCCGAGATCGCCGTGGAGGGGGAGGGCGCCGCCCGGTTCCTCGACTCCGTGCTCGCGGGCAAGCTCTCCGCCATCGCCGAGTGGCAGGCGAAGTACACGCTGCTGCTGGATCCCTCGGGCGGCATCGTCGACGACCTCATCGTCTACCGCACGGGCGAGGAGTCCTTCCTCGTCGTCGCCAACGCGGGCAACCACGATCCCGTGCTCGCCGTCCTCGCCGAGGCCGCCCGGGGACGGGACGACGTGGAGGTCGACGACGCGAGCGACGACGTCGCGCTCATCGCCGTGCAGGGCCCGGTCTCCCGCGCGATCCTGGAGGCCACCGCCGGGCTCGAGACCGAGACGCCGCTCGAGGCGCTCCGCTACTACCGCGCGACGCCCGCGCGCTTCGCCGGCCAGGACGTGCTCGTCGCCCGCACCGGCTACACGGGCGAGGACGGCTACGAGCTGTACGTCGCCACCGAGGACGCCGTCGCCCTGTGGGAGGCGCTCGTCGCCGCCGGCGCGCCGCTCGGCCTCCTGCCGACGGGCCTCGCCTGCCGCGACACGCTCCGCCTCGAGGCGGGCATGCCGCTCTACGGCCACGAGCTCGGCCTCCACACGCTCCCGGTGCAGGCCGGCCTCGGCAAGGTGGTCGCGCTCGCCAAGGAGGACGACTTCCTCGGCCGCGCGGCGATCGAGAAGGGCCCGGACCCCGCGGCCCGCGTGCTCGTCGGCCTCGTCACCGAGGGCCGCCGCGCGCCCCGCGCCGACTACCCCGTCTACGCCGAGGAGGTCGCGGGCGACTCCGCCGACGCCCTCGAGGCCGTGATGGACGCGACCGAGGGCGCCGTGCCGCCCGTCGGCCTCGTCACGAGCGGCGCCCTGTCGCCCACGCTCGGCCACCCCGTCGCCATGGCGTACGTGGATCCCGCGCTCGCCGCCCCCGGCACGCGTCTCACCGTCGACGTCCGCGGCACGCGCGTGCCCGCCACCGTCGTGACCCTCCCCTTCTACTCGCGAAAGGCCCTCGCATGACCGATCAGACCAGCCTCCAGTACACGGCCGAGCACGAGTGGGTGCAGGTCGACGGCGACGTCGCGACCGTCGGCATCACGGCCTACGCCGCCGACAAGCTCGGCGACGTCGTCTTCGTCGAGCTGCCCGCCGTGGGCGACGAGCTCGCGGGCGGCGAGGTCGTCGGCGAGATCGAGTCGACCAAGTCGGTCGGCGAGCTCTTCGCGCCCATCGACGGCACGGTCACCGAGGTCAACGAGGAGGTCGTCGCCTCGCCCGACCTCGTGAACAGCGACCCGTTCGGATCCGGCTGGCTCGTGAAAGTGCGCTTCGAGGCGCTGCCCACGCTCCTCAGCCACGACGAGTACGTCGCGCTGGTGGGCGAGTGACCGCCGTCGACGCCGGCACCCGCCCGGCCACGCCCGCGCCCGACCCGGCGCCCGACATCGCGGAGGAGTCCTCGACCTTCGCGCCCGGCGCGTTCGGCGCCCGCCACATCGGCATCGACTCCGAGGCCCGCGCCACCATGCTCGGCGTCCTCGGCCACGACTCCATCCCGTCGCTCCTCGCGAAGGCCGTGCCCGAGTCGATCCAGGTCGACCGCTTCCGCACCGAGGGCGACTCCGTGCTGCCCCAGGCGGCCACCGAGCGCGACGCCCTCGCGGAGCTCCGCCGCATCGCGGGCCGCAACCGCGTGCGCACCTCGATGATCGGCCTCGGCTACCACGACACCATCACGCCCGCGGTCATCACCCGCAACGTGCTCGAGAACCCGAGCTGGTACACGGCCTACACGCCGTACCAGCCGGAGATCTCGCAGGGCCGCCTCGAGGCGCTCATCAACTTCCAGACGATGGTGGCCGAGCTCTCCGGGCTGGCCACCGCGAACGCGTCCATGCTCGACGAGTCCACCGCGGTCGTGGAGGGCATGCTGCTCGCGCGTCGCGCCTCCAAGGCCAAGACGCCCGTGTTCCTCATCGACGCCGACGCCCTGCCGCAGACGCGCGCCCTCCTCGACAGCCGTGCCGCCGCGCTCGGCATCGAACTGGTCGCGCACGACCTCGCCACGGTGGATCCCGCGGAGCTGCCCGACGCGTTCGGCGCCTTCATCCAGTACCCCGGAGCCTCCGGCCGCGTCTTCGACCCCAGCGCCGTCATCGCGCGCGTGCACGCGGCGGGCGGCCTCGCGGTCGTCGCGGCCGACCTGCTCGCCCTCACGGTCATCACGTCGCCCGGCGAGCTCGGCGCGGACATCGCGGTCGGCACCTCGCAGCGCTTCGGCGTGCCCATGGGCTTCGGCGGTCCGCACGCGGGCTACCTCGCCGTGCGCTCCGGGCTCGAGCGCCAGATGCCCGGCCGCCTCGTGGGCGTCAGCCAGGACGCGGCCGGCCACCCCGCCTACCGCCTCTCGCTGCAGACCCGCGAGCAGCACATCCGCCGCGAGAAGGCCACCAGCAACATCTGCACCGCGCAGGTGCTCCTCGCCGTGATGGCCTCGATGTACGCGGTGTACCACGGGCCGAAGGGCCTCCGCGTGATCGCGCGCCAGGCCAACCGGGGCGCCCGCCGCCTCGTCCGCTCGCTGGCGACGGTCGGCATCGAGCCGATCCACGCCGCGTTCTTCGACACCGTGCGCGTCTCCGTGCCCGGCCGCGCCGACGCGATCCTCGCGGCCGCCGCCGCGGGAGGGGTCAACCTGCTCCGCGTCGACGCCGACACGATCGGCTTCAGCGTCGACGAGGCCACGCGCGTCGAGGACCTCGCCGTCGTCGCGCGCGCGTTCGGCGCCGAGCTCGCGGATGACGAGGGCGCGACCGGCGACCTGTCGTCGATCCCGCACGGCTCGATCCGCACGAGCGAGTACCTCACGCACGCCGTCTTCTCCACGCACCGCTCCGAGACCGGCATGATGCGCTACCTCAAGCGCCTCTCCGACAAGGACTACGCGCTCGACCGCGGCATGATCCCGCTCGGCTCCTGCACCATGAAGCTCAACGCGGCCACCGAGATGGAGGCGGTGACCTGGCCCGAGTTCCAGGCCATCCACCCCTTCGCGCCCACCGACGACGTCGAGGGCTACCTCGAGCTCGTGCTCCAGCTGGAGACCTGGCTCGCCGACGTCACCGGCTACGACACCGTGAGCCTCCAGCCGAACGCCGGCAGCCAGGGCGAGCTCGCGGGCCTCCTCGCGATCCGCGGCTACCACCTCGCCAACGGCGACACCCAGCGCACGGTCTGCCTCATCCCGCAGAGCGCGCACGGCACGAACGCGGCCAGCGCCGTGCTCGCCGGCATGCGCGTCGTGGTCGTCGCGTGCGACGAGCTCGGCAACGTCGACGTGGCCGACCTCCGCGCCAAGATCGCCGCGCACCGCGACGAGCTCGCCGGGCTGATGATCACGTACCCCTCCACCCACGGCGTCTACGAGCACGAGGTCGGCGCGATCTGCGAGGCCGTGCACGAGGCCGGCGGCCAGGTCTACGTCGACGGCGCGAACCTCAACGCGCTCCTCGGCTTCGCCCGCTTCGGCGACTTCGGCGGCGACGTCTCGCACCTCAACCTGCACAAGACGTTCTGCATCCCGCACGGCGGCGGCGGCCCGGGCGTCGGCCCGGTCGCGGCGAAGGCGCACCTCGCGCCCTTCCTGCCCGGCCACCCGCAGGCGCAGCGCAACGTGCACGCGCTCGTGCAGGACGGCGTGGTCTCCACGATCGAGCACGGCGGCGCCCCGGTGTCGGCGGCGCCCTACGGATCCCCGAGCATCCTCCCCATCAGCTGGGCCTACGTCCGCATGATGGGCGCCGAGGGCCTCAAGCAGGCGACGGGCGCCGCGGTGCTGTCGGCGAACTACATCGCCGCGCGCCTCCGCGACCACTACCCCGTCCTCTACGCGGGGGAGGACGGCCTCGTCGCGCACGAGTGCATCCTCGACCTGCGTCCGCTGACCGCGGCGACCGGCGTGACGGTGGACGACGTGGCCAAGCGCCTCGTCGACTACGGCTTCCACGCGCCCACCATGAGCTTCCCGGTCCCGGGCACGCTCATGGTCGAGCCCACGGAGAGCGAGGACCTCGCCGAGGTCGAGCGCTTCATCGCGGCGATGATCGGCATCAAGCAGGAGGCCGACTCGGTCGCCGCGGGCGAGTGGCCGGCCGACGACAACCCGCTCCGGAACGCGCCGCACACGGCCGAGTCGGTCATCGCGGGGGAGTGGACGCACGCGTACACGCGCGAGCGCGCCGTCTACCCGGTGTCGACCCTCGTGCGCGACAAGTACTGGCCGCCGGTGCGCCGCATCGACCAGGCCTACGGCGACCGCAACCTGTTCTGCGCCTGCCCGCCGCCGGAGGCGTTCGCCTGATCCGCGTCTGATCCGCGGCGCCCCGCGCGCCGCATCGCACCACCGCCGAGGGCGGCGGGACCCCCGGGTCCCGCCGCCCTCGCGTCGTCCCGCCCGCTCCCGTTCACCCTCCGTTCACCGCCCAGGGTCGAAGCGTCGACAGCGGCTGCCTATGGTGGACGCTGCGTCCACAGGATCCCGAGCCGGATCCCCGACCCGGGCGCGGAGACGAGCGCCACCCGTGAGCACCCCCGGCCGGACCCTCGTGTTCGACTTCGACGGCACCGTCTCCCTCGGCGACGGGCCGGTGCTCCGCTATGCGCACCACGTCGCGGAGACGCTCTCCGGCGACGACGCGCGCACGCGCTTCGCCGCCGCCGTGACCGCAGGCCTCCGCGAGGTCGGCCGGCCCCACGGCGCGATCGACGGCTACGCGCTCGTGCAAGGGCTCGCGGTGCAGCACGACGTGCCCGAGCGGCTCCTCTCCGCCGCGTTCCTGGCGAGCCGCGCGGAGCTCGGCGGCCCGCACGCCCCCGTCGTCCCTCCCGCCGGCCTCGGCGGCTTCCTCCGCGGGCTGGAGGGCCGGGCGACCCGCGTCCTCGTCACGAACTCGCCGGCCGTCCGGATCCCCGAGGCGCTCGCCGCGCTGGGCGTCGCCGGCGCCTTCGACGAGGTCGTCACGGGCGCCGGCAAGCCCGCGGGGATGGACGCCGTCCTCGACCGCCTCGATCCCGGTCCCGCCGCGGGCCCCGCCGCCGCCCGGCTCCTCAGCGTCGGCGACCTCTGGGTCAACGACCTGGAGCCCGCGCACGCCCGCGGCTTCAGCACCGCGCTCGTCGGACCCGCCGCGTCCGCCGACGACCGGCCCACCTACCGCGCCGCCACCGTCGCCGGGCTGTACGCGGACATCCGCGCCTGGCTCGACCGCGACCCCTCGACCCCCGCCTCCCCCCTCGCCGCTGAATCCGGAAAGCAGATGCACGCATGAACAAGCCCGCCCTCCCGCTCCTCGTCATCGGGGCCGTGACCGCCCTCGCCCTCACCGGCTGCTCGTCGGCCGGCGACGCCGCCGGCGCGTCCGGTGCGTCCGGCGCCGCGGACCCGACGTCCCTCACGCTCGCGCTCGTCCCCTCGCAGGACCAGGACGGCCTCGTGCAGACCGCGGCGCCGCTCACCGACATGCTCACGAAGGCCCTCGGCATCCCGGTCACCGGCGTGGTGGCGAAGGACTACCAGGCCGCCGTCGAGGCGATGGGCGCCGACCAGGCCCAGATCGGCTTCCTGCCCTCGCTGCAGCTGTGGCAGGCGAGCGACATGTACCAGGCCAAGGTCGTGCTGCAGACGGAGCGGAACGGGAACATCACGTACCCCGCCCAGTTCATGACGAACGACCCGGACAAGTACTGCGACGACGCGCCCGTCGAGCGCGACGGCATGCTGTTCTGCAACGGCGCCGACGCGATGTCGGGTCCGCAGGGGCTCGACTCCATCGCGAAGGTGAAGGGCGCCAAGGTCGCCGTGCTCGGGCCCGGATCGCCCGCCGGCTACATCTACCCGATGCTCGCGCTCAAGGACGCCGGCCTCGACATCGACTCCGACATCCAGCGGATCCCCGTCACGGCCAACGACGCCTCCGTGCTCGCGGTCTACGACGGCGACGCCGAGGTCGGCTTCAGCTTCTGGGACGCCCGCACGATCGTCGCGAAGGACAAGCCGGACGTCGGGAAGAAGGTCGTCGTGTTCGCGATGACGGACGAGATCCCCAACGACGGCGTGGCCGTCTCCAGCTCGCTCTCGCCGGAGCTGCAGGACCGGATCACGAAGGCGCTCCTCGACTACTCGGCCACGCCCGAGGGATCCGCGGCCCTCACCGCCGTGTACTCCATCACGAAGCTCGCGCCCGCCGACCCGTCGTCGCTCGACGTCGTGGCCCGCGCCGCCCAGTCGCTCGGTCTGCGGTAGCGGATGACCGCCACCGGCTCCCTGTCGGAGGCCGCCGCGCTCGCGCCGGCCTCCGCGCCGTGGGCCGTCCGCCTCGCCGGCGTGACGGTCCGCTACCCCAACGGCGTCGTCGCGCTGAAGGACGTCTCGCTCGACATCGCCGGCGGCGAGATGGTCTCCGTGGTCGGCCTGTCCGGATCCGGCAAGTCGAGCCTCATCCGCACGATCAACGGCCTCGTCCCCGTCTCCTCCGGCGAGGTCGAGGTGGGCGGCACGCGCGTCGACGGGCTCGCCGGCCGCCGGCTCCGCGCCCTCCGCGGCGACATCGGCATGGTCTTCCAGGGCTTCAACCTCGCGAAGCGCGCGAGCGTGCTCGACAACGTGCTCGTCGGCCGGCTCGCGCACACGCCCGGCTGGCGGACGTTCCTCGGGCTGCCGCGCACGGCCGACCGCGAGATCGCGTTCCAGGCGCTCGAGAGCGTCGGGATCCTCGGCAAGGTGTGGGACCGCGCCTCCACCCTGTCCGGCGGCCAGCAGCAGCGCGTCGCCATCGCCCGCGCGCTCGCGCAGCGCCCCCGGCTGGTCCTGGCCGACGAGCCGGTCGCGAGCCTCGACCCGCCGACCGCGCACGGCGTCATGAGCGACCTCCGCCGCATCAACCGGGAGCTCGGGATCACCGTGCTCACCAACCTGCACCTGCTCGACCTGGCCCGCGGCTACGGCGACCGCATGATCGGCCTCCGCGCCGGCGAGGTCGTCTACGACGGCCCGGCCGCCACGGCGGGCGACGACGTGTTCGAGGCCATCTACGGCCGCTCGATCCGCCCCGAGGACACCCTCGGATGAGCATCCGGGAGCTGCCGCCGCGCCCGGCGGGTCGCTGGAGGCCGTGGGCCGCGCTCGCCGTCGTGCTCGCCATCACGGCCGTCGCCATGAGCCCCCAGGTGGGCGTCGCGTTCGGGTTCGACGCCATCGCGCGCAACTGGCGGAACGGCGCCGACAAGCTGGCGCGCCTGTTCGAGCCCGACTGGTCCTTCTTCCCGCGCACCGTCGCGCCGATGCTCGAGACGCTCGCCATGGCCGCCATCGCGACCGTCGCGGGTGCCGTGGTCGCGCTGCCGCTCAGCCTGTGGGCCGCGCGCCTCACCAACCCGCACCCGGTCAGCCGCGGCCTCCTCCGCGCGGTCCTCAACGTGGTGCGCGCCGTGCCCGAGCTGCTCTACGCCGCGCTGCTCGTGGCGATGGTGGGCGTCGGCGCGCTGCCCGGCATCATCGCGCTCGTCCTCTTCAACGTGGGCATCATCGTGAAGCTCGTCTCGGAGGCCATCGAATCGAACGACGCCGGACCGCTCGAGGCGGGGCGCGCGGCGGGCGGCACCAGGATGCAGGTCGACCGGGCGGTCGCCCTGCCCGACGTGCTCCCCGGCTTCATCGGCCAGACGCTCTACGTGCTCGAGCTCAACGTGCGCGCGTCCACCGTGCTCGGGCTCGTGGGCGCCGGCGGCATCGGCCTCCTCATCGACGCCGTGCGCACCTTCTACCGCTACGACCAGCTCGCGCTGATCGTGCTCGAGATCCTCGTGATCGTCATCGTGATCGACCTCGTCTCGAACGAGATCAGGAAGAGGATCGCATGAGCCTCGCCGTGCCCGTCCGCCCCCGCCGCCCGGGTCGCGTCGTCGTCGCCGCGGGCGTGACCGCCGTCGTGGTCGTCGCCTGCTGGTCGGCCGACATCGCCTGGGACCGCCTCCCCGACCTCCCCGCGGAGCTCGTCCGCTACCTCTGGCTGATGTTCTCCAGCCCCGACTGGTCGAAGCTCCCGGAGGCGCTCCGCCAGACGTGGATCTCGGTGCTCATGGCCTGGGTCGGCACGGTCATCGGCGTCCTGGTCTCGGTGCCGCTGGCCTTCCTCGCCGCCCGCGGCTTCGCGCCCGCGGCCGTCCGCTGGCCGCTGCGCATCCTGTTCTCCGCGATCCGCGCCGTGCCCGAGATCATCACCGCCATCGTGATCCTCTCGGTCACCGGCCTCACGCCCCTCACGGGCGCGCTCGCTCTCGGCGTCTCGAGCGTCGGCACGCTCGGCAAGTGGGGGTACGAGTCCGTCGAGGGCGTCGACCGCGGCCCGCTCGAGGCCGTGCGCGCGGCCGGCGGCGGCTCCTGGGCGCTGATCCGCTGGGGCGTGTGGCCGCAGGCGAGCGCCGACTTCCTCTCCTTCTGGCTGTACCGGTTCGAGATCAACGTGCGCGCGTCGGCGGTCCTCGGCCTCATCGGCGTCGGCGGGATCGGCGACATGCTCACCTCCTACACTCAGTACCGGGAGTGGCCCACGGTGGGCGTCCTCCTCATCGTCGTCGTCGCGGTCACCATGTCGATCGACGCCGTCTCCGGCCGGATCCGCCGCCGGATCACCGAGGGGGCGAGGGTCCGTGCAGTGGAGTGACGACGTGGGGCCCACCACGCGCATCGCGACCGTGGTCAACGCCCTGCAGCCGAGCGAGCGCCGGGTGGTCGAGCTGATCCTCGACGACACCGAGGGCGTGGTGGAGATCACCGCGCAGGAGCTCGCCGATCGCGCGGGCGTCGCCCGCTCCACCGTCGTCCGCTCCTGCCAGAGCCTCGGCTACCGCGGGTACCCGCAGCTGCGCGTCGCCCTCACCCGCGAGCTCGCGCGGAGCGCGGCCCGCGCGACGACCTCGGGGCAGGACGCGCACGGCCCCAGCGCGCTCGGCCGGATCCGCTCCGACCTCGACGCGCTCGCCGCTGCCCTGCCGCGGGTCGGGAGCGTGCTCACCGAGGCGGAGGTGGAGGACGCGGTCGCGCGTGTCGTCGCCGCGCGCCGCCTCGTGATCGTCGCCAGCGGCCTCTCCTCGCCGCTCGCGCTCGACCTCTCCATGCGCCTCACCGCGGTCGGCCGCCCCGCCGAGTTCGTCGCGGATCCGGTCGGCCAGCAGATCGCGGTCAGCCGCCTGTCGCCCGAGGACGTGGTGGTCGTCATCAGCGGCAGCGGCGCCAACGAGCTGAGCCTCCGCGGCGCGCGGTCGGCCCGCGCCGCGGGCGCCGCCGTCGTGGCCGTCACCTCGTTCGCGACGTCGCCCCTCGGCGCCCTCGCCGACGTCGCCCTGGTGGTGGCGCCCGCGAAGGCCGGGTTCCGGCACGAGGTCGAGCACACCTCGCGCATCCCGCACGTGATCGTCCTCGAGTCCCTCGTCGAGATCGTGGCCGACCGGCTGGGCACCACCGCGGCGGACACGCGCGCGGCCGTCCTCACCATCCTCAGCGAGAACCTCAGCGACTGACGGCGACGCGGGCCCGGACGCCCTCGACCGGCGCCCGGGCATCCGCGCCTAGTGCTCGGTCGCCTTCTCGGCGCCGTGGCCGGTGAGCGACCGCACGTCCATCTCGGCCGCGACGAGCGGGTCCTCCTTGCGCGTGGAGGTCACCGTCCCGATCCAGCCGAGCAGGAACCCGACCGGGATCGACACGATCCCGGGGTTGCTCAGCGGGAACCACGAGAAGTCGGCCCCCGGGATCATCGACGTCTCCGCGCCCGACACGACGGGCGAGAACGCGATCAGCACGAGCGCCGTCCCGAGCCCGCCGTACATGCTGAGCACCGCGCCCCGGGTGGAGAACCGCCGCCAGTAGAGGGAGTAGAGGATGGTCGGCAGGTTCGCGCTCGCCGCCACCGCGAAGGCCAGCGCCACGAGGAACGCCACGTTCTGCCCGTTCGCGCCGATGCCCGCGACGATCGACACCAGGCCGATCACGACCACCGTGATCCGCGCGACCCGCACCTCGCCGTTCGCCGACACCTGGCCCTTCTTGATGACGCTGCCGTACACGTCGTGCGCGAAGGACGCCGCCGCCGTGATGGTGAGACCAGCGACCACCGCCAGGATCGTCGCGAACGCGACCGCCGCGATGATCCCGAGCAGGATCGGGCCGCCCAGCTCCAGCGCCAGCAGCGGCGCCGCGGAGTTCACGCCGCCGGGGGCCGCGAGGATCCGCTCGCTCCCGAGCAGCGCGCCCGCGCCGTACCCGAGCACCAGGGTGAAGAGGTAGAAGATCCCGATGAGCCAGATCGCCCAGACGACGCTGCGACGCGCCTCCTTCGCGGTCGGCACCGTGTAGAAGCGCATGAGCACGTGGGGGAGACCGGCGGTGCCGAGCACCAACGCGAGCGCGAGCGACAGGAAGTCGAGCTTGGTGATGCCCGTGGCCCCGTACTGGTTGCCGGGCTCGAGCACGGGCTTGTCGGCCGCGGCGGCCGCCGCGCCCAGCAGATCCGAGACGTTGAACCCGTGGATCGCGAGCACCCACACGGTCATCACGGCGGCGCCCGCGATGAGCAGGCAGGCCTTGATGATCTGCACCCAGGTCGTGCCCTTCATCCCGCCGACGAGCACGTACACGATCATGAGCGCGCCCACGACGGCGATCACGAGCGACTGCCCGAGCCGGTCGTCGATCCCGAGCAGCAGCGAGACGAGGCCGCCCGCGCCCGCCATCTGCGCGAGCAGGTAGAAGAAGCAGACCGCGAGCGTCGTGGTCGCCGCCGCGAGCCGCACGGGCCGCTGCTTCAGCCGGAAGCTCAGCACGTCGGCCATCGTGAACTTGCCCGTGTTGCGCATCAGCTCGGCCACGAGCAGCAGCGCCACGAGCCACGCGACGAGGAACCCGATCGAGTAGAGGAACCCGTCGTACCCGTTGATGGCGATGGCGCCCACGATGCCGAGGAACGACGCCGCCGAGAGGTAGTCGCCCGCGATGGCGGTGCCGTTCTGCGGCCCGGTGAAGGAGCGGCCGGCCGCGTAGTAGTCGGCCGCGGTCGAGTTGTTGCGGCTCGCGCGGAACACGATCACGAGGGTGATGACCACGAACGCCCCGAAGATCGAGATGTTGAGGACGGGGTCGCCCGTGTCGGTCGTGGGCGTCGTCGCCATCACGACTCCGGTCGCGGCGGTCACCGCGGGCCGTCCTTCCGGCGCTCCGGCGGGGTGGACCCGCGCGGCGCCTCGACCGCGATGCGCTCGCGCTCCTCCAGGTCCGCCCGGATCTCCGCGGAGATCGGATCGAAGCGCGAGTTCGCGCGGCTCACGTACCAGGTGGTGATGGCGAAGGTCGTCACGAACTGCGCGAGCCCCAGCAGGATCCCGAGGTTCACGTTGCCGATGACGGGCGTGGACATGAGCTCGTGCGCGTAGTCCGACAGCAGGACGAACGCGAAGTACCAGACGAGGAACGCGACGGCGAGCGGGAAGACGAAGCTGCGGTGCGCCCGCTTCAGCTCCCGGAACCGGGCCGAGTCCTCGACCTCCAGGTAGTCGACGGCCGGCCGGGGGTCCCCGGTCGGATGAGCGGCGTCGCCCATGGGATCTCCTCGAGATGAGGCCGCACCTCGTCGTGCGGCGTTCCCAGGTTAGGCACAGGTGCGCCGGATGCGCCAGGGCCGCGCCCCCGGTCGCATCCGGAAACCCGTCAGCCGAAGAGTCCCGGCAGCAGCTGCAGCGCGACCGGGTAGCCCACGAAGCTGACGACGTCGAGGATCAGGTGGGCGACCACGAGCGGCGCCGTGCGCCCGAAGCGCACGTAGCACCAGCCGAAGACGACGCCCATCACGACGTTCCCGAGGAAGGGCCCGTAGCCCTGGTACAGGTGGTAGCTCCCGCGCAGCACGGCGGCCACGAGGATCACGCTCCACGTCCCCATCCGGCCGTGCCCCCAGCCGAGCTCGCGGAGCCGCGTGAACAGGTAGCCGACCACGATCACCTCCTCCTGCAGCGCCGCACGCAGGGCGACGAGCACGAGCACCGGCACGGTCCACCAGTACGAGTCGAGCGCGGTCGGGACCACGTCCACCGTGATCCCGAGCGCGCGGCCGGCGAAGTAGAGGCCGAGCCCCGGCACGCCGATGAGCGCGGCGAGGCCGAACCCGGCGGCCGCGTCGCGCCCCGGGCGGGAGGCGTCGAGGCCGATGCGGCGGAACGCGCTGCGCCCCGGCTGCCAGAGCAGGAAGAGCACGAGGGCGACCGGCACGAGCGCGGTCGCGATGTCGAGCAGCTGGTAGAGCAGGTCGAACACCTGCCGGTCGTTGAGGCTCCGGTTGATCGTGGCGCTCTGCGAGCCGAGCGCCTCCGGCCGCGTGGAGAGGTCGACGATCCGGAGCACGGAGTACACGGCGCTCGCCCCGAGCGAGAGCCCGAGCACGAGGGCGATCTCGATCCGGATCCGCCGGCGGACCGCGGGCCGCGGCGCCGCGGGTCGGGCGGGTCGGGTCGCGGCGGGGGAGGGGGCGTCGGGCACGGGCCGATCCTAGGCGCGGCCACCCGCACCCCGGCTGTCGGCGGGCTCGTGGCCGACGGTGCCCCGGACGACGCGATCCGTCGTCGAGGCCGGAGATCACGCGCGATCCCGACCGTCCGGACGCACGGATCCGGACCCCGACGCGCGGATCCGCGCGTCCGAGTTACCGGTATGTAACGTTTGTGCCCAGTTTTTGCAAAGACTCCCAGCCGTACCTAGGGTCATTCTTATCTGCGCGGTCGACCGCACGCACGGTGGGTCCGCGCCATTCCCATGCACAGGAGGAACCTTGAAAATCAGACGCCTCGCAGCGGCTGGTGCCGTCATCGTCTCCGGTGCCCTCGTACTCAGCGGCTGCTCTGCGCCCGCTCAGCAGTCCGAGGTCATCGCCGGCACTGAGATCACCGTGGCCTGGAACGACCCGTTCCTCGAGTACAACAACCTGTCGGCGACCGGCAACGCCACCGCCAACACGAACATCGTGTACCTGACGAACCGGGCCTTCAACTACTACGACGACGGCCCCTCGCTGCAGAAGGACACCGACTTCGGCACGTACGAGAAGGTGTCCGACGACCCCCTGGTCGTGAAGTTCACGATCAACGAGGGCGTCAAGTGGAGCGACGGCACCCCGGTCGACGCCGCGGACATGCTGCTCAACTGGGCCGCCAACACGACGAACGTCAACACGGTCGGCGACGACGCGGTGCAGAAGGACGACGACGGCGTGGCCAAGGTCGCCGACGACCAGGTCTTCTTCAACTCCGGCGCCATCGCGGACGCGCGCCTCGGCCTGGTCACCAAGACCCCCGAGATCGGCGACGACGGCCGCAGCCTCACCTACACGTACGACCAGCCGTACGTCGACTGGGAGGTCGCGACCGGCAACGGCGTCGGCGTCTCCGCCCACGGCACCACGCAGCTCGCCTTCCCCGACGAGAACCTCTCGCCGGAGGACGCGAAGAAGAAGCTCATCACGGCGATCCAGGACAAGGACGCCAGCGTCCTCGCCCCGGTCTCCAAGGTCTGGAACGACGGCTACCGCTACTCGGACATGCCGACGGAGGCCCAGAAGACCCTGAGCGACGGCGCGTACACGATCACCGACCTCAAGGCCGACCAGTACATCACCCTGACGGCCAACAAGGAGTACACCGGCGACAAGAAGCCGAAGTACGAGAAGATCACGGTCCGCTTCATCAAGGACCCGCAGGCGCAGATCCAGGCCCTCTCCAACGGCGAGGTCCAGATCGCGTCCGGTCAGCCCACCGCCGACCTCCTCCAGCAGGTCCAGGGGCTCAGTGGCATCGAGTACAAGGGCCAGGCCGAGGGCACGTACGAGCACGTCGACCTCCAGGTCACCAACGGCGGCCCGTTCGACCCCTCGAAGTTCGGCGGCGACGCCGAGAAGGCCAAGCTCGTCCGCCAGGCGTTCTTCAAGACGCTGCCGCGCGAGGAGATCCTCGACAAGCTGATCAAGCCCCTGCAGACCGACGCCGAGCTCCGCAACTCGAACGTCTTCGTCCCCGGCACGCCGAACTACGAGGCCTCGGTCGAGAAGAACGGCTACAAGGACCAGGCGGTCGACATCGAGGGCGCCAAGGCGGACCTCGCCAAGGCCGGCGTCACGGGCACGATCGACGCCCGCGTCATCTATGGACAGGGCAACACGCGTCGCCAGCAGGAGTTCGAGCTCATGCGCCAGTCGGCAGCGCTGGCCGGCTTCAACCTCATCGACGTGAACAGCGCCACGTGGGGTGCCGACCTCTCCAGCAAGACCACCTCGTACGACATCGCCCTCTTCGGATGGCAGTCGACGAGCCTCGCGGTCGGCGAGTCCGGCCCGAACTACCAGACCGGCGGCATCAACAACTACTTCGGCTGGTCGAACCCCGAGATCGACTCGCTGTTCAAGCAGCTGGACACGGAGACCGACAAGGACAAGCAGCGCGATCTGCTCATCCAGGCCGAGACCCTGATCCAGCAGCAGGGTTGGACGACGCCGATCTTCCAGTTCCCGGGCCTCACCGCCTGGAGCTCGTCGGTCACGGGCGTCAAGCCGGCGTTCCTCTCGCCGACCTACTTCTGGAACTACTGGGAGTGGGCTCCGGCGCAGGCCGCAGCCAAGTAGCACGGAAGCAGTGAGCGCCGTCCCCTGAACGGGAGGGTGCGAGGGTGCCGAGGCCGCCTGGCCTCGGCACCCTCTCCATGTCCGTTGCCGATTCGTGATCTCCGGATCCGGCCGCGTATGCTCTCGTCGGGTCGGGTCACGAGCCCTGGCCGATCACAGAAAGGGACGTCGTCGCCCTGTGCTTACCTTCGTCTTGAGGCGCCTCGTCGCGTCGTTCTTCGTCCTCCTGGGCGCCAGCTTCATCATCTACAACCTGGCGGCCAACTCGGGTGATCCCCTCCAGGATCTGCGGGAGAACCCGTCGCCCAACCGCGACGCTCTCATCGCCGCCCGCGTCGACCTCCTCGACCTGGACGTGCCGGCGCCGCTGCGCTACTTCCTCTGGCTGGGGGGCGTGTTCAAGGTCTTCATCGGCCAGGTCGACCTCGGCCGGGCAATCGACGGCCGCGAGGTCAACGACCTCATCGCCAACGCCGCCGGCCAGACCATCCAGCTAGTGACGATCGCCACGATCATCGCGGTGCTCATCGGCGTCTCCATCGGCATGACGACCGCGCTCCGCCAGTACAGCGGCTACGACTACACCGTCACCTTCGCGTCGTTCCTCTTCTTCTCCCTGCCGATCTTCTTCGTCGCCGTGCTGCTCAAGCAGTACGTCGCCATCGGCTTCAACGACTTCCTCGTGAACCCGTCGATACCGCCGGTCCTCATCGTGGTGCTGTCGCTCGTGTCGGGCTTCGTCTGGATGAGCATCATCGGCGGCGACCCGAAGCCGCGCCTCATCGTGTTCGGCTCCGCGACGGTCATCACCGCGGCCGTGCTCGTCTACCTGCTCGTCACCGACTGGTTCGCGCGACCGGGTCTCGGCATCGTGCTCATCGGCGCCCTCGGGGCCCTGATCGCCGTGCTCATCACGTCGCTGTCCACGGGGCTCCGCAACCGGCGCGCGTTCTACTCGGCGCTCGCCATGGCCGTCCTCGGCGCCGTGCTCTGGTACCCGCTGCAGTACGTGCTGACGGTCTCCGCCCCCTGGTGGATCACGATCGTGCTCATCGTCGCGTTCGTGGTGGTCGGCGTGGTGGTCGGCTACGTCGTCGGTCAGAACGACAAGCCCATCGTCGCCCGCGGCGCCGGCATCACCGGCGGCCTCGTCGCGCTGCTGATCATCGTCGACCGGGTCATGCAGGTGTGGCCGGACTACGTGACCAACACGCGCGGCCGCCCCATCGCCACCGTCGGCGCCGTCACCCCGGGCCTCAACGGCTCGGTCTGGCAGGGCATGCTCGACAGCTACACGCACCTCCTGCTGCCGACCATCGCCATCCTCCTCATCTCCGTGGCGAGCTACTCGCGCTACTCGCGGGCGAGCCTCCTCGAGGTGATGAACCAGGACTACGTGCGCACCGCGCGGGCCAAGGGCCTCACCGAGCGCACCGTGATCATGCGCCACGCGTTCCGCAACGCGATGATCCCCGTCGCCACCGTCATCGCCTTCGACGTGGGCGGGCTCATCGGCGGCGCCGTGATCACGGAGACGATCTTCGCCTGGAAGGGCATGGGATCCGTGTTCCAGGACGCGCTCCGCACCACCGACCTCAATCCGCTGATGGGATTCATCCTGATCACCAGCATCCTGACCGTCATCTTCAACATGCTGGCCGACATCCTGTACTCGGTCCTCGATCCTCGAATCCGGGTGAGCTGACACATGTCCAACGCACTGATGGGGAACCCCAACGACCCCCACAACGACCCGACCCTCCCCGAGGGCGCCAACTCCGAGCTGACGATCGAGCAGCGGGAGGTCGAGGGCCTCAGCCAGGGCACCGTCGTCCGCCGCCGGTTCCTGCGCCACAAGGGCGCGATGACCGCGCTCGTGGTGCTCCTGCTGATGGCGATCCTCGTGTACTCGTCGGTCGGCATCCAGTTCTTCGGCTTCCGCATCCCCGGCTGGTGGATGTGGAACTACGAGGACGTCGCGCCCATCGTCAACGGCGGCAACCCCACGTGGACCCTGCCGTTCCAGTTCGGCGTGCACCCCTTCGGCCAGGACGAGATCGGGCGCGACATCTTCGCCCGCGTCATGCGCGGCACGCAGCAGTCCATCGTCGTGATGGTGCTGTACGGCATCATCGCCGCCTTCATCGGCATCGTGATCGGCGCCGTGTCCGGCTTCTTCCGCGGGCGCATCGACTCGCTCCTGATGCGCTTCACCGACCTCATCATCGTGATCCCCGTGATCGTCATCGCGGCCGTCCTCGGCCGCACCTTCGGCGGTCTCGGCGCGGTGGTGCTCGGCATCGTCCTCGGTCTCATCGGCTGGCCGTCGCTCGCCCGCCTCGTGCGCGGGGAGTTCCTGAGCCTGCGCGAGCGCGAGTTCGTGGACGCGGCCCGGGTCGCCGGTGCGTCCAACAGCCGCATCGTGTTCCGGCACATCCTGCCGAACGCCATCGGCGTCGTGATCGTGTCGACCACGCTGCTCATGAGCGCGGCGATCCTGCTCGAGGCGGCGCTGTCGTTCCTCGGCTTCGGCATCGTGAAGCCCGACGTCTCGCTCGGGCAGATCATCAACGAGTACCAGGGCGCCTTCGCCACCCGGCCGTGGCTGTTCTGGTTCCCGGGCCTGTTCATCATCATCATCGCGCTGTCGATCAACTTCATCGGCGACGGCCTGCGCGACGCGTTCGACCCGCGCCAGCGGCGCATGCCGGGCGGACAGGGGCCCTACAAGCAGATGTTCGCCATGCTCACCGGCCGCAGCCGCCGCGAGCAGGGCCCGACGACCGGCTCCGGCGCCGAGGGCGTCCGCGTCCCGCCGCCCGTCGGCTCGGCCCGACCGGACGCGGCGGCCGACGGCAGCCCGTCGGACAGCGCGGACGGTCGATGACCGTCGCGACGACGGACGGGCCGGCCCTCACCCGGTCGGCCCTCCTCGGCGCGTCGGTCGTGCTGGGCGCCCCGGTGTCAGACCAGGGCGGTCACGATCGTCGCGACGACCAGCGCGGCCAGCACGGCGATCTCCGCCCAGTGCGTGCGGACGCGCCGACCCTCCTCCTCGATCGGGCCGCCCAGGTGGCCCGCCTCGGCGAGGTCGGCGAGGCGCGTGCGGATCACCGTGGCGGCGTCACCCGAGTCGGTGCGGGGCAGGTCGCCGCGACGCGCGTCCTGCATCATGGCGCTGAGGTAGGGCTGGATCTTCTCCTCCTCCGTGGTGATGTAGGCGTTCGAGTGGCGTCCGGGCGCCGGAGCGGCCCAGGCCGTGACGCGCTCGTGCGCGGTCGTGACGTTCAGGGCCCACTTGGTGTCGACCTCGCGGATCGCGGGCCACGACATCTCGTGCGTGCGGAAGACGTTGCGGATCTCGACGCCCTCGGTCGCGATGCGCACGCGCGGCGCCCAGAAGACGAGCCACGCGGCGTAGGCCAGCAGCAGCGGGCCCCATACGGCCGTGAGGAGCAGGTCGGCACGACCTCCCACCACGGTGCTCGCGAGCACGAAGACCACGATCGCCGCGACGATCACGGTCAAGAGGCGTCCGAACGACGGGCGGATGACGACGGGCTGATCCATGGCCACATCGTCCCACGGCCCGCCTCGACGCCCCTCGACACCCCCACTTCCAGCAGCCAGGAGTACGCAGCATGAGCGCTCACGCGAACGGGTCGGACGCGATCGTCCCCATCCTCGAGGTCTCCGGCCTCGGAGTCGACTTCTGGGTCGGCGACGAGTGGATCCCCGCGGCCATCGACCTCGACTACAGGGTCAACCCGGGCGAGGTCCTCGCCATCGTCGGCGAGTCCGGCTCCGGCAAGAGCGTCAGCTCCATGTCGCTGCTCGGCCTCCTCCCCAAGAACGGCCGGGTCCGGGGGAGCGCCAAGCTCAAGGGCGTCGAGATGGTCGGCGCCGACCAGGCCACCCTGCGCAAGGCCCGCGGCAACGACATCGCCGTGATCTTCCAGGAGCCGATGACGGCGCTCAACCCCGTGTACACGGTGGGCTTCCAGATCGTGGAGGCCCTGCGCGTCCACAACTCGATCATCCCGTCGGCCGCCAAGGTGCGCGCGCTCGAGCTGCTCAAGCTCGTCGAGATGCCGGATCCCGAGAAGGCCTTCGACTCGTACCCGCACCAGCTCTCGGGCGGGCAGCGCCAGCGCGCCATGATCGCCCAGTCGCTGTCGTGCGACCCGGACATGCTCATCGCCGACGAGCCCACCACGGCGCTCGACGTGACCATCCAGGCCGAGATCCTCGACCTGCTCCGGAAGCTCCACCAGCGCCTCAACAGCGCCATCGTCATCATCACGCACGACATGGGCGTGGTCGCCGACCTCGCGACCAACGTCATCGTGATGAAGAGCGGCCGCATCGTCGAGCGCGGCTCGGTGCGCGAGATCTTCCAGTCGCCGAAGGACCCGTACACGAAGCAGCTGCTCGCGTCGGTGCCGCACCTCGGCACGGGCGAGGCCTCGCAGGTCGAGATCGCCGAGCGCACCACCGAGCCCGCCATCTCCCTCAGGGAGGTGGACATCGACTACCCGAAGCTCGGCCGCGTGCCGGCGTTCCGGGCGGTCACGGGCGCGTCCTTCGACATCCACCCCGGCGAGGTCGTCGGCGTCGTGGGCGAGTCGGGATCCGGCAAGACCACCATCGCGCGCGCCGCGGTGGGCCTCCTGCCCGTCGCGGGCGGCGAGCTCACGGTCGCCGGTCGGCGCATGACCGGCATCTCGGCGAAGGACCTCCGGGCCGTCCGCCGCGAGATCGGCATCGTGTTCCAGGACCCGGGCTCGTCGCTCAACCCGCGCTGGCCTATCGGCCAGAGCATCGGCGAGCCGCTCGAGCTCTCGGGGCAGTTCTCGAAGAAGCAGCAGAGCGACCGGGTCGAGGAGCTCCTCGAGCAGGTGGAGCTGCCGCGCAGCTTCCGCAACCGCTACCCGAACGAGCTCTCCGGCGGCCAGCGCCAGCGCGTGGGCATCGCCCGGGCGCTCGCGCTCCGGCCCAAGGTGCTCGTGGCCGACGAGCCGACCTCGGCGCTCGACGTGTCGGTGCAGGCCCGCGTGCTCCAGCTGCTGCAGGAGATCCAGAAGGAGCTCCAGTTCGCGTGCCTGTTCGTCAGCCACGACCTCGCGGTGGTCGACCTCCTGGCCGACCGCATCGTGGTGATGAACCACGGAAAGATCGTGGAGCAGGGCCCGACCGAGTCGATCCTCCGGAACCCGCAGCACCCGTACACGCAGAAGCTCATCGCCGCGGTGCCGCTGCCCGACCCCGACCAGCAGCAGGAGCGCCGCCAGCTCCGCGAGGCGCTGCGCGACGAGCCGCCCGCGGCCTGACCCGCGGCCCGCACGACCCGGCCCGCCGTCCGTCGCACCCCCTCCCGGGGGCGCGCGGCCGGCGGGCCTCGTCGTGCCGCTCGCGTAGGATCGTCGGCGATGGACAGCGACACGCGAGGCCCCGGGGCCGCACCGGCCCGGCGCCCGCGGGGGCTGCGGCGGGTCGTCCGCGGCGCCTCCGCGATGGTCGCCCTGGCCCTCGTCGCCGGCCTCGCCGCCTGCTCGCCGACCACCGGCCTGGTGGCCGACTCCGCCATCCGCGCGGCGCTGCCCAGCACGTTCACCTCCTACAACGCGCAGTCCCGAACGGGCGCGACCGACGGCAACCGCGAGATCGTGCACGCCACGAACTCGCGCTTCGCGGAGGTCGCCGCCGACGGCACGGTCGCGTCCGACCCGGGCTACGGATCCGCGCGCATCGTCTCGCGCGACCCGTTCACGGTCGAGTACACGGTCGCCGAGGGCGTCCGCTGGTCCGACGGCGAGCCCGTGGACGCCGCCGACCTCCTGCTCTCCTGGGCCGCGGGATCCCGCGCGCTCGACACGCCGGGCTTCGACGCCGCCGGCTACGTCGACGAGTCGACCGGGGGCTACACGGGCGCCCTGCCCGCCGACGCGGTCTACTTCGACGCGGCCGAGGACGAGACGCTGTCCCAGGTCACCCGCACGCCCGTGATCGGCGACGGCGGGCGCTCCATCACGATGGTGTTCGACCAGTACAGGCCCGACTGGCGCCTCGCGTTCGAGATCGGCCTCCCGGCGCACGCCGTCGCGCAGCTCGCCCTCGACATGTCGAGCCCGGGCCGAGCCAAGCAGACCCTGGTGGACGCCGTGCAGGACCGCGCGCCCGAGCTCCTGTCGCCCATCTCCGACGCCTGGAACCGGGGGTTCGGCGTCGCCGCCGTCGCCGCGCACCCGGAGCGCGCGGTCGGATCCGGGCCCTACGCCATCGAGTCCATCGACCCGGGCACCTCCATCACCCTGCACGCCAACCGCTTCTACACGGGGACCCACCGGCCGTCGGTGGAGCGCATCGTCGTGTCGACCATCGAGGACCCGCAGGCCGCCGTCGCGGCGCTCGCGGCCGGCGACGTCGACGTGATCGCGCCCGACGCGGACGCCGACGTGCTCGGCGCCCTCGACGACGTCGACGGCGCCCGCACCGTCATGGGATCGTCGGCCTCCTGGGAGCGCCTCGACCTGCAGACGCTCGGCGCCCGCAACAGCGCCATGGCCGACGCCACGGTGCGCACCGCCTTCCTCTCCACCGTGCCGCGCGAGGCCATCGCCCGCGAGCTCGGCGGGCCGGGGGGAGGCGGATCCACGCGCGACTCCTTCGTGCTGGCGCCCGGCGCCGCCGGCTACGACGACCAGGTGCGGGCCAACGGATCCAGCCGCTTCGACGACGTCGACCTCGACGAGGCGCGGCAGCTGCTCGCGTCGGTCGGGCAGCCGGCGCCGGAGGTGTGCGTGCTGTACGACCCCGCGGACGCGCGCCGCGCCGCCGAGTACGAGGCGATCCGCGACTCGGCCGCGCAGGCGGGCTTCGTCGTGACCGACTGCTTCACGCCGCAGTGGCAGGACGTGCTCGGCCAGCCCGGTGCCTACGACGCGGCGCTCGTGGGCCCCGAGGACGCCTACCCGTCCGTGGCCGGGATCCGCGCGCTGCACGACGACCGCGCCGACGCGCGCGACGGCCAGGCCACCGCCGACCCCGACGTGGCCGCGCTCTTCACCTCGCTCAGCCGCACAGAGGACGCCGACGCCCGCGGCGAGCTCCTGCTCCGCCTCGACCGCCGCATGTACGGCGACCGCGCCGGCCTCCCGCTCTTCCAGCACCCGGCGCTCGCCGCCACCTCCGCCCGCGTCGACGGGGTCCAGGTCTCGGCGCACCAGGCCGGCGTCCTCGACGACGCCTGGCGCTGGACGCTCCGCTCCGACGCTCCCTGAGCCCGGCTTGCATCGGCACGGTAGGCTGGGGGTCGCTGGGAATAGCAGACGGCGGCTCTTCGCCCTCCTCCCTTGATGACAAGGCCGGCACCCTCTCCACTGAAGGACAGCACTATGGCGCTAGTCGCGCGCAACGACCTCCGCAATGTGGCCATCGTGGCCCACGTGGACCACGGCAAGACCACCCTGGTGGACGCCATGCTCAAGCAGACGAACTCGTTCGACGCCCACTTCGAGGGCGAGGACCGGATGATGGACTCGAACGACCTCGAGCGCGAGAAGGGCATCACGATCCTCGCGAAGAACACCGCGGTGCTCTACAACGGGAAGCACGCCGACGGCACGCCGATCGTCATCAACGTGATCGACACCCCGGGCCACGCCGACTTCGGCGGCGAGGTCGAGCGCGGCCTGTCCATGGTCGACGGCGTCGTGCTCCTGGTGGACGCGTCCGAGGGCCCGCTGCCCCAGACGCGCTTCGTGCTCCGCAAGGCGCTCGAGGCGAAGCTGCCCGTCATCCTCCTGGTCAACAAGACCGACCGCCCCGATGCGCGCATCGACGAGGTCGTCGCCGAGAGCCAGGACCTCCTCCTCGGCCTCGCCTCCGACATGTCGGACGAGCACCCGGACCTCGACCTCGACGCGATCCTCGACGTGCCCGTCGTCTACGCCTCCGGCCGCAATGGCGCCGCGAGCGACACCAAGCCCGCGAACGGCGAGCTGCCCGACAACGACGACCTCGAGCCCCTCTTCAAGGCGATCCTCGACCACGTCCCGGCGCCCACCTACGACGACGAGCACCCCCTGCAGGCGCACGTCACCAACCTCGACGCGTCGCCGTTCCTCGGCCGCCTCGCCCTCCTCCGCGTCTTCAACGGCACGATCAAGAAGGGCCAGCAGGTCGCCTGGGTCAAGCACGACGGCACCGTCAAGAACGTGAAGATCACCGAGCTCCTCATCACGAAGGCGCTCGACCGCTTCCCGACCGAGTCCGCGGGCCCCGGCGACATCGTCGCCGTCGCCGGCATCGAGGACATCACCATCGGCGAGACGCTCGCCGACCCGGACGACGTCCGCCCGCTCCCCACCATCACGGTCGACGACCCGGCCATCTCGATGACCATCGGCACCAACACGAGCCCGCTCATCGGCAAGGTCAAGGGCCACAAGCTCACCGCGCGCATGGTCAAGGACCGCCTCGACCGCGAGCTCATCGGAAACGTCTCCATCAAGCTGGTCGACATCGGCCGCCCGGACGCGTGGGAGATCCAGGGCCGCGGCGAGCTCGCGCTGGCGATCCTCGTGGAGCAGATGCGCCGCGAGGGGTTCGAGCTCACCGTCGGCAAGCCGCAGGTGGTCGTGAAGCAGGTCGACGGCAAGGTCCACGAGCCGTACGAGCACCTCACCATCGACTCGCCCGAGGAGTACCTCGGCGCGATCACGCAGCTCCTCGCCGCCCGCAAGGGCCGCATGGAGGGCATGGCCAACCACGGCACCGGCTGGGTCCGCATGGAGTTCGTCGTCCCGTCGCGCGGCCTCATCGGCTTCCGCACGGAGTTCCTCACCATCACGCGCGGCGCGGGCATCGCCAACGCCGTGTCGCACGGCTACGAGCAGTGGGCGGGCGAGATCACGACCCGCGTCAACGGCTCGATCGTCGCCGACCGCGCGGGCGTCGCCACGCCGTTCGCCATGGTGGCCCTGCAGGAGCGCATGTCGTTCTTCGTGGAGCCGACCCAGGAGGTCTACGAGGGCATGGTCGTCGGCGAGAACTCGCGCGCGGACGACATGGACGTGAACATCACCAAGGAGAAGCAGCTGACCAACATGCGTCAGTCCACCTCCGACTCCTTCGAGCGCATGACGCCCTCGCGGAAGCTGACGCTCGAGGAGTGCCTCGAGTTCGCCCGCGAGGACGAGTGCGTGGAGGTCACGCCCGAGTTCGTCCGGATCCGGAAGGTCGAGCTGGACGCCAACGCGCGGCAGCGCAAGACCTCGCGGCTGAAGAAGCAGAACGCGTAAGACAGCAGGACCGCGACGAGCCCGTCCGCCCGTTCCCTCCGCAGGAGGGGGGCGGCCGGGCTCGTCCTCGTTCCGGGGCTCGCGCTCACGGGGTGCAGCGCCGCCGGCGACGCCGTGCGCGACGCGGTGCGCGAGGGCGGGGCCGGCTACCCGAAGAGCGTCTCGCCCACGTAGCCGTCGCGGGTCGCGCCCGGCGGCACCGCCCAGATCCCGCTGCCGACATGGCGCAGGTACTCGTTCATGGCGTCGCGCGCGAGGCTGCGCTGGATGGGGATGAACTGCTCCCGCGGATCCCGCTGGAACGCCAGGAAGAACAGCCCCGCGTTCAGCCGGCCGAGGTCGTCGTTGCCGTCGACGAAGTTGTAGCCGCGGCGGAGGAGCACCGCGCCGCCGTTCGTGTCCGGATGCGCGAGGCGCACGTGCGACGCCCGGTCGATGAGCGGAGCGCCGGCGCGACCGGTCGCGGCGAAGTCGGGCGCCGTGTGCTCCTCGCCGCCGCTGAGCGGCGCCCCCGAGTCCTTCGTGCGGCCCACGACGCGCTCCTGCTCGCGGAGCGTCGAGCGGTCCCACGTCTCGATGGTCATGCGGATGCGGCGCGCGACGAGGTAGGAACCGCCCCGCATCCAGGCCTCGCCGGGCGCGGAGCCGGAGTCGGCCCAGACGTGGTCGTCGACCACGCGGGTGTCCTCGGACTTCACGTTCGCCGTGCCGTCCTTGAAGCCGAAGAGGTTGCGCGGCGTGACCTGGGCGCGGCTCGTGGACGACGTGCGGCCGAAGCCGAGCTGCGACCAGCGGATGGACGCCCGGCCGAAGGCGATGCGCGACAGGTTGCGGATCGCGTGCACGGCGACCTGCGGGTCATCGCTGCACGCCTGGATGCAGAGGTCGCCGCCCGTCGCCTGGGGCACGAGCGCCTCACCGGGGAAGCGCGGCAGGTCGACGAGCGCGGCGGGACGGCGGTCGGCGATGCCGAACCGGTCGATGCCGTCGGCCGTGGTGAACAGCGACGGACCGAGGCCGAAGGTGATGGTGAGGCCGGCCGGCGGGAGGTCGAGGGCCTCGCCCGTGTCGTCCGGCGGGGAGTCGTAGGGGCCGTCGACCGCGCCGAGCGGGCCCGCGGATCCGCCCGCCGTCATCCGGGCCGCGGCGGCGCTCCAGTCCCGCAGGAGGGAGACGAGGCCGTCGCGGTCGATGTCCGCCACGTCGAACGCGGCGAAGTGCAGGCGGTCCTGCGCGGGCGTGGTGATGCCGGCCTGGTGCGCTCCGTGGAACGCGTAGGTGGCGCCGCCCGCGGCCTGGCGCGCGCCGGCGAAGGCGCGGTCGGCCATGACGCCGGCGGCGGATCCCACGAGCCCGCCGCCGAGCGCGCCGGCCCCCAGCAGCCCGAGGACGCCGCGGCGGGAGACGCCGCGCGGGGCGTCCGCGGCGGCCGATGCGTCGTCCGTGTGGGGTGCGACCGCCGCCTCGTGTCCGTCGGTCATCCGACGAGCGTCCCGGTGAGCTTCGACAGCGGCTCGGCCAGCGCGTTCACGCCGTCCGCGAGGCCCTTGACCTGGTCCGTCGTCAGCGCGTCGTAGGCGGTGAATCCCTTCTCGAGCGACCCGTAGGCGGCGAGGTCGGTCTCGAGCTTCGCGAACTGCGCGTCGAGGGTGGCGACGAGCTGCGGGTCCTTGGCGGCGACGATGTCGCGGACGCCCTCGTAGGCGACGCGGGCACCCTCGAGGTTCGCCTGGAAGTCCCAGAGGTCGGTGTGCGACCAGATCTCCTCCTCGCCCGTGATCTTGCCGGTCGCGACCTCGTCCATCAGCCCGACGGCGCCGTTCGAGACCGTGGAGATGTCGACCGAGAAGCCGTCGGCGTGCACGGCGTCGGAGAGGCGCTGCGTGTCGGCGGTCAGCTGCTGGGCGAAGTGCGCGCGGTCCCCGGCGCTGAGCGGCACGTACACGTCTCCGCCGTTCGCGTCGGGCGCGGGCCGCCAGAGGTCCTTCTCGATGCGGTGCCAGCCGGTCCACTCGGTGCCGGGATCGACGTCGGCCTCGCGGAAGTCGATCGCCGGGTCGAGGTCGCCGAAGGACTCCGCGACCGGCTCCACGCGCTCGTAGTACGACCGGGCCGTGGGGTAGAGCGAGCGCGCCCTCTCGTCGTCGCCCGCGAGGTAGGCGTCGGCGAACTCCTGCGTGGCGGGGAGGAGCCGGCTCACCTGGTCCTTGACGTACGCGAGGTAGTTCGCGGCGGCGTCCTGGCCCTGCTGCGCGGCGTCGCCGGCGAGGGCGACCTGGTCGCCGGTGACCGTGAAGGGCGCGCGGCCCACGCCGTCGCCCACCATGCCGGGCTTGCAGACGGTGTAGTAGCTGCCGGGCTGCGCCGTGAGCACGAGGTCGCGCTCGATGCCGGGGCTCACGTTCTCGACCTCGCCGACGATGCGGAGGCCGTCCTCGGCGAGGAGGTAGAACTCCGTCACCTGGTCGGTGGAGTTCGTGACGTGGAACGAGACCGTGCCGCTCGGCGCGGTCGCGGCGGAGACCGTGCAGGCGTCGGCCGAGCTGTCGACGGTCAGCTGCGTGATGCCGGAGGCCGCGGCGGCGCCGTCCCCCGCGGATCCGGAGGGGGCGTTCGCGACGCAGCCCGAGAGGGCGAGGGCGGCGCCGGCGAGCAGGGCGGCGGCGGGGAGGGTGGAGCGCTTCATGGGTCCTCGGGGGGAGCGGGCCGGCGTGCCGGCGGGATGGGACGGGATGGTGGGGTGTGGGGAGGCGCGGGTGCGTGGGGTCAGCGGGTGGTGGTCGCGTCCGCGGCGACGGGGGAGGCGGCCCCGGGGGAGGCGGCGACGGGGGAGGCGGCGCGGGCGTCGGACGCGCCGGCGGCGGACGCGGTGCCGGATGCGCCCGCCTCGGCCCGCGGGCGGCGACCCCGCCGCGCGAGCGTCAGGTAGGCGGCGAGCGTCGGCACGACGTACAGCACCCAGGTGATCGCCTCGAGCCACGTGGTGGCGGGGGAGAAGTTGACGGTGCCCTTGAGGAGCGTGCCGTACCAGGATCCGGGCGGCACAGCGCCGGAGACGTCGAACGCGAGCGCGTCCAGCCCCGGCAGGATGCCCGCCTCCTGGAGGTCGTGCACGCCGTACGCGAGCACGCCGCCGGCCACCACGATGAGGAGCGCGCCCGTCCAGGTGAAGAAGCGGGCGAGGTCGATCCGCAGCACCCCGCGGTACACGAGCCAGCCGAGCGCGACGGCGGTGACGATGCCGAGGCCGGCGCCGAGGAGCGGGAGGGTCGTGGCGCCGGTGGCCTGCACGGCCGACCAGAGGAACAGCGCCGTCTCGATGCCCTCGCGGCCGACCGCGAGGAACGCGACGGCGACGAGGCCCCAGGCGGCGCCCTGGATGGCGCGGTCGACGGCGCCCTGGAGCTCGGAGCGCATGTCCTTCGCGGTGCGCAGCATCCAGAACACCATCCAGGTGACGAGGCCCGTGGCGACGATGGAGAGGGAGCCGCCGATGGCCTCCTGCGCCGCGAACGTGAGCCCGTAGGCGCCGTAGGTGAGGATCGCGCCGACCGAGAGCGCGAGGAGCACCGCCAACCCGACGCCGAGCCACAGCCGGCCGAGCACGTCGCGCCGGCCGATCCTCACCACGTAGGCGATGAGGATGGTGACGACCAGCGCGGCCTCGAGGCCCTCGCGCAGGCCGATCAGGTAGTTCGCGAACACGCGTGCGCCTCTCCGGGCGGCGGGCGCGTCGGGCGCGCCCTATTGCTGATGTGGGGAAATGTAGGTGAGGCTTGCCTTACCTCGTGCACAGTAGCGCGGGGGCCGGGACGCGTCCAGTCCGTCGTCCCCCGCGGACGGCGGAGTGCGTGGGTGCGCGGCCCCCGCGCCCAGCGAGCGGCATCGCGCGCGCGGATAGGATCGCCCGATGATCCCCGGCTCGACCTCCCGTCCCGCGCGCGAGCACGTCCTCTTCGTGCACGCCCACCCCGACGACGAGAGCATCGTCACGGGCGGCACCATCGCGAAGCTCGTGCGCGACGGCGTCCCCGTCACGGTGCTCACCTGCACGCGCGGCGAGCGGGGCGACGTCATCCCGGAGGAGCTCCGCCACCTCGAGGGCGACCTCAAGGCGCTCGCCGACCACCGGGAGACGGAGCTGGCCGACGCCATGGCCGCGCTCGGGGTCGTCGACCACCGCTTCCTCGGCGACGTCGGCGCGCGCTGGCGGGGGCTCGTGCCCCGCCGCTACGTCGACTCCGGCATGGAGTGGGGCGACGACGGGGTGCCCGTGGCCCTCCAGCCGCTCGACCCCGACTCGCTGTCGGCCGGCGACGAGGCCGACGAGGCGCGCGACGTGCTGGCGGTCATCGCCGACGTCGACGCGACCACCGTCATCACCTACGACGACCACGGCGGCTACGGCCACCCCGACCACAAGCGCGTGCACGTCATCGCCACCTGGGCCGCCGAGGAGGCGGGGGTGCCGGCGTACCTCATCACCACGACCGAGTCGTCGGCGCGGGAGGCGCACGAGCGCGTGGCCGCGCGCGGCCGGTTCCCCGCGCCCGACGCGCGCCCGGCCGGCATGCTCGTGCTGCCCGACGACGCCGTGGACCTCGCGGTCGACGTCACCGAGGTGCTCGACGCGAAGACCCGGGCCATCGCCGCGCACCGCACGCAGGTCGTCGTGGACGGCGACCAGTTCGCGCTGTCGCACGGCGTCGGCGAGCCCATCGGGGCCGTCGAGCTGTTCCGGTCGCACCGGCCGGCCGGCGCCGACGGCGCGGCGGGCGACGCCGACCTCGCGCCGCGCGGCCTGCAGCGCATCGGCACCGCCGCCGCGTCCCTCGTGCTCGGCCTCCTCGTGGGCGCCATCGGCACGGTCGCTCACCGCGCGCCGCTCGCGGTCGGCGGGGTCGGCGTCCCCGTCGGGCTCGTGCTCGCGCTCGTGACGCTCGCCTGCCTCCTCGTCGCGTTCCGGCTGCTGCTGGTCGACCGGCTGCACGCCCTGTGCCTCGGCCTCGGCGCGGTCGTGGCCGTGGCGGTGCTCGGGATGAGCGGGCCCGGCGGATCCGTCCTCTTCCCGCGCGACTGGGTGAGCCAGGTGTGGGCGGTCGCGCCCGCGATCCTCGTGGCCGTGGTCGTCGTGTGGCCGCGGTTCGCGCCGCGTGACGCTGCCCGGCCGGACGGCGCCCCGGGGTCGTCCGCGGACGGCGCCCCGGCGGGTGCCGCTCACGGCGCCGCGTAGACTCTCTCGGGCCGCACCGCTCCCGGAAGGACCCGCCCGAAGTGACCTACGTCATCGCCCTGCCCTGTGTCGACGTGAAGGACCGCGCCTGCATCGACGAGTGCCCGGTGGACTGCATCTACGAGGGCGAGCGGTCGCTCTACATCCACCCCGACGAGTGCGTGGACTGCGGCGCCTGCGAGCCCGTGTGCCCCGTCGAGGCCATCTACTACGAGGACGACCTGCCCGAGCGCTGGAGCGACTACTACACCGCGAACGTCGAGTTCTTCGCGGAGATGGGCTCGCCCGGCGGCGCCACCAAGGTCGGCGTGACGCACTCCGACCACCCCGTCATCGCCGCGCTCCCGCCCCAGAACGGCTGACGCGAGTGGCCCTCGGCGAGCTGCCCGACTACCCCTGGGACCTCATGGCCCCGTACGCGGAGCGGGCGGGGCGGCATGCGGACGGCATCGTCGACCTGAGCATCGGATCGCCCGTCGACCCGACGCCGACGCTCATCCGCGACGCGCTCGCCTGGGCGACCGACGCGCACGCGTACCCGACCACGGTCGGCACCCCGGAGCTCCGGCGGGCGATGGTCGACTGGCACGCCCGGCGCCGGAATGCCGACCTCGACGTCGAGCAGGTGCTGCCGACCATCGGCTCCAAGGAGATGGTGGCCTGGCTGCCGTTCATGCTGGGCCTCGGCGAGGGCGACGCGGTCGTGCACCCGCGCGTCTCGTACCCGACGTACGCGATCGGGGCGGCGCTCGCGGGCGCGGAGAGCGTGCCGGCCGACGACCCGGCCGCGTGGCCCGCGTCCACGCGCCTCGTCTGGCTGAACTCGCCCGGCAACCCCGACGGCCGCGTGCTCGACGTCGAGGAGCTCCGGGCCGCCGTCGCGCGCGCTCGGGAGCTCGGCGCCGTGATCGCGAGCGACGAGTGCTACGCCGAGCTCGGCTGGGAGGGGGAGTGGGCCGACGGGCCGACGCCCTCGATCCTCGACGCGCGCGTCGTGGGCGACGACCACACGGGAGTCCTCGCGCTCTACTCGCTGAGCAAGCAGTCCAACCTCGCGGGGTACCGCGCCGCGCTCGTGGCAGGCGACCGGGACGTGATCGCGCGGCTGATCCGGGTCCGCAAGCACGCGGGGCTCCTCCCGCCCGCGCCGCTCCAGCACGCCATGGCGGTGGCGCTCGGCGACGACGACCACGTGCGCGCCCAGCGCGAGCTCTACCGAATGCGCCGCGACGTGCTCCGGCCCGCGCTCGAGGCCGCCGGCTGGCGCATCGACGCGAGCGAGGCCGGGCTCTACCTCTGGGCGACGCGCGGGCGCGACGCCTGGGAGGGCATCGCGGAGCTGGCCGACCTGGGGATCCTCGCGGGCCCCGGCCCCTTCTACGGCGACGCGTCGCCCGAGCACGTGCGCCTCTCGCTCACGGCGACGGACGAGCGCGTCCAGGCGGCGGCGGCGCGGCTCCGCGCCGCCTCCTCCACGTAGCACGACCTCCGACGGATCCGCCCGGATGCTGGCGGAGGCGACAGCGTCCCGGTCGGCCCTTTAGGCTGTAGTCGGCTCGGATCCCCGGCGCCGCGAGGGCGCCACGAGCGCCCGGCGGCGCGCATCCCCCGGGCCACCCACCCAGACTCGAGGAGGCGCCGTGACCGATGGCGGGCAGCAGGCGGACGACCGGCCGAAGGCGGACGAGCCCCAGGCGCAGGAGAAGCCCACGGCGACGCTGACGTACCCGGGCGGACGGGTGGAGTTCCCCATCCTCCCCGCGGTCGACGGCGCGTCCAGCATCGACATCTCGGCGCTCACGAAGAAGACGGGCCTCACGACGCTCGACAACGGCTTCGTCAACACGGCGTCGACCCGCTCGGCCATCACGTACATCGACGGCGAGCAGGGCATCCTCCGCTACCGCGGCTACCCCATCGAGCAGCTCGCGCGCCAGTCGAGCTACCTCGAGGTGGCCTGGCTCCTCATCCACGGCGAGCTGCCCACGGCCGACCAGCTCGGCGGGTTCGAGGAGGACATCCGCCGCCACACGCTCCTGCACGAGGACTTCAAGGGCCTCTTCCGCGCCCTCCCCACGAACGCGCACCCCATGTCGGTGCTGTCGAGCGCGGTGTCGGCCCTCTCCACTTACTACGAGGACTCGCTGAGCGTCCACGATCCCGAGCAGGTCGAGATCTCCACGCTGCGCCTGCTGGCGAAGCTGCCGGTCATCGCGGCGTACGCGCACAAGAAGAGCCTCGGCCAGGCGTTCCTCTACCCGGACAACTCGCTGTCGTTCGTGGACAACTTCCTCCGCCTCAACTTCGGCAACAACGCCGAGCCCTACGAGGTCGACCCGGTGGTCAGCCGGGCGCTCGAGCGCCTACTCATCCTGCACGAGGACCACGAGCAGAACGCGTCGACGTCGACCGTGCGGCTCGTCGGATCCACCGAGGCGAACATGTTCTCCTCCGTCTCGGCCGGCATCGGCGCGCTCTTCGGCCCGCTGCACGGCGGCGCGAACGAGGCCGTGCTCGCGATGCTCGGTCGCATCCGCGACTCCGGCGAGGGCGTCGACCGCTACGTGGAGCGCGTGAAGAACAAGGAGGACGGCGTCCGCCTCATGGGCTTCGGGCACCGCGTCTACAAGAACTTCGACCCGCGCGCCCGCCTGGTGAAGGAGAGCGCCGACGAGGTGCTCGCGGCCCTCGGCATCCAAGACCCGCTGCTCGACATCGCCAAGGAGCTCGAGGCCGTCGCGCTCGCGGACGACTACTTCATCGAGCGGAAGCTGTACCCGAACGTCGACTTCTACACGGGCGTCATCTACAAGGCCATGGGCTTCCCCACGCGCATGTTCACGGCGCTGTTCACCATCGGGCGCCTGCCCGGCTGGATCGCGCACTGGCGCGAGATGAACGAGGACCAGGCCACCAAGATCGGCCGTCCGCAGCAGCTCTACGTGGGTCAGCCGGCGCGCGACCTGCCCCCGCGCGACTGACCGCGACCGACCGCGCGACCCACCCCGCGGCCCGCCTCGAGCGCTCGGCGGACGCTCCCGAACAGGGGGCGTCCGCGGGCGCCGGATCCCTGTGCCCGCGCGGATCCGGAGCCTAGACTCGACGGGAGCCGATCACCCGCCACCGCCCGCACCAGTCCCTGCCGTCGGTCCGAACCCGATGAGGGGGCCATGGCCAGACGCCTGCCGTCGTCCCCGCCGGTGCTGCCGGGGTTCACCTACGTGACGGTCCTCGGATCCGGCGGCTTCGCCGACGTGTTCCTCTACGAGCAGGACATGCCCAGGCGGCAGGTGGCGGTCAAGGTCATGCTCGCCGAGATCGTGACCGACCGGCTGCGCGCCATGTTCCGCGCCGAGGCCGACCTCATGGCGCAGCTGAGCGCGCACCCGTCCGTGCTCACGGTGCACCAGGCGAGCGTCGCGGCCGACGGGCGGCCCTATCTCGTGATGGAGCTGTGCTCGTCGAGCCTCAGCGACCGGTACCGGCGCGAGCCGCTCGGCGTCGCCGAGGTGCTGCGCGTGGGGATCCGCATCGCGAGCGCCGTGGAGACCGCCCACCGCGCGGGCGTGCTGCACCGCGACATCAAGCCGGCGAACATCCTCACGACCGCGTTCGGGCACCCCGTCCTCAGCGACTTCGGCATCGCGTCCACGCTCGAGGACGCGGCGGCGACCGACGCGGTGGGCTTGTCGATCCCGTGGTCGGCGCCCGAGGTGCTCGCCGGCGAGAGCCCGGGCACCGTGCGGAGCGAGGTGTGGTCGCTCGCGGCCACCGTGCACTCGCTGCTCGCCGGACGGAGCCCCTTCGAGGTGCCGGGCGGGCGGAACGCTCCCGCGGACCTCGTCGCCCGCATCCAGAAGGCCAGGCCCCTGCCGACCGGCCGCGCGGACGTGCCCGAGCGGCTCGAGCTGGTGCTGCGCCGGTCGATGTCGCGGCAGCCGGAGGCGCGGCCGGGTTCGGCGCTCGCGTTCGTGCGCGAGCTGCAGGCGGTGGAGGCGGAGCTCCAGCTCGCGCAGACGCCGCTCGAGGTGGCGAGCGAGGAGTGGGCGTCCGCCGTGGCGGCCGGGGTCGAGGAGGACGACGACCCGACGCGCGTGCGCGGGATCGTGCAGGTGGATCCGGGCGCGGCCGGCCCGCGTGCCGTCGTCCGCCGGGTGCGGCGGAAGGCGACGGTGACAGCCGGCGCTCCCCGGGCGCGCGCGGTGGCGGGTGCCGCGGCGGCGGGTGGCGGGGCGGCGGCGGGCGCGCGACCGTCGGCTGCGGATCCCGCCCGGCGCGCGTCCGCGCGCGGCACGGGCACCCCGTCCGCGTCGGAGCCGGGGCGCGCGGATCCCGCGTCCACCTCCCTGGGCCGCTCCGGATCCGGGCCCGTGGGCGCCTCCGGCTCCGGCCGACCGCCCGCGCCGGGACCGCGCCCGTTCCTGGTGCGGAACCGCATCGCGCTGGTGGCGGCGGCGTCCGGCGCGGTCGTCGCGAGCGTGCTGGTCGGCGTGCTCCTCGGCGGATCCGGCGGCGGCACCGGGGCGCGCGACATCCCGGTCGTCGGCGCCATCGAGGCCTCCGCGACGGACGACGGCATCCTCTTCTCCTGGGACGACCCCGGCCTCGGCGCCGACGACGCGTACCAGGTGGTGCGCGACGGCGGCCTGCCGAGCACCCAGCGCGACACGTCGTTCCGGGTCACCTCGGGTGGCCCGGGGACCGCGGGCGCGGCGGGCTCGGGCGACCGGGCCTGCGTCACCGTGACCGTCACGCGCGACGGCGTCGCCGGCCGGGCGTCGACCGAGAAGTGCGCCGAGCTCCCGCGATGATCCGCGACTGGATCCGCCGCCACCGCCAGGCCGCGACCACCGTGACGGGAGGCGCCGTCGTGCTCGCGCTCCTCACGGGCTTCGCGCTCGTCTCGGACGGCTACGACGCCCAGCGCATCGACCTCGACGACGGATCCGTGTGGGTCGTCAACGCCGCGCAGCAGGCCATCGGCCGCGCCAACACCCAGGTGCTCGAGCTCGACAGCGTGGTCGACTCCCGCAGCGAGGACATCGACGTGCTGCAGTCCGGATCCACCGTGCTCCTCGCCGACCGCGGCGCCTCGCGCCTCGACGTGGTCGACGACGCCACGAGCGCGGTCGTCGACACGGCGCCGCTGCCCGCGGGCGCGGAGGTGATGCTCGCCGGGTCGCGCGTCGCGATCCTCGTGCCCGCCACCGGCCAGCTCTGGCTCGTGCCCGTCGCGGGCCTCGCCGCCTTCGACGCGGTGAGCGCACCGACCCTGTCGCTCGGCGCCGACGCGGTCGCGTCCATGGCCGACGACGGCACGCTCCTCGTCTACTCGGCCGCCTCCGGCACGCTCTCGCGCATCCGCGCCGCCACGGACGACACCGTCGAGGGGACGGTGGACGTGGGGCCCGTCGGCGCGCCGGCGGAGGGGGCGGCCGTCGACCCCGGCGCGGATCCCGCCGCCGCCGTGCCCGGCGAGACCGTGGAGGCCGGGGTGGCGGGCCGCCCGGCCGCCCGCCGCCTCGCGCTCACGGGCGTCGACGGACACTGGGCGCTGTACGACGCCGACGCCCGCGCCCTGCGGGTGGACGGGCGTGCGGTCGACCTCGGCGGATCCGTCGCGGCCGACGCGCAGGTCGCCCTCCAGCGCGCCTCCTCCGCGGGCGACGCCGTGCTCGTGGCCCACACCGGCGGCCTGCTGCAGGTGCCCGTCGCGGGCGGCGCCCCGGTCGTCGTCGCCGACCGCGCGTCCGGCGCGCCCGCCCGGCCCGTGCGCGTGGACGGCTGCGAGTTCGCCGGCTGGACCGGCGGATCCTCCTGGCAGCGCTGCCTCGACGCCGCCCCGACCTCGCTGACCGCGCTGACCGCACCGACCGCGCCGACCGCGCCGGTCGCACCGGTCGACTCCGCCGCGGTCGGCGGCGCGGAGGCCGGCGACGCCCGGCGCACCCCGGCCGGCGCCCTCACCGACATCGCCGGGGTGTCCGCGCAGTCCGCGCTCCGGTTCCTCGTCGACGGCCCGCGCGTCGTGCTCAACGACGTGCGCGGCGGCGCGGCCTGGGCCGTGCAGCGCGGGGCGGGGGTCATCGACAACTGGTCGGACCTCATCGACCGCGAGCGGTCCGACACGGTCGTCGAGCAGAGCACCGCCGACATCCCGCCCGAGACCGACCGCGTGCAGCAGCCGCCCGTCGCCGTCGCCGACGACCTCGGCGCCCGGCCCGGCCGCACGAGCCCGCTGCCCGTGCTCCTCAACGACCACGACCCGAACGGCGACGTGCTCGTGATCGACTCCGTCACCCCCGTGGACGCGCAGGTCGGCGCGGTCGACATCGTCGACGAGGGCCAGGGCCTCCAGCTCGCGCTCGCGCCCACGGCGGCGGGCACCGTGCGCCTCTCCTACGTCGTGAGCGACGGTCGCGGCGGCACGGCGACCGCCGATGTGCGCGTCGCCGTGCGCGACGCGGACGAGAACGCCCCGCCCGTGCAGTCGCGGCCCGCCACGGGCACGGTCGCCGAGGGCGCCCGCCTGCAGACCGAGGTGCTGGGCGGCTGGTACGACCCCGACGGGGATCCGACCTACCTCACGCGCGCGAGCGTCCCGGCGCCCGACGCCGTGAGCTGGAAGCCCGAGGGCCGCGTCGTCTACACGGACGCGGGGGCCGGCGGCGACACGCGCACGGTGGCGCTCCAGGTGTCCGACGGGCGCGAGGAGGGATCCGGCGCGCTCGTCGTGACCGTCCGCCGCGCCGGCGACGTGCCGCTCGTGGCCGAGGGCTTCGTGGTGCAGGCGTCGGTCGGGCGCGAGATCACGGTCGATGCGCTCCTGCACGCGCGCGGCGGGAGCGGGGCGATCCGGCTGGCGTCGGCGCCCGCGCGACCCGGCGTGCAGGTCACGCCCGACCTCGAGGCCGGCACCGTCCGCCTGCAGGGCACCCGGACCGGCACGCACCTGCTCGAGTACACGGTGACCGACGGGCGGACCACGGCCACGGGCGTCGTGCGCGTCGAGGTGCGCGGCGCCCCCGAGTCCGACGGCCGGCCCGTGACCGTGCCGCACACCGTGTTCGTGCGGGCGCTCGAGGCGCAGGACGTGGACGTGCTCGCCGCTGACTTCGATCCCGCGGGCGGCGTGCTCGTGGTCACCGACGCGGTGTCGCCCGGCGACGCCGCCGGCGTGCGCGCGGAGGTCGTGGGGCAGCGGCTCGTGCGGATCACGCTCACCCGGCCGCTCGACGGACCCGTGGACGTGGGCTACCGCGTGAGCAACGGCGTCGCGGACGCGACGGGCGTCATCACCGTGATCGAGGTGCCCGAGCCCGCCGTGCGGCAGCCGCCCGTCGCCGTCGACGACCGCGTGGCCGTGCGCGTGGGCGACGCCGTCGACATCCCCGTGCTCGCCAACGACGAGCAGCCCGACGGCGACGCGCTGCGCCTCGACCCGGTGCTCGTGGATCCGCTGCCCGAGGGCGCCGGCCTCCTCTTCGCGAGCGGCGACCGCCTGCGCTACCTCGCGCCCGACCGCACGGGCGACCACACGGCCGTCTACCGCACCGTCGCGCCCGACGGCCAGTGGGCGACCGCGACCCTCACGGTGTCGGTGCGCGAGGCCGACGCCGCGACCAACACGGCGCCCGTGCCGCGGCCGCTCACGGCGCGCGTGCTCGCGGGGGAGACCGTGCGGATCCCCGTGCCGCTCACGGGCATCGACCCCGACGGCGACTCCGTGCGGCTCCTCGGCCAGGACGCCGGGCCCGAGAAGGGCCAGGTCGCGGAGGTCGGGCCCGACTGGATCGACTACCGGGCCGGCGACTACTCCACCGGCACCGACGCGTTCGCGTACGCCGTGGTCGACGGGCTCGGGGCGCGCGCGACCGGCACGATCCGCGTGGGCATCAGCCCGCGGGTCGAGGGCGCCAGGAACCCGGTCGCGACGGCCGACGTCGTCACCGTGCGGCCCGGCCGGGTGCTCCGCGTGCAGGTGCTCGCGAACGACACGGACCCGGACGGCGGCGCGCTCTCGCTGGTCTCGGTGCAGCCGCAGTCCGCGGGACCCGTCGCGGGGCTCGACGGCGACACCGTGCGCGTCGTCGCGCCCGAGGAGGCCGGGCGCTACGGCTTCGTCTACGGCGTGCGGAACGCGCGCGGCGGCACGGACGAGGCGTTCCTCACGGTCGTCGTGGATCCGGCCGCGCCGCCCACGCGCCCGATCGCGCGCGACACCGTGCTCCAGCTCTCCGACGTGCTCGACCGCACGAGCGTCGACGTCGACGTGATGCGCAACGTGTTCTCCGCGGAGGGCGACGCGTCGGCGCTCGTGCTCTCCGTCGGCGCGGGCTACGACGACGTGGCGCGCGTGACGCCCGACGGCCGCATCCGCGTGGAGGTCGGCGACGCGCGCCGCATCGTGCCGTTCACGGTGGCGCAGCCGGACGACCAGGGCGTCACCGCGACCGCCTTCGTCTGGGTGCCCGGCTTCGAGGACACGCTGCCGCAGCTGCGCGTGGGACAGCCGCGGCCGTCCGTCGCGAGCGGCGAGCGGCTCGTCGTCGATCTCGACGACCACGTGGTGGCCGCGGGCGGCCGGGCCGTGCGCATCGCCGACCCCAACTCCCTCTCCGCCACGCACGCCGACGGACCCGTGGAGCTCGTCGACGACGACACCGTCGCGTACCGCAGCGAGCCCGGCTACTTCGGCCCCGCCGCGCTCTCCTTCACGGTCACCGACTCCGCGGGCGACGACGGTGGGCGCACGGCCGCGCTCGTGCTCCCCATCACGGTCACGCCCACCGAGAACCAGCCGCCCGTGTTCACGGGCGCGGTCATCGACCTGGAGCCCGGCCAGCCCAAGGACATCGACCTCGACCGCCTCACCGCCTACCCGTACCAGGACGACCGCGGGCAGCTCGCGTACGCGATCGAGGGCGCTGTGGGCGAGGGCTTCCGCGCCTCCGTCGAGGGCGGCACGCTGCGCCTCTCGGCCGACGCGGGCGTGGAGACGGGCGTCGCGACGTCCTTCGCCGTGAGCGTGCGCGATGCCACGCAGGCCGGACGCGCCGGACGGGTGGACCTCCGGGTCGTGCCGTCGACGCGGCCGCTCGCCCAGCCGGCGACCGACGAGGGCACCGTGACGCGCGGATCCGCCACCACGATCGACGTGCTCGCCAACGACCAGGCGGGGAACCCCTTCCCGGGCGCGCCGCTCACGGTCGCGTCCATCCGCGGGGCCGACGGCGCGAGCCTCCCGGCGGGCGTGACGGTGACGCCGTCGGCCGACCGCGCGACGCTCGCCGTCGCCGCGTCCGCCGACGCCGTGCCGGGCGACGTGCGCGTGCAGTACGAGGTGCGCGACGCCACGGGCGACGCGGGCCGGGCCGCGTTCGGCACCGTCGTGATCCACGTGCAGGACCGCCCGGGACCGGTCACGGCCCTCCGCGCCACGGGCTTCGCCGACCGCGCGCTCACGGTCGCGTTCGAGCCGGGCGTCGTCAACGGGTCGCCGATCACGGGCTACCAGGTCCGCGTGCTCCGCGGCGGTGTCGTCACCGCCACGACCACCTGCCCGTCCACCACGTGCACCGTGCCGACGCCCGGCAACGGCCCGTCGTCCGCGGTGCAGGTCGAGGTGCGGGCCGTCAACGGCGTGGGCGCCTCGGAGCCCGTCTCGATCTCGGGCCTGTGGTCGGACGTGCTGCCGGCCGCGCCCGCCGGCCTCGTCACCGAGCCGCTCGCGGACGGGCTGCGCGTGTCGTGGCAGCCGTCGGCGGTGCCCTCGTCGTCGAGCCCGGTCTCGCAGTACGTCGTGACGGTCGGCGGCGTCACCCGCCAGGTGGCCGCGGACGCCACCAGCGTCGAGGTGCGGGATCCGTCGCTCGTCGCCGAGGTGCCCGTCGCCGTGAGCGTCGCCGCCCGCAACAGCGCGCAGGTGCAGGACGGATCCGCGTGGCTCACCGCCTCCATCACGGGCACGCCACGCGGCGCCCCGACCGCGACCGGCACGCCCACCGCCGTCGCCGACCCGGCGGACGAGACGCGCGTCACGGTCTCCTGGCCGGCGTTCCAGGGGTCGGGCGTCGACGGGATCCGCTACCTCGTGGCCGCGCACGCGCCCGGATCCGCGCCCGGCTGCTCGGTCGCCACGGAGGGCGTGACGCCGTGGTCGGCCGAGCACGGTCCCGCGGTCGACGTGGGCGGCGCCACGAGTCACGTGTTCGCGGGCCTCGCCGCCGACCAGCCCGTCGCGTTCACGGTGCTCGCCGCCAACAGCCAGGGCTGCACGGTCGTCGAGGCCGGTCAGCTCACCCCGCGCGCGGCGCCCTCCGCGCCCGCCGTCACGGTCTCGCTGCCGCGCGGCGACCGGGGGACCGACGGACGTCCGCGCTCGAGCGGCTGGTCGGTCGCGGTCGACGCCGGCACGGCGGTCGACGCGCGCGCCGGCGACGTGCGGTTCGAGGCGGACGCAGCCGGCGGCACGATCGTCTCCTGGACCTCCACCCCGCCCGCGGTCGGCGGCGGCTACGCCCGGAGCGAGTGGCGCTGCGGCGGCGAGGGCGCGTGGACGGACGGCTCCTCCGGAGCGGCCGGATCCTGCGCCCTGCCGGCGGGCGCCGAGCGGATCCTGGAGGTGCGCGTCGCCGCGGACTCGGGCACCCTGTACACGTACGCCCACCGCGGATGACGGCCGACCCCGCGGCCGCCGGACCCGGACCCGGACCCGGACACGCCCACGCTCCCGCACCCGCACCCGCACCCGCACCCGCACCCGCACCCGCACCCGCACCCGGACCCGCACCCGCACCCGCGTCCGCACCCGAGAGGCACGCCCCCATGACGATGACCGCCGACGAGGCCCGCGCCTTCCAGGACGAGTTCGCCGCGCTCGTGCGCAACGTGGAGCAGGTGCTGCTCGGGAAGTCGCACGTGGTGCGGCTCGCGTTCACCGCGATGGTGACGGGAGGGCACCTCCTGCTCGAGGACGTGCCCGGCACCGGCAAGACCTCGCTCGCGCGCGCCATGGCGCAGACGGTCGACGGCACGCACAGCCGCGTGCAGTTCACGCCCGACCTGCTCCCTGGCGACATCACGGGCGTCAGCGTCTACGACCAGCGCACGGGCGGGTTCGAGTTCCACCGCGGGCCCGTGTTCGCGAGCATCGTGCTGGCCGACGAGATCAACCGCGCGAGCCCGAAGACCCAGTCCGCGCTCCTCGAGGTGATGGAGGAGGGCCGTGTCACGGTCGACGGCGCGCCCCACGACGTGGGCGACCCGTTCCTGGTGATCGCGACGCAGAACCCGATCGAGCAGGCGGGCACCTACGCGCTGCCCGAGGCGCAGCTCGACCGGTTCCTGCTGCGCACCTCCATCGGGTACCCGGACCACGAGTCGATGCTCAGGATCCTGCAGGGCGCGTCCGTCAGCGCGCACGACGTGACGCTCGCGCCCGTCGCCACGGCCGCCTCGGTGCGGGCGCTGCAGGAGCGCGCGGGCACCGTGCACGTGGATCCCGCGATCGCCGACTACGTGGTGCGCCTCGTCGACGCCACCCGCCAGGCGCCCGAGGTGCGGCTCGGCGCGAGCGTGCGCGGCGCCCTCGCCCTCCTGCGCGCCGCGCGCACCTGGGCCGCCGCGGACGGCCGGCACTACGTGGTGCCCGACGACGTGAAGGCGCTCGCCGAGCCCGTGCTCGCGCACCGCCTGCTGCTGGATCCCGAGGCCGAGTTCGACGGGGTCACCGCCACGAGCGTGCTGTCGCAGATCCTCATCGAGACCGTGCCGCCGCGCGACCGGCACGCGGGGGCGCCGTCCGCGGGCGACGCCGGCGCCGCGGGTGCCGGCGTCGGCACGGGCGCCGCGGGCGCGCGCCCCGCCGGATGAGCGCGGTCGCCGACGCCGGGGCGGCCATCATCCGCTCGCGCGTCATGGAGCCGG